>CAZRYD010000089.1:0-19831 GCA_964604225.1 uncultured Caldilineaceae bacterium
TATCTTTATATCCGACAAAAAGTTGGGGTTATGTTTTTCGACGAAGCTAAAATTTACATCAAAGCCGGCGATGGCGGCGACGGCGTCGTGGCCTTTCGCCGGGAGAAATATGTGCCGCGCGGGGGACCCTCCGGCGGGCACGGCGGCAAAGGCGGGGATGTCATCCTGGAGGCCGACCCGCACCTGAACACGCTTATCCATTTTAAAAAGCGCAGCCATTTTAGGGCTGAGCGGGGCGAGCACGGCGGCGGTAAAAATATGGCCGGGGCGATGGGTGAGGATACGGTTATTCCTGTCCCGCTGGGCACCGTGGCCCGTCACGCCGAAACCGGGGAATTGTTGGCCGATCTGGTCGAGCCGGGCCAGCGGGTGATTGTGGCGCGCGGCGGCCGGGGCGGGCGGGGTAATACCTCTTTTCGCAGCTCGGTTAATCAAGCCCCTAAAATCGCCGAACGTGGCCTGCCCGGCGAAGAGTTGTGGCTCACTCTGGAACTCAAGCTGATTGCCGATGTGGGTATCATCGGCGTACCCAATGCGGGCAAGAGTACCCTGCTGTCGGTGGTCAGCGCGGCCCGGCCCAAAATTGCCGATTACCCCTTCACCACTTTGCAGCCCAATCTGGGGGTGGTGGTGCTGGATCATCGGGATCTGGTCATGGCCGATATCCCCGGCCTGATCGAGGGGGCGCACGAAGGAGCGGGCCTGGGCCATCAATTTCTACGCCATGTGGAGCGCAGCCGGCTGCTGGTCCACCTGCTCAACGGGGCCGTGCCCGACCCTCTGGCCGATTTTGACCAAATTAACGACGAATTGCGTCTTTTCAGTCCCAAGCTGGCCGAGAAACCCCAAATTGTGGTGTTGAACAAAATTGACCTGCCGGATGCGGCGGCGCATTGGCCGGCGGTCCAGGCCCGAGCCAGAGTCTTGGGGCTGGAGGCGCTGCAAATCTCGGCAGTCACCGGGCAGGGCGTGCCGGCGCTGGTGGCCAGACTTTTTGAGCGCTTGGCCGAACTGCCCCGCGAGCCGCTTTTTGCCGAGGAAGTGCCCGTTTTTACCCTGGACGAAGGCAACCATTTTGAGGTGGAAAAGCTGCCCAACGGCTGGCGTGTCACCGGTCCTAAGATCGAGCAGTTGGCCGCTCAGACCTATTGGAATTTGGATGAAGCGATCATGCGGGCCTATCACATTTTGGAAAAAATGGGCGTACACGACGCCCTGCGCGAAGCGGGGGTCGAGCCGGGCGATACCGTATTTTTGCACGATGTGGAGTTAGAATGGGTCTGGTAGCAGGTAGCAAGTTGCAGGTTGCAGATTCTTGGAAAATTCTTACTTCTTACTTCTTACTCCCTACTTCATACTTCATACTTCCGTACTTATGAGCTTGGGTCTTCTCGGCGGCACCTTCGATCCTATTCACCTGGGACACTTGTTGATGGCGGAGACAGCCCGAGAGAGGCTGGACCTGAGCCAGGTGCTCTTTGTGCCCGCGGGCGACCCGCCGCACAAGCAGGATGTGGCCAAGACGCCGGCCCTGCACCGGGCGGCGATGGTCGAGCAAGCCATTGCCGGCAATCCTCATTTTGTTCTGAGCCGGGTAGATTTGGAGCGGCCCGGCCCACACTACACCCTTGATATGGTTCGACTGGTTCGAGCGCAGCATGGCCTGTCAGCCGAGGAATGTTTTCTGATTGTTGGCAGCGACTCGCTGGTGGATTTGCCCACCTGGTACCACGCGCCGGAGTTAATCAGCCTCTGCCGCCTGGCGGTCATCCACCGGCCCGGCTACCGCCCCGACCTGAGCAACCTGGCCACGGCTATTCCCGGCCTTACCAGCCGCCTGGATTGGGTCGAGATGCCGGTCAGTGGGGTGTCCTCCTCGGATATTCGGGCCAGGGTGCGAGCCGGGCGCAGCATTCGTTATCAGGTGGCCGAGGGGGTGAGAGCATATATTGAGCAGTACGGGCTGTATCGCTAGCGCGGCGGCCCGTGGCGTTTTGACAAGAGGCAGGTTTGGGGATGATCCGCCAAGATTATATTATGCGCATGATCGAGCAGTTGCTCAGGGTGTTGACCGAAGCCACCGCTTTGAAAAAGGCCACCAAGTATGAGGAGGCGTTGTTGGCGCTCGATCAAGCCTTGAAAGAGCTGAGCGGCTTTGAGGCCAAGTTTATTAATGCCCTGCCCGACGAGTCGCTCATCACGATGCTAAAAGTGGGCGACGCCTTGGACGCCGATAAATGTATCATCATCGCCGATTTGCTGGAGGCCGAGGGTGATATTTTGGCGGCGCAAGCGCAGTTTACGGAGAGCTACTATCGCCACCTGAAAGCTCTCAACCTTTTCCTGGCCGCTTTTCTCAGCCGCACCCAAACCAATCTGCCGCATCATCTGGCTCAAATACCCGTTGTCGTCGAGAAATTAGCGGCGTATGAATTGCCTCTGGCCACCAGACGTCGGCTGTGGCCCTACTATGAGGGTGTGGGCCGCTATGCCGAGGCCGAGGATGTGCTGTATGAATTGTTCGAGGCCGAACCTGAGTCCAAAGAGCTGGTGAGCCAGGGAATTGCCTTTTATCGGCGGCTGCTGCAAAAAGGCGATCAGGAGCTGATCACCGGCAATTTGCCCCGGGCCGAGATTGAAGAGGGCTTGGCCGAACTGCTGGCCTTGAGCCAGGCTTAAATTCGTCTTGCTTAAAATATCGTGCTTGTGGAGGTTATTAATATGTTTGTGGTTATGAACCGCATCCCGGTCAACCCGGAATATAAAACTCAATTTGAAGAGCGCTTTACCAACCGCGCCCGCGAGGTGGACAAGATGCCTGGTTTTGTGCGCAACCAGGTGCTGCGCCCGGCCAACCCCGATGACCCGTACATTGTGTTGACGGTGTGGCAATCCCAAGCGGATTTTGAAGCCTGGGTCAATTCGGAGGCGTTTCAGAAGGGCCATGCCAAATCGGGCACGCTGCCCAGGGAGGCATTTTTGGGCCAAAGCAAGCTGGAGACGTTTGAGGTGATTTTGGATACGGCGGCGGAGTGAGCGTACAGATCAATGAGTCTTGTGCTGCCCAGGGAGACATTTCTTAGCCACAGCTTCATCCCTCACCAAGCCAATCGCAACACCACCTCCCCCTCCTCGATCAAGCCCGTCCGCTGAAAGCCCAAATCCAGATACAGCTTCTCCGCTGCGATATTCTCCGGCGCAAAGCTGATCTTGATCTCGCGGCAGTCCGGAAGGGCGCGCAGCCGCCGGATGACCTCCGCCATCGCTGCCCGGCCGTAGCCGCGACCTTGATGAGCGGCGTCAACCATGAGCCGGATGATCCAATAGCTGCCGTCCCGGTCGTCGCGGCCGTACATGGTAAAGCCGACCATCGTCTCGCCGGAATAGATCGTCAGCGGCGTCCACTCCGGTTCAAACTTGGACTCGGCCAAGGAGTAGAGGTTGGAGGCAACGAAGTTCTCCTGGCCGAGGCCGACTTTCAGGTCAATACATTCCCGCCAGTTGTCCTTGGTGATGTCTCTCAGGGTTATTTCCATAAATAGGTTTGCTCCTATCTGGCTAAAAATTGCCGCCTTGAGAGATTTTTACCGCAGAGGCGCGGAGGACGCAGAGAAAAAACTCTGTGCACTCTGCGTCTCTGCGGTACATTCTCAGTGGTTGGTACAAGATAGCAACTTGGCTTTATAAAGGCAGGTCACGCTGCAAGCATGACCTGCCTTGGTTTTATATGGCCAGCGCCGATTTCTCTTGCTCAAAAGCCTCGTCAATCCGGTGCTGCTCGGTTTCCTGGCGGAACTGCTTGGTGTAGAGCGAGTAGTAGTGGCCTCTGGCCCGGATCAACTCGGCGTGGCTGCCCATCTCGGCGATACGGCCGTTTTCGATGACCAGGATGCGGTCGGCCTTTTTGATGGTCGAGAGCCGGTGAGCGATGATAAAGCTGGTACAATCCCTCATTAAGGTTTCCATGCCCTGCTGGATCAACGCCTCGGTCAGGGTGTCCACCGAGCTGGTGGCCTCGTCCATGATGAAGATGTCGGGCTGGGCCAGCACGGCCCGGGCCAGGCTGACCAATTGCTTCTGGCCAGTCGAGAGCAGGTTGCCGCCCTCGCCCACCTCGGAGTCGTAGCCTTTTTCCATGGTCACGATGAACTCGTGGGCGTGGGCCAGGCGCGCCGCCGCTTCAACCTCGGCGTCGGTGGCATCGAGCCGCCCGTAGCGGATGTTCTCGCGCAGGGTGCCGGAGAAGAGGTGCGGCGTTTGCAGCACCATGCCGATGCGCGATTGGATGCCGTGTAGAGTGAGCGAGGTGTAATCCAGCCCACCCACGCGGATGACCCCCGCCTTTGGCTCGTAGAAGCGGCAAATCAGGTTGACGATGGTCGACTTGCCGCCGCCGGTCGGGCCGACCAGGGCAATCGTTTCACCCTGCCAGACCTTGAGATTGAAATTGGCCAGCACCGGCTTGTCGGGTGTGTAGTAAAAGTCGACGTGCTCAAACTCGATGTGGCCGCGGATGGTCCCCGGATCGACGGCGTGGGGCCGGTCCACAATGTCCGGCTTGGCGTCAATCAGGGAGAAAATCCGCTCCGCCGAGGCGACCGAACTCTGCATTTCGGCATAGACGCGGGCCAGGTCCTGGATCGGGAAGAGCATGAAGGTCAGGTAGGAGATAAAGGCTTGCAGCCCGCCGACGGTCAACCCGCCGACGGTGATTTGCCAGCCGCCGTACCAGACAATCGCACCCAGAGCCGTCGCGCCCACAATTTGTACCGTCGGCAAGAACAGGGCCGACAGCCAGGCGGCGCGATAAGCCGAACGGTACAGGTTGCTGGCCAGCCCGTCGAACTCGGCCAGATTTTTCTCCTCGCGGGTCAGGGCTTTGACGACGCGCACGCCGGTGATATTCTCATTGTAAACCCCGGTCAACTTGGAGTTGAGCTTGCGTACCTGCCGGAACGCCGTCAGGATCCTTTTCTTGAACTGGGCGGCAATGATGATCAAGACCGGCAGGATGAGCGACATAACCAAAGCCAACTGCCAGTTGATGATGAACATAAACACCAACGATACGGCCAGATTCAAGCTGGCCCAGGTGGTGTCAATCAAGCCCCAGGTGACCAAATCGGCAATACGCCCGGCGTCGGAAGTGATGCGCGACATAATCCAGCCAACCGGCGTTTTGTCAAAGTAAGAGAATGACAAGACCTGGAGGTGGTTGAACATTTTCTGGCGCAAATCGTACTGGATACGCTCGCCCAGGTTGGCCGCCAGGTAGATCAGGCCAAATACGGCGCTGGCTTGCACGATGAGCATGCTGGTATAGACGGTGATCAACTGGATCAACCTGGTCCTGTCGCCAGGCACAATCCCTTCGTCAATGATCATTTTGCTGATATAGGTAAACAGGGCATCCTGAAAGGAAACCAGCCCAATCAACAGCATAAAGCTCAGGACCCACTTCCAATAGGGACGGGCTTGTAGCGCAATCCGCTTGATGGTCTGCCCGTTGAACTGGGTCGTAAATTCTTCTTCTTCAAAGTATAAGTCAGACATTGCTTAAAGTCCTTTGAATTGTTGAGGTGTGAAACGTGAATCTTTATTACCTCTCACGTTTTCACACCTCACAGTTTAGAGTAGTACTTTGCCAATGTTAAAATGACGTGTAGGGGTACGGCCTTGCGCCTGCCCCGTCGGGGCGACCGCAAGGGTGCGCCCCTACGTCAACCCATCAATTTAACATTGACGGACTAGTAGGTTAAAGGCGAGACATACCTGGTTAATGGGGTGTTCGCCCATTGACCGCCTCAATCTCCTGCTCGAGACTGGATTGTAGCTCATAAATCCGCCGGTAGATGCCCTCCTGGGCCATCAACTCGTGGTGGCGGCCCCGCTGAACAATCCGGCCCTGGTCCAGCACCAGGATGAGATCGGCCCGCATCACGGTTTGGATGCGGTGGGCAATCACAAACGTGGTGCGGCCCTGGCGCAGCCGTTCCAGCGCAGCGTGGATGATAGCTTCGGTTTCGGTATCCACCGCCGAGACGGCGTCGTCAAAAACCAGGATGCGCGGGTCTTTCAACAGAGTCCGGGCAATGGCCACGCGCTGCTTCTGGCCGCCCGACAGGGTCACGCCCTTTTCGCCGACCAGGGTGTTGTAGCCGTCGGGAAAGGTCATGATGATGTCGTGGATGGCCGCCGCCCGGGCCGCGGCTTCAACCTCCTCCTGCGTCACCTCGCGCCGGACGCCATAGGCGATGTTCTCGCGAAGGGTGCGGGAGAAGAGAAACGGTTCCTGTTCGACGATGCCCACTTGCCGGCGCAGTTCGGGCAAGGGATAGTGGCTCAACTCCAGGCCATCCAGCAGAATCTGGCCGCCGGTGTAGTCATAAAAGCGAGCCAGCAGATTCACCAGGCTGCTTTTGCCCGACCCGGTCGGCCCCAGCAGGGCCACCATCTGGCCGGGCTTGGCTGCAAAGGAAATACCGTGCAAAACCGGCGTGTTGGCGTCGTACTCAAACGAGACATTCTTGAAGACTACTTCACCTCGGATGGCAGTGGGTGTTTTGCCGTCCTGCGCTCTTTCGTGCCCGTTAACATGGATCACTATACTACTGCCGCTCTTGGTTTCCTCGCCTCTCTCGTCTTCACGATTCTTGCGGATAATATCCACCAGACGATTGTACGAAACCAGCCCGGTCGAGGTCTGAGTGATGAGTCGCCCCAACCCTTGTAAGGGCCAGATAATCCAAATGACCAGCCCGGCAAAAGCCAGGTAATCGCCTATTGTCATCGTGCCCTCGATGACCATCAGCGCGCCCAAAAAGAAAACCAGCACCATCTGCAAACCGGAGATGGATTCAAGCACCGGCCAGTAGGTGGCGAACATTTTGACCAGCCGCCGTCCCCGCTGGTACAGCTCAAAGTTGGCCCGCTCAAATTTGTCCATCTCAAATTGCTGTCGGGCAAAGGCCTTCACTACTCTGATGCCGGTCAGGTTTTCCTGCAACGTGGCCGATAAAGCTCCTTCCTGTTCTTGGTGCGACTCGTAGGCCGTGTGAATTCTGCGCGCGACCAGGCTGGAAAAGATGAAGGCGATGGGGAAGGAGAGAATAGACAGCCAGGCCAGCCGGGTATTGATAGACAACAAGGCAGCGAAGTTGATGGTAAAGAGCATCAGCACCCGCCCGACCTCGATAGCCTGCTCGGCAAAAAAGCGCCGGACAGCATCCACGTCGGAGGTGCAGCGCTGGATCAATTCGCCGGTTTGGGTGTGGTCGTGGTAAGTAAAGGGCAGGCGCTGGATGTGGTCAAACAGGTAATTGCGCAGCCGCAGAATCACGCCCTCAGCCGAGCGGGCGGCCAATTTGCCGCTGATAAAGGTAAACCCGCCTTGAAAAACAGCCAGACCCACAAAACCCAGGGCAATCAAATAGAACGGTACGGGCGGCTGGGTTTGGGTTAAGACATGGTCAACAAAATAGGCCAGCAGCAAATAGGTTAGCGTTTTGGCGGTGGTGGCTACAGCCAAACTGGCTATTGCTCCCAGGTAAGTCAAGCGGAAGCCTTTCATCAAGCCCCACAACCCGACCAAGCGATAGGCTGAAATTGTTTTCTTTAAATCTAAGGGCGGGTATAAAAGTGACTGTTGCATAGCGAACATTCCTTGTCGGCGGCGTGATATGGTTTCACAGCCACGTCACGCCGCCTCTTTAGCAAACTTAATTGGGTAAATACTCGGTCTGAGCGGCCGACGTTGGTCCTGTCGCCACTGAGACACTCCCATAATTCTGGAGTTTTGAACCCCACTTAACCATCTGGATGCCGGTCCAGGCGGCCAAGTCTCGATGCAGTCCCCGTTGACCCGCATTTTGCAGTTTGGCGACCTGCGCTAAGCGGTCTTGTTCCACCGCTCGGATCAGGTCTTGATATTTTTCTTTTTGCATTAAATATTCCATTTGCAATGACATTGTTGAGCCCTTCCAATGATTAACGGTAATAATTTTCCGCTTTGATCAGTTAATAATAGGCCGTCGGGTTGCATTTTTCCTCACAACTTGCTATTCAGAGTATAGGCAACCATTCATGACCCCCTTTGTCATATTTCTCTCGCCGGTAACATTGGGGTCAAACTACTACAAAAAGTAATATCTACCTGCGCGTGATCCTCTTAAATTTTTGTTCATTTTCCTCTCTCCTTTTTTCAAAGACAAACAAAAAGCCGCAGATCAGCTTATCTGCGGCTTGACCGGACAAAGGGACTCCCATCCGGTACACAAATAAAAAAGCCGCAGACGGTAGTGGTCTGCGGCTCTGTGGTTAGATTCTAACGGCTACCTTAAAACCCCGGAGTCAGCAGACGCACTACGACAAGGAACAGCGGTAAAACCGCCGTCGGAACGTCGTTGCATCGTAGCGAGAATGATGATGCATTTAGACATTGTCTGCACTCCTTTTCTTTAAGATTACGTTGCCAGTATATCACACGTTTTGCCGAAATGTCAAGCCCTTTTTTGGTTTTGGGGGTAAAATTTTTCCTTAAAAAAGGGTCTATTTTGAACTCAGAAGAGTTAACCGGCCAAATCTAGATATTTTTGGAGGTCTTGAGTGGTAGTTTTGGTAAGTTTTCGATGAGCTAAAGGGTAATCCAGATGCTTTTCCAGGCGATCTCTTTCTGTTTGCAGCGTGTCAACTGTTTGAGCCGGAACGATATGCCAGGACCCATTGATTAATCGGGTGAAAAAATTGAATAATTTTTGCACGCTCGTGTCTCCTTTGGGGTTTTGGGATTTGCTACCTCTTTATACTCGGCGAGGCTGAAATCCTTCGCTTTGACTGAAAATTGATTCCGGAAAAACTCAGGCCAAAGCGAAAGCTAACTTCTGCCGGAGTTATTTGGGTTGTATGGGGCTGTGTGTAGCGTTTTAGGGGGTAGATCAGCGCGCGGACCGGACATTAGCCAAGGCTTGGTCGAGCGGGTCACCCTGATGGACGACATAATGAGGGATATAACTGGCAGTTAGCTCTATTTCTGTTTCCAGGGAGCTATAAGGCATGCCGAAGCTGCCTGGGTCAATGACAATAGCAGTGGCTCGGACCCCCCGATCTATCAAATGTCGAGCAGCTCCCACCCATTCTGGGTCAATCGCCGGGGTGACGATCATCACGGTGGTATTCCGGCTGAGACGCATTGCTTCGGCGGCCAGAAGCTCGGCCAGAGGAATAGCGCCATGCGCCTGGGTTACGGCCAACATCTCATAGATGCGGGTCAGTTGACGTTCTCCGCGGTCGCTTTGGGCAATCTCGCGATGATAGGCATTGGCATAGGTGATAAGGCCCACAGATCGGTTTTGGGCTATAAAATGTTTGCTTAAAGAAGCAGCAATAGCAATGCCATATTCCTCGGTGCTGGGTGGTAAAGTAAAACTTGGCAGCCGTTCCCAGTGAACCTCCGGCAAGACGGGCGGGGGAATCTCGGCATAACTTAAGCCGGCCTGGACTCGTTTTTCCATATCCAGAAAAACCCACACATCGGCCAGCGGGTCCAATTCAAACTCTTTAACCATCAGTTGGCCGGTACGGGCGGTGCTGGGCCAATGAATCCGGTTAAAACTGTCGCCCGGAACGTAATCGCGGATACCGGAGACGTTGGTGGTAACATAATGGGTGCGGCGGCGGATAACTTCGCCGCCGGTCTGTTCCCCTACGGGAGGTTGAAAGGCCGGTAGGTCAACGGCCATAGGATAAACCACCACGTGGGAGGTGAAGGAGCGGGGTAAATCTTTCTTAAGCAGAAACAAGCCAAAAGGGTCACTGCTGTAAAGGGAGATCGGCCCCAAGGTGTAACGTCCTCGCCGGTAGCAGGGGGTGCGAACATGCCAGCTTTGCTGCCGTTTACCCCCCAGGTTGGAAATGACGCGGCTGGCCCGGTGGCTGGGTAGGTCGGAGTTGTCTTTCAACTCAATCCATAATTTGGGCAGCGGGCCGCTATTCTCTAAAATGAAACGTTCTTCAAAAAATTTGCTCACCTGTACTTGGCGCGAGTGGGTTTGCCGGGTGACCCGGACCCAATGCACATTGAGCCAGGCCCACAGGTAGGAAAGCAGCAAAATAGCCCCGAAGAGATAAAATAGATTAAAAAAAAGCGGACTCCCGCTCGATAGCACTCCTACCAGTGAGGCCAGCCACATTAAGAAGAGAACCCAGCTTCGTTCCAGACTACGCAAAAAACTCTCCCATAAACAGTAATCAGTATGTTATTTGCTACTTGCGACTTTGCTGCTTGTTACCTTGCAACTTTACTACCGGCTTGTCACCCGTGCGCCGGGTACCGGCACGGAAGAAAGAATATCTTGGATAACTTCTTTCGGGTCAACATTTTTTATCCGGGCAGCCGGGCTGATAATCAGGCGGTGAGCCAGAGTCGGCTCAGCCAGAAATTTGACATCATCAGGAATCACATAATCGCGTTGGCGAATGGCAGCTAGCGCCTGGGCCGTACGATATAAAGCCAGACTGCCGCGAGGGCTCACCCCCAGATAAACATCAGGGTGGTTGCGCGTAGCCGTGGAGAGGTTGATGATGTACTCTTTGATTAAGTCATCGGCATAAACTTGTTTGACGGCTGCCTGAGCTGCCAGTAGTTCGTCTTGGGCCACCACCTGCTCCAGGGTTGTAATGGGATGAGCAAACTGTTGGGCGCTTAAAATGGCAATTTCACTGGTTTTGTCGGGATAACCCATGTGGATGCGTATCATGAAGCGGTCGAGTTGCGCTTCCGGTAGAGGAAAAGTGCCTTCATACTCAATCGGGTTTTGGGTGGCTAGCACCAAAAAAGGTTTTTCCATGGGATAGGTTTGGCCGTCAACCGTTACCTGGCGCTCATCCATCGCCTCTAACAAGGCGCTTTGGGTTTTAGGGGTGGCGCGGTTGATTTCGTCGGTCAGCACAATTTGGGCAAAAACCGGGCCAGGTCGAAATTCAAATTCATGGTTTTTTTGGTTAAATACGGACACGCCGGTTACATCGCTGGGTAGCATATCCGGTGTAAATTGAATCCGCCGAAACGAACAGCCAATCGAAAGGGCCACGGCGCGGGCTAAAATTGTTTTCCCGGTGCCCGGCACATCTTCAATCAAGATATGACCCTGACACAGCAGCGCCAGCAAAGTAGACTCCACCGGACCGCGCTTGCCGACAATAACCTTTTCGACATTGTTGACGACTTTATGGGCAAATTCTTTAACAGTTTCCATATGTAGAGGAACAACTCCTTCGGTCAGTAACTGTCAAAATTATACCAGCTTATAAGAATGGATACAATACGAACTCGGCTTGCTGAGCAAAATGGCCTCAGCTTTAAAAACCCCCAATTTTGTGGGGTCACAAAAATCCAGAATTGTTGTATGATGATAACGTGAAGTAACTCGAACCCAGAAAAAAATGGTAATAGTGTTACACTGCTCTTTGGACAAGTAACTGATCTTCGGCCAGTCATCCATTTACCCCGACCAGTTCTCTTACTCCGACCAGTTTTCTACCCCTACCCCTACGTCATCTTCAAACTTGATGACATAAAGCCAATTTTTTCTGGGTTTACACTCCAGTTCATTTCATAAATCTTTTAGAAAGGAGATAAAACATGTTATTCCTCCCTCGTGAAGAAGGTCAAGGTTTGGTGGAATATGCGTTGATCCTCGTCTTGGTCGCTATCGTGGTTATCGCTATTCTCCTGTTGCTTGGCCCGGTTGTTGGTAACGTCTTTAGCAACATTGTTGGTAACCTCTAAGTTTTATCCAACTAGAAATTCTTGTCTTTTATTGAAAAGCCACCTCTCGGGTGGCTTTTCCATTTTCTGCTAATGATTTGGTTTGACTTTTGCCCTAACCCGACTACACTTTAGACAAGAGGGCGTCAGTTGAGCTATGGCTACTGGCTATGTGTTTGATGAGATATTTACCCAGCATGATTTTCCGGGCCACCCTGAGAGCGCCAATCGTCTCTGGGTGGTAATGGATTATTTGGGTAAGAATGGGCTTTTGCCCCAGTTGACACGTATTCCTAGCCGCCCGGCAACGCGGGCTGAGTTAATGCGTTGCCATCATCCGCGCCATATCGAGCGGGTCGAAGAGATGAGCCGGCGGGGCGGCGGCATGTTGGATGCTGACACATACGCCAATGCTTTCTCCTATGAGGCGGCGGTTCGCGCTGCCGGGGGGTTGGTAGATTTAACCGCCGCAGTGTTAGAGGGTCGGCTTGATAATGGTTTTGCTCTGGTACGCCCTCCGGGGCACCATGCCACACCTCTTCGGGCGATGGGTTTTTGCTTGTTTAGCACCGTCGCCGTAGCAGCCCGCGCAGCTCGATATGATTACGGCTTGGAGCGGGTCGCCATTATTGACTTTGATGTTCACCACGGCAATGGCACCCAGGATGTCCTCATTGAAGACCCTAATGTGCTTTTTATATCCAGCCACGAATATCCCTACTATCCCGGCACGGGGGCCCTTGACGAAATTGGCCAAGACCAGGCCAGAGGCGTAACGGTTAATATTCCTTTACCTATGGGCGTGAGTGATGAGGGGTTTAAGCGTCTGTATGGCGAAGTAATTTTTCCTGTCCTGCGTCGCTTTCAACCGGAACTCATTTTAGTCTCGGCGGGATTTGACGCTCACTGGGATGATCCTTTGGCCAATATTGGCTTGAGCCTGACTGGGTATCATTGGTTGTGTCGTAGTTTAATTGAGCTGGCGGCTGAACTTTGCCAGGGGCGGATTGTCTTTACTTTGGAAGGTGGTTATAATTTGGATGTACTGGCTATGGGGGTCGGCAATGTTTTTAGAGCCTTATTGGCCAACTCAGGCCATGATGATCCACTTGGACCGTCACCCTGGCGGGAGCCGGATATATCTGCCTTATTGACCAAGTTGAAGACAATTCATAATGTGCCCTAAGGTCGTGACGGACCGCCTGCGTCTGTACTTAAACTTGATGCGGATTATGCAAGCGGAGAAATTTGATGAGCGAAACTCTCCACAAAGTTATCGAGGAACAAAAAGCTTATTACCAGGCTCGTGCGCTGGAATACGATGAGTGGTTTTTTCGCCGGGGGCGCTACGATCACGGGCCAGAACATACCGGCCAATGGGAAAGTGAGGCCGCAGAAGTTCGGCGCGCTCTGACCGAGGCCAACCTGACCGGACAAGTTTTAGATATGGCCGCTGGCACCGGTATTTGGACGCAGGAGTTGGTCAAAACAGCCGAGCACGTCACAGCCCTGGATAGTTCCGAAGAGATGTTTGAACTGAACCGCCGCCGGGTGCAGAGCGACAAAGTGACGTATACGCTCACTGATCTGTTTTACTGGCAGCCAGTAATGGCTTATGATGCGGTTTTTATGGGGTTTTGGCTGTCGCACGTTCCGCCGGCGCTGCTCTACGATTTTATCGGCACCGTGGCCGGGGCGTTGAAACCGGGAGGTAAATTTTTCTTTGTCGACTCGCTCCCAGAGCCAACCTCAACAGCCAGAGATATGATGGATCGCATGGCTAAAGATATTGCTAAAAAAGAGGTAAAGCTCAACTTGACTGAAAGCGATTATGCTACCATCACCCGCCGCTTGAACGATGGGCGGGAATTTCAAGTGGTCAAGGTATATTATTTGCCGGTTGATTTAACGGAACGGTTTAAAGACTATAATCTAGCTATTAGTGTTAAGCAAACGGCTAATTTCTTTCTGTATGGTTGGGGTACAAAACTGAGTGAGTAAGATTTGTTTATTGCTTAGGCCATCTAAACTAAAAAGCTCCAAACCGGAGCTTTTATTTTGCCGGCCGGTTAGCTAGGGCTTGAATTGCCTTGTCTACCAGAGGCTGGTAAAATCTCAAAGGTTTCTACTGACCAGCCGATGTTAGCTTGCCTACCAATCTCAGAGGCAGTAATTTTTATTACGTGCCCGGCGAAGTCAAGGACAAATCTTTACCAGTGCAAAATATTCAGTCAAACATAACCTCGGTACCAAAATTGACCCCCTGGCAAGGAAATTTCATCCTGGCGGCTACGATTATCGGGGCGGGCATGGTCTTCCTCGATGGAACCGTTGTTACCGTAGCACTTCCCCAAATCCAAAAAGAATTCAACGCCTCGGTTAGCGGCCTGCAGTGGCTAATTGATATTTACATTCTTTTTTTAAGCGTGCCAATTCTGGTGGCCGGCTCTTTGAGCGACCGTTACGGGCGCAAAAAACTGTTTAATATTGGTTTGATCGGTTTTACGCTGGCCTCGGTGGCCTGTGGCGCTTCTACCGATTTGTACCAGTTGATTATTGCGCGGGTCTTTCAAGGTATCTCCGGGGCGATTATGCTGCCGGGTTGTCTGGCTATCCTGAACGCCAGTTTCCCCGCCGAGATGCGGGGGCGCGTTGTGGGTACCTGGTCAGCTTTTACCCCGCTGACTACCGCCATTGGGCCGCTGCTGGGTGGCTGGCTGGTTGATAACGTCTCCTGGCGAGCGGCTTTTTATATCAATCTACCTTTAGGGCTGGCAACCCTCTTTCTTAGCTATCGTTATATTCCAGAAAGCAAAAGTGAAAAAATTCCAGAAAGCCAGGATTGGCTGGGAGCGGCCTTAATTACTGTTGGCTTAGGTAGCCTGATTTTTGGCCTGATTGAAGGACCCAAGCGAGGTTGGGCTGCTCCATCTGTCCTGGTCTCGATTGTCGCTAGCCTGGTTTTCCTCATTGCTTTTGTCATCGTTGAAACCAAATCTCCTCACCCCATGATTCCTCTGGAGCTTTTCCGGCATCGTCTGTTTTCCGGCATCACCCTCATAACTTTTATTTTGTATTTTGCCATGAGTGGCGTCTTCTTTTTTCTGCCTCTTAACTTGCAGCAAATTCAGGAATTCTCGGCTACCAATACCGGGGCGGCCTTTATGCCGATCATCATCTTGCTCTTTTTGATTTCACGCTGGTCGGGTCACTATGCCGACAAGTATGGACCTCGTTTACTTATGATTATTGGCCCGGCTATTATTGGGGTTGGCTTTCTCATGTATATGATTCCGGGCGAGGCAGCCAATTATTGGCTAACCTTTTTGCCGGCGACCATTATTTTTGGCATTGGCCTGGGTATCACCGTTGCGCCGCTCACCACTGTGGCTCTGGGTGCTGTGCCGACGCATCTGTCGGGTCTGGCTTCGGGGGTGAGCAATGCCGCTTCACGTATCGCCTCGATGCTGGCGGTCGCTACCCTGGGGGCCTTAATGGTGGTTCAATTCAGCGCGTCGCTGGAACATCGAACCCAAGCACTTCCCCTCTCCGATCAGGATCGCGCGCTGTTGCAAGAGGAGAAGCTAAAACTAGGGGGCGCTATAGCCCCGTCCAATCTTGCACCCGATGTAAAAATACAGGTTGAAACGGCTATTGATGAAGCTTTCGCCGATGCCTTTCGCTTAATGATGGGCCTGTGCGGTTTTTTGGCCTTGGTGAGCGCCGCCGTTTCCATGGCTACCATCAGCAATCAAATTACCCATCATGGGGATGAACCTCATGCGCCTCGATTTGAAATAATGGGGTGATGGCCGATTATGGCTGCAATCGAAACCCTCCTATCTTTATTTCTACGGTTATTTTGACCTCCTTCTTTGCCTCACCTTATTCTTAAGATATGAGTCAATATCCAAAAAATAATCAACATCTATTAAAATCGAAAAGAATTCAGCTCTTTAGTGGGATTTTAATTATTGTCGGGGTGGTATGTGTGGTTGTCATATGGGCGGGGCAATCGCTTGTAGCGGCTGGGGTGCGAGCGACAGCCACGCTAGCACTTAGAGGCTCACCCGAAGTTTATCCGCTAACACCTCCGGCTGCAGGCAAAACACCTACCGCCACGCCTACACCCACCGAAGAAATTCGGCCGACCCCGAGCCCTACGCAAACGTCCACGCTTACCCCTATACCCACGCCTACCCTCGATCTCGATAGTTGCAATGCTGCGGGTTGTGGCTCCCAAGCAATAGCCTTGCCGACAGCAGTAGAAACCCCAGATTTGTTTTTGCGAGAAACTCCCCCAAGCCGGCGCGTTTGTCCTGAGTGTCCCAAGAATAAAAAACTCTCCGAGGCCGAGCTTACAGCCTTGATTTCGGCAGATTCGGCGACGCTGGCTCGTTTGCAAAAGATTGCCCTCTCGCAAGAAACGTATCAAATTGCGCCGGGTGTGGTTTACATCGTCTTCAATAACGTCCACCATGTGGTGATTGATCTCAAAGAGTCGGGCTATATTTTACGCAATATTATCCCTAATACCTCTGAGCGGGGAACGCTCATTACCCCGTCCTATTGTTTGTCGTCCCAATCTTTGGTAGTGACAACGGCTGATTACCACGGCTTGAACGGCAGTAACAAAACCGAAATAGGCCAGGATTTGTTCTTTCATCTGGGGCGGGCCGCTCTTTACGAGCGGAATGGACGTTTTAATATTGGGGTTATTCGCAGCCGGCCGGCCTGGGATAAAACTTCTCTCTCCTGGGGCGGTGGGCCACTTTTTATCTGGAATGGCCGGTATGATTTTAACCCGGAACAAGAGTGGTTTGACCAGGAAAATCTGGGGCATTATCGCACCACTCTTTGGACCAAGCTAACCGCAGCTATCTCTAAAGATCGCAAATATTTGTTTATCAGCTCATCGTATGGGTTGACTTTGCGCGAGCACGCTCAAAACATTATTGACTTGGGGCAAAAGTGGGGGATTCAGGTAGACCGGGCTATGCGTTTCGACGGCAGCGAAAGCGCCTACCTGGCGATTCGGATAGGAGATCATATGGTGCCGGTCCTCAATCTTGAGGAACCTTTAATTGTCAACTGTTTCGCCGTCGAAAAGGCCAAATAACAAATTATGCGGCGGCAAACTCCAAGACTTCCCTGGCCAACCGGACCCGATCCTCATCATTGAGCATGATGGTTCCCGTTACCAATGTTCGCAGGCCCAGATCGGTAATAGCATCTTGATGCGCCTGATCGACATGGTCCAGCACAAAGCCGGTCAGTACATCGCTTAGATGACGAGCGACACTGGTGGGAGAAACTTCTAGGCCCAATTCAGCCATCATTTTGGCGGCCGGACCTTTCAGAGCTGCGCCGCCTACAATGGGTGAAACGCCAATCTTGGGGACGCGGCTGGCTGCAATGATCCGGCGCATGTTGGGCAGGGCCAGAATCGGGTCAAGGCTAAGCAGAGGATTGCTGGGGCAAAAAATAATCACATCGGCGGTGCGCAGCGCACTGGCCACTTCACGGCTTGGTTGGGCTTGCTCAACTCCGGCAAAGCGAATCGATTTCACCACTGGCTGGCACTGTTTTTGCACAAAATATTCCTGAAAAGCCATTTCTCCCTGCTCGGTCATAATCATGGTGCGTACCGGACTCTCGCTCATGGGCAGGAGGGTACAACGCACCCCTAAGCGTTGGCTCAATTCACGTGTGACCCAATTATAAGGGTACTTTTCACGCAACCATTTTGTGCGCAATAAATGAGTCGCTAAATCCCGGTCACCTATCTGAAACCAGGTGGGTTGGCCATAGCGAGCCAGCGACGCCAGCATATTCCAGCTTTCGTCTTTAACGCCCCAGCCGGTGGCTGGATTGGCCACACCGGCCAGGGTGTACATCATCGTATCCAAATCAGGGGAGATGTGCAGCCCCAGGTGCTCAAAATCATCGCCGGTGTTGACGATAACAGTCAGTTTTTCTGGCAGTACCAGTTGATATAAACCATAGGCTAATTTAGCCCCGCCTACGCCGCCGGCTAAAGCCACAATATTTCCAAAATTTGTTTGTTTCATCGCGCCTATTATAATTGCTATTTAGATTTTCTGCCATAATTTACAGACAGCGAGCCATATGATGTTTCTTGAAGAATTAGCCCTCCACCCCTATCTTGCACCCATTTTCATTATTGTCCAGCTCATTTTTCTGGAGGGCATTCTGTCAATAGATAACGCGGCGGTGTTAGGGGCTATGGTTGCGGTGCTGCCCAATCATAACACGGTGCCTTATCCGCCGTTTCTTAAGTTTTTACAGCCATTTACCAACCGGGTGCTGGGTATGCAACAGCAGGCGGCCCTTAAGGTTGGACTTCTGGGCGCTTATTTTGGGCGTGGGTTGATGTTGGTGCTGGCCACACACGTGATAAATAACCCCTGGCTGCGCTTGGTCGGCGCCTTTTATCTTATCAAACTGGCTTTTGAAAACTTGTCCGTTTCTGAGGAAATAGACGATAGCTCGACAGCTCAAGGGCATCGTATGGTGCAGGCAAGTTTCTGGTTGGTTGTGCTTAATGTGGAATTGGCCGACCTGGCCTTTAGCATTGATAACGTCGTGGCGGCCGTCGCCCTCTCCAGTGAGTTATGGGTGGTGTTGCTGGGTGTCGCCCTGGGGATTATCACCATGCGTTTTGCGGCGGGTGTTTTTACCCATCTGATTCGCAAACAGCCTATCTTGGAACCGGCTGCCTATATTTTAGTCTTAGCCATTGGCATTGAGTTGGTTTTGGCTGACCTATATGACTTTCATTTTAGCCACTTGACCAAGTTCGCCATCTCTATCAGCATTTTGGTTGTGTGTCTGCTTTATGCCCGTTTTGAGTTTCTGCACATTTTTGACCCATTCTTGGGCTGGCTTGGCGAGGGCATGGGCCATAGTGATGCCTTAATCAATTGGGCACTTAAACCCTTGCTGGTGTTAATAAAAGCGCTTTTTTCCCCGTTCCGCCGCCATTTCACGGCTGAGTCGAAACCGGCTCACCACCTTGATAATCAACCTGAAACAACCACGCCAACCGTCTCAAACTAATCGAAGAATCATCACCTCTGTTATAAAAACCCTTTCGCTCAGGGACGGTCATCTTCTTCTCAAAATCTGTCACTCCAACGGCAGGCTTGTCCGCTCTAAAATCTCGGTTAATACCGACATGCTGCTGCGGCCTCGGAGTTGGCTTTCCGGCTTCAAAATCAAGCGGTGGGCCAGGGTTAAAAAGACCAGTTTTTTAACATCGTCGGGGATAACATAGGCCCGATTTTGTAGGGCGGCCAAAGCTTGGCTGGTCTTATAAAGGGCCAGGCTGCCGCGAGGACTGGCCCCCAGGGCCAGGTCGGGGTGGGTACGGGTGGCTTGGACCAGGTTGAGGATGTACCCCTCCAGCGACTCGTCTACATGCACGTCGGTGACTTGTTGGCTGAGGCTGAGCAACTCCTGCCCGTCCACCACCGGGCCGAGGGTCTCAATGGGATGAGCCCGGCGTTGATTTTTGATAATTTGGCGCTCATCGCTTGGAGAAGGATAGCCCAGGTTGAGCCGCATCAAAAAGCGATCCAACTGGGCTTCGGGCAGGGGAAAGGTGCCTTCGTATTCGACCGGATTTTGGGTGGCCAGGACCAGAAAGGGTTGGGGCAGGGGGCGACTTACCCCGTCGAGCGTCACCTGCCGTTCCTGCATCGCTTCCAGCAAGGCCGATTGTGTGCGCGGCGTGGCCCGGTTGATTTCATCGGCCAGCAGAATATTGACGAACAGCGGTCCGGGCCGGAACTCAAAACGGCTCTCGTGTTGGAGAAAGATGGACACGCCGGTGATGTCGTTGGGCAGTAAATCAGGCGTACATTGCAACCGCTTAAAACTGATGCCCATGCTGACGGCCATGCTTCGAGCCAGCATCGTTTTGCCGGTCCCCGGCACATCTTCCAACAGCACATGACCCTGGCACAACATCGCCGCCAGCAGCAGTTCAATCTGCTCCCGCTTGCCCACAATCACTTTTTCGACATTTTCGATAACCTTGGCGGC
>CAZRYD010000090.1:0-19774 GCA_964604225.1 uncultured Caldilineaceae bacterium
CCCCCCCCCCCCCCCCCCCCCCCCCCCCCCCCCCCCCCCCCCCCCCCCCCGGGGGAACTATTGCCATCCTGGGAACCGAATTGGGCATCCCTTTACCTGTGGCGGCACTGATCGCCCTGGCCTTGGCCCTGGTCGTCGGTTTTCTGAATGGCTACCTGGTTGTAAAAACTCAGTTACCCTCCTTCATCATCACCCTGGGCGCCTTGTTTATTGTCCGGGGGGCTACCATCGGCTTTACTCGATTGATTACCGGTCGAACCCAGATAGGCGGCCTTGATGATGTGGCCGGCTACAACCTGCTCAGAACCCTCTTCGCCAGTGATATCCCCATTGGCAGAGCTAATTTTTCTATCGCCATTGTCTGGTGGTTTGTGGTGGCCGCCGTGGCTACCTGGATTTTACTGCGCACCAAAATTGGCAATTGGATTTTTGGTATTGGCGGGTCGGCCCTGGCAGCCCGCAATGTCGGAGTGCCGGTTAACCGGCTGAAGATTGGTTTGTTTATGACCACGGCCTTTGCGGCCTGGTTAGTGGCGACGACCCAGGTGGCTAATGTAAAATCGGCCGATGTATTGCGGGGTACGCAGCAAGAGTTTGTGGCGATTATCGCTACGGTTATTGGCGGTACGCTCCTGACCGGCGGGTATGGCTCAGCTATCGGGGCCTGCCTGGGGGCGCTCATCTTTGGCATGGTCCGCCAGGGAATTGTATATGCCGGAGTCGACTCGGACTGGTACCAGGTGTTTATGGGGGCGATGTTGGTTTTCGCCGTGTTGATTAACAACTATATCAGGAAGCGGGCGGAGGCATCGAGAAAATGAGTCAAAATAGTTCACCTCTGATTGAGATACGTAGTATCTCCAAATATTTTGGCAGCGTCATTGCGCTCCAGGATGTTTCGATGGAGGTCAATGCCGGCGAAGTGATGTGTTTGCTGGGCGATAACGGCGCGGGCAAATCTACGTTGATCAAAACGTTAGCCGGCGTTCACCCGCCCGATGAAGGGCACTACTTTGTTGAAGGAAAAGAGGTTCACTTTAACTCGCCCCGCGACGCTCTGGATCACGGCATTGCCACCGTTTATCAAGACCTGGCCATGATCCCTTTGATGAGCATTTCGCGCAATTTCTTTCTTGGCTCAGAACCGACGGCAGGCTGGGGCATTTTTAAGCGCTTCAATATTAGATTCGCCGACCGGGTGGCTCGGGAAGAAATGGGCAAGATGGGCATTGATATCCGCGACCCGGCTCAGCCGGTCGGCACGCTCTCCGGCGGTGAACGCCAATGCGTAGCCATTGCCCGGGCGGTTTATTTTGGGGCCAAGGTGTTGATTCTGGATGAGCCAACCGCGGCTCTGGGGGTCAAGCAAGCTGGGGTGGTGCTGCGTTACGTGGCCCAGGCCAGGGCGCGCAATCTGGGTGTCATCCTGATTACCCATAACCCTCACCATGCCTACGCCGTCGGTGATAGATTTACCATCCTAAAACGGGGCCGGACTTTTGGCACCTTTACCAAAACAGAGTTGGCGCGTGAAGAAATGGTCAGGATGATGTCCGGGGCCGATGAGTTGGATGCTTTGAGCCACGAGCTTGCCGAATTCGCTCGCACCGATTCCCTGGCAGGAGGGGAATCAGGTGAAGCCGACCGGCAACTGGCGCAAGCCCTGGAACAAAGCGAAGAAATATTTTCCCAGGGCCTGGAAGAGTGAGGGGTAAAGCGTCATGGCCGAACTAACCTCATCACAAATTTATGATTTGCTCAACCGGCCCCGGCCGCTCTGGCTGGCTGGCTGCGACCTGAGCGGCGCTTATCTGAAAGGAGCCAATTTGAGCGGCGCCGACCTCAGCGAGGCTAATCTGAGCCAAGCTAATCTCGCGGGTGCCACCCTGATTGGAACCAATTTGACCGGAGCCAACTTGACCGGAGCCAACTTGACCGGAGCTAACCTGAGCGAGGCCGATCTGAGTTACGCCAATATGAGTCATGCCAATCTGGTGAAAGCCAACTTGCGCCAGGGCCGGCTCAATTATGCCATTCTGGAAGAAGCCAACTTGTTCGAAGTTAACCTGCGTGAAGCGTATCTTTCCGAAGCCAATCTAAGTGGAGCCAATTTGAGTGAGGTTATCCTGCTCAAGGCGGTACTCAAAGGAGCTAACCTGGCTAATGCTAACCTGGAAGGAGCACACCTGCGGGGGGCCAACTTATTTGAGGCTAACCTGGATGGGGCCAATTTGACCAATGCCCACATGCGTGGGGCGATGAAGCCAAATGGAGATATTTACGACTAGAGTGACCGTCGACGGGAGACCGCCGGCCGCCGCAATCGCAGTCGTCAGCGGTCAGCGGCCTGCCCTGCGACCGAAGGGAGTGCCGAATGGGTCGGCGGTCGTTTATAGAGGAAACCTTTCATGAAGGCAAAACTACCCGTCGGCGTCATCGGCCTGGGGCGGATGGGCCAGGTTTATGCGCATCACTTGGCGACCCGAGTACCTCAGGCCAGAATTGCTGCCGTAGCCGATGCGCTAGAAGAGCGCGGGCGGGCTTTTGCCGACGAATTCGGCATCGAGTCCTGGTCCACGGATTACCGTGAGGTGTTGGCCAATAAAGAGGTCAAGGCCGTTTTTGTCATCTCCCCGACCAGCACTCACCGTGAGGTGGTCACTGCCGCCGCCGAGGCAGGCAAGGCCATTTTTTGCGAGAAACCCGTGGCCTTAACCCTGGCCGATACCGATGCTATGCTGGCTACCATCGAGAAAAATGGGGTGATGTTCCAGGCGGGGTTTATGCGTCGTTTTGACGCCGGTTATGTCGCCGCTAAAAAACAGATCGAAGCCGAGGCCATCGGCCAGCCGACTACCTTCAAATCCATCGGGCGCGACCCCTTCTGCCCCGATGTGGCTTACGCCGACCCACAAGTCAGCGGCGGCTTGATTTTGGATATGGCCATCCACGATTTTGACCTGGGCCGCTGGCTGATGGGGGATGAAGTTAAGCGCGTTTATACCGAAGGGGGCCTGCTGGCCTGCCCTCAACTCAAGGCGGTGGGGGATATTGACAACGCCGTGGTCAACATGCTTTTCCAAGGGGGAGCGCTGGGCAACGTCGAGGTCAGCCGCAACGCTTTCTATGGGTACGACATCCGCACCGAGGTCCTGGGGACCGACGGCTGCCTGCAAATCGGCTACTACCGCCAAACACCCCTGCTTCTTTTGAATCGCCAGGGCATCAGTCACGACATGGTCCCCTACCTGATGGAACGCTTCGGCGAAGCCTACCTGGCTCAAACCCTGGATTTTGTCGAGCGAGTCCTTGATGACCGGCCCCCGGCCGTCGGCGGCTTTGACGCCCGGGCTGCCTTAGAGATTGGTCTGGCGGCTACTCAATCTTATGACGAAGCCAAGCCGATGGATCTGCCGTTAAGTAGCGGACCCTAATCTAGGTCAGGGGAAAGACTAATCGCCAATCAAAAGTGGTTGGTCCTCATACACAGCAATCTTGTTCCCAAACTTAGTTTGGGAACAAGATTGCTAAAGTAATTTAAGCCATAATCGTTAACTCAAATATTGACGTAGCCAACAACCTGTGTTATACTGGTTTATGCACACGTGTGCGTAAACCAATTGAAAACCAATTAACTATTTTATTAACCAATGGAGGTTCAACAATGAAAGGTCTATTATTAAACGCTACCTGGAGTCCTCGGCCCGATTACCATGTCTCGGACTGGGAAGAGGAGACCGGCAAAGCTATTACCGGCAGCAGCATCTGGCGCTACCCCAAGTTGGAAGTCACCGAGCGGCCCGACCCCAAAATTGCCCCAGACCAAATTTTGCTGGAAGTGAAGGCTTGCGGTGTGTGCGGTTCCGACCTGCACTTTTATGAAACCGACGCCGACGGCTACATGCTCTACCCCGGCCTGACCAAATTCCCAGCGATTACCGGCCACGAGCTGGCGGGAAAAGTAGTTGAAGCGGGTAAAGAAGTCAAAGAGCTGAAAGTGGGCGACATGGTCACCGTCGAAGAGATGATCTGGTGCGGCCACTGCACCCCCTGCCGCAACGGCTTCCCCAACCACTGCACCAACCTGGAAGAAATCGGCTTTACCACCGACGGCGGCTTTGCCAATTATCTGGCAATCGGAGCCAAATATGCCTGGAAGATCAATGCCATCGCTGAACGCTTTGGCGACGAAAAGAAAGCCTATGAAGTAGCCGCCATGACCGAGCCGACCTGCGTCTCCTACAACGCCATGTTCTCGCGGGCCGGCGGCTTTAAGCCCGGCCACTTTGTGGCTATATTTGGGGCCGGGCCAATTGGTTTAGCGGCGGTGGGCCTAGCTGAGGCTGCCGGGGCCGGCATGATTGCCGTCTTTGAAGTGATGCCGGAGCGCCGCGAGTTAGCCAAAAAACTGGGGGCCGATTACACCTACGACCCTCGCACCATCCGAGTCGCTGAGGTATTGATGGAACTGAGCAAGGGCGAAGGCTTCAATTTCTATGTCGAAGCCGCCGGCGCGCCGCATTTGACTGTGCCGGAAATGGTCAAGAGTCTGGCCATCAACGGCAAGATCGTTCAGATTGGCCGGGCCGCCAAAGATGTGCCGATGTACCTGGAAACTATGCAAGTACGCCGGGCGCAGTTGTTTGGCGCGCAGGGCCACTCCGGCGATGAAAACTTCCCCAACGTCATCCGCATGGTCGCCTCAGGCCGCCTCGATCTCAGCCCGATGATTACCGCCCGTTTCCCGCTCAAAGACGCTGTGGCCGCCATCGAGCAGGGCACCAAGCGTATTGACGGCAAGGTTATGGTCTTCCCCAACTGACGATACGAGCGCCGACCGTAGACCGCCGACCGCCGTGAAGAACTGGCGGTCGGCTATCGGCGGTCAGCGGTCTCGGTTTATTGAAACCTTAAATTTAGAACATAGGAGAGATAAATGTCAACCACCAATGGAAAAATGGCTGTCCCGGAAGGGCTGCTGGCAACCGATCAGCCCGACCTGTTTTTTGAGGACAACGCCGTTGGCCGCATGAAAAAGGAAATCTGGGAGGCCAGCGACGCCGAGATTGATGCGATTCTGGCCGAGTACGGCATGCCCGCCCCGGTCGAGTGGGGCAAATCCGGCTCCTACATCCAGACGACCGTGCGCTGGAAAGTCGTCGAAGAGCGCCGCAAAAACGACATCCTCTTCATCCCTGTCGGCTGCACCGAGAATCATGGTTTGCATCTGCCCACCGCCACCGACACCCTGTTTGTCAGCCAGATCATCGAAGGCGTGCGCCGCTACACGGCCAAGCGCGGCGCGCCTTGCTCCCTGTCACTGCCGCCGTTGAACTTCGGCACGCACCCCTTCCACCACATGGGCATGGCGGCCACCTGCATCGTGCGCGAAGACGTTGCCCGCGAGATGCTGGTTGATGCCATGTTAGGGTTGTGGAACGACGGTTGGCGCAAGCAAATCCTGATCAACAACCACGGCCAACTGTGGATGCTGGAGTCGGCCATTCAGGAACTCCAGAAACGCTACCAACTGCCCGGCATCTTCCGCGTGCTCGATTGGCACCGGGGCGTGCGCGAATTTTTCCGCGAGAAGAAATTCGGCGGCGAGTACGGCACCACCTTTGTCCACGCCTGTGAGGCCGAAACCTCCCTGGGCCTGTACCTCTTCCCCGACATGGTGGATATGAAATATGCGGTCAACACCCAGGGCAAATCCTATCTGCCGGAAGGTCACTTCGACAAGTCGGTTGACCCCTATCGCCGGCCCAGCCGCTGGTCCGAGGGCGAAGGCCACTTTGCTATCGAAATTGCCGCCACCCCCGAAGGCGTCGTGGGCAACGCCGCCGACGCGACCGTCCAAAAAGCCAAACGCCCGCTGGCCGCTATTCTGCGCTACCTGACCATCCTGCACGACGACATCCTGGAAGCCTTCCCCGCCGGCAAAGTTCCGCCCGTCGAGGAAATCACCCTGCGCACCGCCGAGGAAATGGAACCCTTCCTGCGCGAGCCGCAAAGCCCCGGCTGGAAATCGGTTTACGCCTTGCCCATGATCGGGCAGCGCTCGACCTTCTAATGAGATTTGATTTTCAAAACCGGTAATTAACGGTAACGGCGAGGCTTGTCCCCACCTGGGGCGACCGCAAGGGTCGCCGCTACTATTACCGAATTTGCTTGTTAAAACTCATGAGAGTGGGTAATCAGTTTTGATGAGTTGAGGTAAAACCGGGGGATTTTCAAGGATTCCCCGGTTTTTTCCATAGAGATTAAGCCATGATCAAAAACAAACGCTGGCAAGACCTGAGCGACATCCAGAAAATAGCCTTCATTCTCTTGAGCTTTATTCAGGTGGGGTTGCTGGTCGCTGCGCTGTGGGACATCCGTCGCCGTCCCGCTGCGGAGATCAATGGCAGCAAATTGCTCTGGACGATAGTGGCCTTTGTCAATTTTGTTGGGCCGCTGGCCTATTTCATGTTGGGCCGAAAGAGACAGCAACTTGTCGCTGAATTTTGATTTTCCCGGGGTCACCGCCAGCCTGACTCCTGAAGCGCTGGTGTTGCGAAGCCAGAGTCCTCTGCAAACTCTGGCTTCGGCGGTGGTGGGCGGCGGCGTGGAACAGACTCGCTGCCTTATCAACCGTCACGTTGACAAGCATTACCATCACGCCGACCCGGCTAGCGACCTCCGTAACTTCGCCCAGCGTCAAGGCATCGCCGAACCCTTTGTCGGCCTCATGACGGCAGTGGGCCTGCAGAAGGCTCGGGCCGTAACCCTCCGCGAGGGTGAACTGATTGTTAGTGCCCTCATTACCGCTGGCGTAAAAAGTAACCCGACGGCGGCCGGCTTGAGTTATCCGGCCATGCTTAAACCGGGCACGATCAACCTTATCCTGTTGCTGGCGGCCCGGCTGACCCCGGCAGCCATGGTCAACGCCGTTATTACCGCCACCGAAGCCAAGACCCACGTTTTGCTGGCACGGGGCCTCCGCACACCTGAAGGCTTCCCCGCTACTGGCACGTCAACCGACTCCATCGTCATCGCTTGCACTGGGCAAGGGGATTTATTACCTTATGCCGGGCCGGCGACTCAGATCGGTTGGCTGATCGGCCGGAGTGTGCGCCAAGGCTTGACTGAAGCGCTTGATATAAATCCCTGAACATTTTCGGAAAGAGGATTTGTGCAAATTATCGAGGGAGTTTAGCCGACATGATGAAACTTTCGATTGTCTTATCCACCCACGCGGCGCAGTTTCAAGCCGTCGCTTTTAAAGGGGATTTTGAAGCCAATGTGGCTAAAATTGCCAGTTACGGCTATGAAGGCGTAGAATTAGCCATTCGCGATCCGAAATTGGTCAACCCGGACGAGTTGGAGCAGGTTATCCAGCGGCTCAACCTGACTGTACCGGCCATCGGCACCGGCCAGGCCTGGGGTGAAGAGCGACTTTCCTTCACCAGCGCCGATCCGGCGGTGCGCCGGGCGGCCATAGAACGCATCAAAAGCCACATTCCCCTGGCGGCGCGTTTCAAAGCTGTGGTCATTTTGGGGCTGATTCGGGGCATCACCCCGGCCGGGCAAACCTATGAGCAGTCAATGGCTTATCTGGTCGAAGCCTTGCAGGAGTGTTCGGCCGCTGCCGCGCCCTACGGGGTACGCTACGCCCTGGAGCCGCTCAATCGCTATGAGACCGACCTGATCCACACCGTGGCCGACGGCCTGGAGCTCATCGAGCGGGTTGGGGCCGCTAACTTTGGCCTGTTGCTGGACACCTTCCATATGAATATTGAAGAACCGTCCGTCGAGGCAAGCATCCGCACCTGCGGCGAGCGTATCTTCCACTTTCACGTGGCCGACTCCAACCGCTGGCATCCGGGTGCGGGTCACCTTGACTTCAAGAGCATTCTGACCAGCCTGTTTGCCAGCGGTTACCACGGCTTCGTTTCCGGCGAATTTATGCCCAAGCCCGACGCCGACACCGGGGCTAAACGGGCCATCGAGCATTTAAGGAGTCTTAAACTATAAGAAATTCGTGATGCGTGATGCGTAATACGTAATAATTTTTCACGTATCACACATCACATATCGCGTATCACGCCTCACGATACCACTTCGCCGACGATTTGCCGCCCGTCTTCGATGACCGTATCGCGCAAAATAACCGCATCCTTGATTAGTACGTCTGCGCCGATACGGCAGTTCCGCTCGATATAAACTCGCGGGCCGATAACACAGCCAGGGCCAATCGTCGTGCCTTCCTCGATGCGCAGGGGCGTGATCAGGTGGGTGTGCTGGCCAACGCTCCGCGGCGCTAACTGCGGGGTGTCGCCGCCGGTGGTCAAGTAGTGGCGATTGAGAGCCAGCAGGTCGCCGGCATTGGTCAATTGCAGGCGGCTGGGCGTCAACACGCCGGTGACCCGACCATCACGGTCAATTAACATTTGAATAGCGTCCTGTAACTCGTATTCGCCCCGTGGCGACGGTTTGACCTCAGGCAGGTACGCCAGCACTTTGGGTGAAAAAACGTACAATGGCAGGCTGGCGATGTTGGACGGCGCTTCGCCGGGGGCGGGTTTTTCCACAATCCGGCGAATTTGCCCATCGTGCCACTCGATGATGCCGGTGCGGCCGGCCAGGGCCAGGTCAATCTCCATTAAACTCAGGGTGGCGTTGGCCGACTGATCGTGGTGGGTTTGCAACAACTCGGCCACGTGTTTGGCTGGGGTGAGGTTATCGCAGGCCGACATGATGAAGGTGCCATGAATGTAAGGCGCAGCCAGACTCAAGGCGTTGGCCATACCCAACCGTTCGGGTTGGACGACAAATTGCAGATTGACCTCCAGCGCTGATTGTTCCTGAAAGTAGCGGCCCACCTCGCCGTCTTCCCGGCTGACCACCAGGATGAAATCATGGATACCATTCTGGACCAGACCCTCCATAACCCGCTCGACAATCGGCTTGCCCAAGATGGGCACCATGGCTTTGGTGCGGTTCAGGGTAATCGGGTTGAGGCGCGAGCCTTTACCGGCGGCTAAAATGACGGCTTGCATGGTCAACTCACCGCGCAGAGCTGCGCCGGCCCATCGGGCTGGCAAAAGTGGATGCTGTAGGCCGGCGCTTCGTCGGGGTGGCTGGCCGGATAGCGGCGATGGATGGCTTCGGCAATGGTCTCGCGGGCAGCCGGGTCGATCAAGGCCAGGCAGTTGCCCCGAAAACCGGCCCCGCTGAAGCGCGCGCCGTAGACGCCGGGCGTCTCGCGGAGTGTTTCGTACAGGGTGATGAGCTGGGGGCTGCCGCACTCATAATTATTGATCGAGCTGTGGCCCGACTCGGACATCAAGGTCCCAAAGCGGCTCAGGTCACCGGCGCGCCAGACAGCGATCCCATCCTGCACGCGCTGCATTTCGCTAAAATAATGGGTGGCCCGGCGCTTGAGGTTGGTGGGCAGACGGTGCCCCTCGGCGGCGAAGGTGTCGGGGTGGATGTGGCGCAGGCGGGCATCCGGCGGTTCGGGTTGCCTGGTGTAGCCGAGGAGCAGGCGGGCCGCTTCCCGACACTCGGCCACTCGATTGTTGTAATCGGTCCCAACCAACACCCGGGTCAGCCCCGAATAGACGACCAGAATTTCAAATTTACCGTTGGCTTGAGGGCCGGGAATCCGTTCAACTTCGAGGGTCTGGCAATCGATGAAGGTGAGATGGTCGTGATCGCTGAACAGGATGACCGACTGGTCCAAAATGCCGTTGTTGAGGCCGATGTATTGGTTCTCGGTGAAGCGCACCAGGGCTACGTTGCGCTCCGGCGGCTCCGCCAGGTGATTGACGGCCTGGAGCGCCAGCAGGTAGGCAATGGTCACTGCCGCCGAGGAGCTAAGCCCACCAATGGGCATTTCGCCATCAACCACGGCCATCAGCCCGTGTTGCAGCGGCTGGGTTTGCTGCAAGGCCAGCACCGCGCCGCGCACATAATTGCCCCAATCACGTGGGGTGTAGGCCGGCACCTGGTCCAGGTGGAAAGCGACAGCCGGCTCAAAATTGAGGCTCTCGACATAAACGGAGCCGTCGGTGGTCGGCGCAAAAGCCAGCAGGATGGATTGATCGATGGTCATGCCGGTGACCGAGCCAAGTTGGTGATCGATGTGCGCCCCCAGGGGGCAGATGCGCAGCGGCGCTCGAACCACGCCGATTTGGGCCGGGTTTACCTGAGGATGGCGCTTTAGCCGGGAAATCAAGTTCTCCACCCGTTCGGCTTCGGGCCGGGCGATGCGAACAGGGGGGACAGGCTGAGAGACGACGTGAGACATAAAACCTCCAGGGTGTAGATTAAACAATGCCCTGATTATAATATCTTTCTTGAGGCAGACAAAAAGGAATTTATAACGATGACAAATACAATCTTAACCTCTATCCAAACTGACGCTTTGGCTCCGGCCTGGCCGGAAGCTCAAGCCCAAGAACTGGCCGCCGAGTTAGGCTTGTTGAGCGGTCTGCAAGTTTATCCGCGCTCAATTGTGGCCCTACAGCGTTCGCTGTTGTTTTTGGGCCGGCAGGAAAGCGAAAAATACCTGGGAATTCTAACAGCCACGGATGGCCGCGCTGATTTTACCGGTCAGGCTAAAGCGGTGACGGTGGCTGGTTCTGAACTAACCCTAACTATTGGCCCCACGTCGGCGGCGAATGCGGCAGCGCTGCGGGCCAGGCTGCCTTTTTTAGTGGCTCGACCGCTGGGCCTGCGCAAATCGGCCGGCTGCGGCGACCGGCTGGGGCTGGCCACGCCGGGCCACATCCGGGCCATTCGCCACTCAAGCATGGCCCCGATCCTAGCCCAGCAATCCATGCGGGAAAATGCCCGCACCGGGCGCACGCCCCAACAGGTCATGGACGAGGCCATGTGGGGCGTTTTTCAAGAAGGCTGGCGCGAGGGCTTTGGAGCCGACGCCGACCACCTCAAAACCACCGCCGATATTGATCTCTGCGTGGCCGCCGGCTACACCTTTTTCACCATCGACCCCGGCGAATATGTCGACAACAGCGCCAACACCGCCCCGGTGAGCGAGTTGCAGCAGAAAGTCGGGGCGCTGCCCTGGGCGGCGCTGGATAGTAACCCTGCCGACCTGGAACAACGGCTGGCCGAGAAGTCGCTTGACCTGGGTGATTTCAGCCTGACCATCAGCCGGGAAGAGCTGCTGCGGGCAGCGGCCAAGTATGGCCGGGCTGTGGCCCACACGGTGAGCATGTATCGTCACCTGGCGGAGGCCAAGGGTGATCTCCCCTTTGAGCTGGAGATGAGCGTCGACGAAACCGAAACCGTCACCACGCTGGCCGAGCACGTTTATATTGTCCATGAACTCAAACGCCTGGGCGTTAAGTGGGTCAGCCTGGCTCCCCGTTATGTGGGTGAGTTTGAAAAAGGCGTGGATTACAAGGGTGACCTGGCCGAATTTAAAAAATCGTTCGCTCGCCATTTTGCAGTGGCGCAAACCTACGGCCCTTATAAACTCAGTCTCCACTCCGGCTCCGATAAATTTAGCATCTATCCCCTGGCCGCCAAGGTGGCTGGCGAGCATGTCCATCTCAAAACCGCCGGGACCAGTTACCTGGAAGCGCTGCGGGCCATCGCCAGGCTGAACCCGAGTCTCTTCCGTGAAATCGCCACCTTTGCCCTGGAACGCTACCCCACCGACCGCGCCACCTACCACGTGTCCGCCGAAGTGGCCAAAGTGCCGGATGTGGCCAAATGGCCCAACGACAAACTGCCGGCGCTTTTGGATGATTTTCACGGGCGCGAAGTGCTGCATGTCACCTTTGGCTCGGTGCTAAACCATCCACCCTTCCGTGAGTCTTTCTTTGCCACCTTGCGCGGCGATGAGGAAACCTATTATCAGATGTTGGAAGCGCACTTCGACAAGCATCTCAGTCCATTTGGTCATTAACAACACCAGACCCTAAAGGTCTAAAAGACCTTTAGGGTCCTTGAATATGAAACAAAAATTTTATCAGGAGACCCCCATGGATTTTGCCGAATTAAGTCAAATGTACAATTTTACCGGGCGCTCGATTGTCATCACCGGCGGAGCCGGGATATTGGGGGGAGAGATGGCTTGCGCCCTGGTCGGCTGCGGGGCCAGCGTGGCCATCATCGACCGTGATCCCGCCCTGGCCGAGCGCCTGATGCACCGTTTTGAAACCAGTATTGGCGAAGCTATCGTCGTGTATGGCGATGTGCTCAAGCCAGAATCCCTGCAACAAGCCGCCGAAACGGTGATAGAACACTTTGGGCGGATTGATGCTTTGATCAACGGCGCAGGCGGCAACAACCCTGGCGCTACAACCAATCCCAATCAATCCTTCTTCGACCTGCCGCCGGATGCCCTGCGTTTTGTTTTTGATCTGAATTTGATCGGCACCATTTTGCCCAGCCAGATTTTTGGTAAATACATGGTTGAGCAGGGCCAGGGCGTCATTCTCAACATTTCCTCCATGAACGCCTTCCGGCCTTTAACTCGCATCCCGGCCTACTCGGCGGCTAAAGCCGGGGTCAGTAATTTCACCCAATGGCTGGCGGTGCATATGGCCCAGGAGTATTCACCGCTCATTCGGGTCAATGCCATTGCCCCTGGTTTCTTCCTAACCGAGCAGAACCGCTTCTTGCTGACGGATCAGGCCACAGGCGAGTTAACCGCCCGCGGCCAAAGTATCATCGCCCACACTCCGATGGGCCGCTTCGGCACCCCTGAAGATCTCTTGGGTACGATTATGTGGCTGCTGTCGCCGGCCTCGGCCTTTGTCACCGGAATAGTTGTGCCCGTGGATGGTGGCTTCTTGGCCTTTAGCGGAGTATAATATTCTGGTAGCAAAAGGTTTCACTTTTAACCTGCCCATATTTTAAGGAGGTGGCAATGCTAATCGGTAAAGGTTATGAAAACGCTTATTTATCCGAGTCCGAAGTCCGGGAATTGCTGACGGCGGCGTTGGGCCAGGTCGATCTGACCGGCAAACGGGTGCTCATCATCATCCCCGACAGTACTCGCACCGCGCCGATTCCCCACATGTTTCGGCTGTTTTTTGAATATTTGGGGGACAGCGTGGCAGCGTTGGATTATTTGATTGCCCTGGGCACGCACCAAGCCATGAGTGAAGCGGCGATCAATAAGCTGGTCGGCGTGACTCCTGAGGAGCGGGCGGGCAAGTATGCCAAAGTGAATATTTTTAATCATCGCTGGGACCTGCCGGAAACCTTTGTGACCCTGGGCCAGATTACCCCGGCGGAAATCGAGGAGATCACCCGTGGCTTGATGAGTCAGCCTGTGGACGTCCGGCTCAACAAAATGGTCTTTGACTACGACCAGCTCATCATCTGTGGCCCCACTTTTCCGCACGAAGTGGTCGGCTTTTCCGGCGGCAACAAATACTTTTTCCCCGGCATTGGCGGGCCCGAAGTGATCAATTTCTCCCACTGGCTGGGCGCGGTCATCACCAGCTACGAGGTCATCGGCACCAAGCACACCCCGGTCCGTCAGGTCATTGACAAAGCGGCTGCCTTTATCGACAAGCCCAAACTCTGTTTCAGTATGGTCGTTAAAGGTGAGGATTTGGCCGGGTTGTATATCGGCCCGCCGGAGGAAGCCTACGAAGCCGCCGCCGATTTGTCGGCCAGACTGCATGTCACCTTTATTGAGCGGCCCTATCGCCGGGTGCTCTCGGTTATGCCGACCATGTACGACGACATCTGGACGGCGGCCAAGGGCATGTACAAAATGGAGCCGGCCATCGCCGATGGCGGCGAGGTGGTCATTTACGCGCCGCACATTGACGAAATCAGCTATACGCACGGCAAGCTGCTGGATGAGATTGGCTACCACGTGCGGGACTACTTCCTGAAACAGTGGGACAAGTTCAAGCGCTACCCTGGCGGGGTGCTGGCCCACAGCACCCACCTGCGCGGCATCGGCGAGTACGATGCCGCCAGCGGGGTAGAGTCGCCGCGCATCAACGTAACCCTGGCCACCCGCATCCCCGAAGCGCGCTGCCGCAAGCTCTGCCTGGGCTATCTTGATCCGGACACGATTAATCTGGACGAGTGGGGTGGTCGGGAAGAGGAAGGCATCCTGCTGGTGCCCAAGGCGGGTGAATTGTTGTATCGCCTCAAGTCCAATGGCAACGGGGCCGGCAAATAAGTGACCGCCCAAGAGCGCTTTGTAGACATCGGCCTGACCCTGCACGTGCAAGAGTGGCCGGGCCGCCAGACTCCTTTTGTTCTGCTGCACGGCTTATCGAGCAACTGCCGTACCTGGGAAGCTGTGGCGACACGTCTGGCCGCCGCCGGCCATCGCGTGGTGACGGTTGACCAGCGCGGCCATGGTCTGAGCGACAAACCTAGCGGCGGCTATGACTTTGTCAGTGTCACCGCCGACCTGGCCCGATTGCTGTCGGCCCTACAACTGGAGCAACCCATTGTAGTGGGCCAATCGTGGGGCGGTAACGTGGTGCTGGAATTTGGGGCGCGTTATCCCCATCTGGCCCGGGGACTGGGCTTTGTCGATGGCGGCTTTATCGACCACCAGAGCCGGCCCAATGGCACCTGGGAGGCGGTCTCCACCGAACTGCGGCCGCCCGACTTGAACGGCATGTCTCGCACGGCCCTAAAAAGCCGCATCCAGCAGAACCACCCTGATTGGCCTGAGACAGGTATCGAAGCGACCCTGGCCAATTTTGAAACTTTACCCGATGGCGCCATCCGGCGCTGGCTCGACATCCCCAATCATATGCTGATTTTGCGGGCCTTATGGGAGCAGCGGCCCCGAGAACTTTATCCCCAGGTGACAGCGCCGGTGCTGGTCTGTGTGGCCGACAGCGGCGATGCCTGGACCGAACACAAGCGCAAGTTGGTAGCCGCGGCCCAGGCTGGCCTTCCTCGCGCCGAGATTCACTGGTTCCCCGCCACCGACCACGACATTCATGTCCATCGCCCCGACGCGCTGGCCGAGCTGTTTTTGCAGGCAGTACAAGAGGGAATTTGGCGATAAACGTTAATAGTAAACACTTTTGAGGCGTTGCCATTCTTTGATTTGAGATTGAATTTCCTCAAATCTGGTTTTAGCATCATTGATTTCCGCTACGATGGAATAGGGTACTTGTAATGAACCATACTTAGCTTCTTGGTTTTGGTAGTGGCGTAATCTCTTGTTAACTCCTATCAGCAACTCTTGACCATCCTAAATCCAGGTGTTTAACATTTGTAGAGTATATGGACATTCAGGGGTCTTAATTGTGTCGAGGTATTTGATAATATCAGGGTCAACACCAACCTTTTCGAGAAAAACTGGCGAAATTTCACCCACTGAACGGTAGAGGGTGTCGATTCCAATGGTTGATGGTCCTAATGACTTTATCGACTCAAGTCCTTTGACTTCTCGCAGATCAACATCTCCAAATATCGTATATCCTACAACGGCTTCGCGAAAGTTTGCTTTGTCAAGGTTTGCTCCGCTGAGGTTTGCTCTGCTAAGTTTAGCTTTGCTTAGATCAGCCTCACTGAGATCAGTACTGCTGAGATCAGCATAAATAAGATATGCCTCATGGAGACTTGCTCCACTTAACTTCGCCCCACTGAGATTTGCTCCACCTAGGTTGGTCCGACTAAGGTCTACTTTATTAAGGCTTGCACCTCCAAGAAACGCGGCAGTTAGGATAGCTTCGCGCAGACTTGCTCCATCGAGGTATGTTCCACCGAGGTCGGCCAGCCTGAGGTTCGCCCTGTTAAGATTAGACTTATGAAGATTTACTTTACCAAGGTTCGTATCACTGAAGTCTACCTCTTGAAAATCTACCCCCTCTAAGCTCGCCCCACGGAGATTGGGTTGTACCTCAATATTTGCTTCTCGCCACCGATTCCAAACTCTTATGCCTTGTTTCAGTATCCTTAAATGTTCCTCATTTGCCATGCCCACCTCCAGATCTTTTTATCCATCTGAATTTTCATCGGAACGGAGCTTTTGCAGTTTGATAGTATCCAGTATATCATGCTCAAAGTGCGGTGACAATCGTTATTTTATCAGTGAAAGATGTCGAAAAATGCTTACCAAGGAAGATCGCCAAATTGCCCAAGAATTTCAACGCCGTTTAACCGCAGTTGTGCCAATTCTCGACCTACACGTGTTCGGCTCGCGGGCCAGGGGCAACGCTACGCCTGATTCCGACCTGGATATATTCATTGAGGTAGAAACCCTGACCCCACAACTACGCCAGCAGATTAGCGAAATTGCCTGGGAAGTCGGCTTTGAGATGGATCGGGTGATTTCGACGATTGTTGCTACTCGCGACCAACTCGAACACGGGGCAATGGGAGCCAATCCGCTGGTTTTAAATGTCGAACGGGAAGGGGTCCGCCCGTGAAACCGGAGCAGCTCGAAGATTTGCTACGCTACAGGATGGAACAAGCCCATGAAACCTTACGTGAGGGCGAAATCTTGCTAGGTAAAGTTGCCTTTCGAGGAACTATCAACCGGGCTTATTATGCTATGTTCTATGCTGCATTAGCTCTTCTTGCCACCAGGCAGCTAGGTGCATCGAAACACAGTAGTGTCATTTCCCTTTTTGATCGGGAGTTTGTAAAGACTGGTATATTTCCTCGTGAGCTTTCCCGCGCTCTTCATTTGGCGTTCGACCGCCGCCAAACTCACGATTATGGTGAATTAGTCGCCATAGACGTTCTAACAGCTGAAACGACTCTGACCGATGCCAAGACTTTTGTGGCGTCTATCGAGTCTTATCTTCATTCGTTGGGCCACCTGGTTACAAAGTAGTAACCTCAGAAGAAAACCTCTCGTATTTGCCCGATTCTTGTTGCAAAATCTATCTTTCTTGGAGTTCTGGGGTTATGAACAAAATCTCGACTACAACGACTTCACTCCTGGGTCTTAACCGCCATCGGCTGGCTATTGGGCTGTATATCCTCGTCGCTTTCCTCTATTGGGTGTCTCTCTATCTCTACATCCCCACCCTGCCCACCTACGTGCAAAGCAAAGTGAATGACCTGGCCACGGTCGGCATTATCCTTTCCATGTATGGCTTGTGGCAGGCGTTCGTTCGGCTGCCCATCGGCATTGCCGCCGATTGGCTGGGCTGGCGCAAACCCTTCATCGTGGTCTGCCTGGCGCTGGCAGGATTGGGAGCGTGGTTGATCGCCCAGGCCGACAGCGCCAATCAGTTGCTGGTCGGGCGGGCCATCACCGGCCTGGCCGCTGGGACCTGGGTGCCGCTGGTAGCCGTCTTCAGCAGCCAGTTTCCTGCCCACGAAGCGGTGCGGGCTACCGCCGCCCTTATGTTTGTCAGTTCGGTGGCTCGGATGACGGGCACCAGCCTGACCGGCTCGCTCAACGACTGGGGCGGTTATGGCCTGACTTTTTTCCTGGCCGCCGGCGTAGCGGCATTGGCGGCGCTGTTGGTGTTGCCGGCCTATGAGCAGCGTCGCCCTTCAGTGCGGCCAGCACTGTCCAGCACTGGCCGCCTGGTAACTCGCCGGGACGTGTTGCTGCCGGCTATTCTGGCGGCGGTGAGCCAATACGCCGATTGGGGGATTACGTTTAGCTTTATGCCTATTCTGGCGAAAACGTTGGGCGGGACCGGCACAAGCCAAAGTCTCATGGTCAGCATGCATTTGGGGGTGATTGCCTTAGGCAACTTGGCGGCATCGGCGCTGGCCAACCGAATTGGCTCCCGGCGATTGGTTTATCTCAGCTTCGGATTACAGGCGTTGGGGATTGGGCTGGCCGCGTTGGCCCCTTCGTTGGCGGTGCTGTTTGTGGCTCAATTTTTTCTGGGGCTAGCCCAGGGGGTCAACAATCCGGTTTTGATGGGGCTGAGCATTCGCTACGTGACTGATGCTGAGCGCACTACGGCGGTAGGCTTGCATCAATCCGTTTACGCCGGGGGCATGTTTGCCGGGCCGTGGCTGAGCGGCATCCTGGCTAACGCCCTCGGCCTCCGGCCAATGTTTGGAGTGACTGCCCTGGCCTGTTTGGTGGTAGGCGTGTTGATTACCTCCCGCCTCGTTAGGCGGGAAGAAGTTGAACCAGCCCCAGAAAGAGAAACTCAAGCTCTCTCAAAGCCAACGCTGATTGACTGACCCATTTGAGCTTCGCTGCTCCTTTTATCTGTCTTCTAATTCGGCCAGCCATTGGCGAACATAATCGGCGCTGGGGGAGCGGACTTTCTCAAAAATGGCCAGGGCCTGTTTGAGGTATTGTTTGGCCCGTTCGGTCTGGCCCAGATCGCGATAGGCCAACCCCAGGTTGCCCAGGCTGTTGCCTTCGCTGTGCCGGTCGCCGGTTTGGCGAGCGGTGGCCAAAGCCTGTTCAAAATGCTCAATCGCCCACTTGGCATGGCCCATGGTGCGGTAGGTGTCGCCCAGATTACCCAACCAATCCCCTTCGTTGGGGCGGCCTAGTTGCCAGGCGGCCATCAAGCCCACCTCATTGGCAATAACCCGCTCGGCCAGGTACTCCTGCCGGTCGAGATAATCCTCAACCGCTGCGGCCAGACCGTAGGCGGCCTCCCAATCTTCCAACTCCACGCAATCGGCTAAAATCCGCATTAAATGGGGCCGGTCGGCGTCCAGGTGGGTATAACCTTCCTTGCCCAGGGCGCTTTGTTCCCAGGCCAGGGCCATATAACAAGCTGCCAGCCGCCGGACAGTTTTGGCCGGCGGGGTCAGGTGCTGGCGGGCGTAGGCATGGATGAGGCTGTGACTGACTTCATAGCGCTGGCCGGCTTGCCGCAGCAAACCGTAATCGACCAGCTTGTCCAAGGCCCGCTGCACGTCGGGTGTTGCTTCTTCAGATTTTTTTTGTTTAAAGATCTTGCGTACCGAAGCCAGCAGCCCCTGATCAGGTTCGATAGTTAACGTTTTAACCACCATCTCTGCCTCAAACGGCACCAGCGCCAGCAGCCCCACTACCGCCAACGCCTGCTGGGCTGTCTCATTGACTTGACTCAGGCTGCGTTCCAGCAGCAGCGAGACACTCTCCTGTTGGCGCTGGTTGGGCGTCATACCGGCTAAAGGCGTCTGGTCCAGCCAGGCCAGAACCTCGGCGGCGCTTTCACCGCGCGCCGACAGGTATTGCCCGGCCAGGCGAATAGCCAGGGGTAGCCCACCGACCCGCTCACAGATGCGTCCGGTCTGGTTTTGGTCGGTTGCTCGCCAGCCGCCCCAGGCTTGCAATAGGGCCATTCCTTCGGCGGGCGGCAGCGGATCGAGTTCCGCACACAGACCGATAGCCTCGTGACCCTGGCGGCTGGTGACCAAAATGGCGCAGTTGCCGCGCAATTCCAATAGTCCAGCCAAGTCGTCGGCTTGTTCGGCGCCGTCCAGCACCAGCAGGGCTTGCCGGCCGGCCAGAACGCGCTGGACCGCCTCGTAGGGCGTGGGGGTGGGCGTTTCGCCCAGGGTACGGGCGATGTGCTCCAGGGCAATATCCACCCGCGACTGGTTATGAAAATTGTGGTAAAAGATGCCGTCAGGGAAGGCAGTAGGTGGGGTCTGACCAGGAGCCAATTTCCAAACAGCGGCGGCGGCCAGAGCACTTTTGCCAATCCCCGCCGGTCCGCACAGGGCTACCACCCGGCCCGGCTGGAGATCGTCCAGAAGTTGGGCCAGTTCAGCCTCGCGGCCGGTGAACGATTCGGCTCGAACGGGACGCTGCAAAGGTACCGGCACGTTAGCCGGGCGCGGGGCACTGCTCGGCGCAAGCGCCGCAGGTGGTGCATTGCCACAGCCAGTCCAC
>CAZRYD010000091.1:0-19761 GCA_964604225.1 uncultured Caldilineaceae bacterium
GGAGTTGAACGGGCCTCGGATAAGGTTAGGAGTTACGCAGTTCAAGGTAGTCTAGCCCCTTGTGGGCGGCCATAAACGGGCACAAGGCCCTATCCTACAACTCAACTGCATAACTCGTAAAGGTTAAAAAAGCCTCCCGCAGATTTATATTCTGCGGGAGGCTGAGAGCTCATAGGCAATTCTGATGCGATTCTCAAAACTCGACCGGGAAACAGCCTGAAGACCCTAAAGGTCTCAAAGACCTTTAGGGTCTGGCATACTCCACCCCAAACCACCCTCGCAGCGCGGACTCGACCTCTGCCTGACTGCTCAACTCCCGCTCTTCCCGCTGCCCATTTTGTGAAACAATCAACCGTCTATCGCTCAAACTGACCCGGCCCTCCGGCGTGGCCAGGGAGCAGATGCGCTTTTGGGTAAAGTGCGACTCCGGCGAGGTCTGGTGGTAGCGGCACATCCCGGCGAAATCGGTCAATTGGCGGGGTTGGAGGCTAAATTGATACTGTGGCTGCCATTGCCCGGTTTCGTCGCGCTCCCAGAGAGTCCGGGTCTCATAGACCTCAGCGGTTTTCGCAAAGCGTACCTCTGCGGTCGTCTGGTCAACACTGAGGCGATAGTGGCCCATTGACTGAACTTGCTCGCCCGGCTCGTCCAGCCGCAGCGGTTTGCGGAAACTCTCGCCAAAGCCGACATCGGCCAGCCAGCGTTCCTCAAGCTGCACCAGCAGGGTCAGGTGGTCGAACTCCGGGCCGAAGCCGCCGCTCTCGCGGGCCACGCAGGCCGAAAGCAGGGTGACGCCGAAGCCCAGTTGCCGCAGCAGAGCGGCAAACAGGCCGTTTAACTCGTAACAAAAGCCGCCCCGTCGCCGCTCGACGATTTTATAATAAAGCGCCGCTTCGTCGAGGACGATGGGCCGGCCCAGGTGAATATCCAGGTTTTCAAAGGGGACGGCCAGCAAATGGGCCTGGTGTAAACCCGCCAGGGTCTCGGCGGTCGGGTCGAGTGGGCCGCTGTAGTTGAGTCGTTTTAGATAGGTTTTTAGATTCATCACTATGTTTGCACTTTTTACGAGCGACCAAAAATGGAACGCAGATCACACAGATTCGACTGATTTTTGCTGATTTTCCCTCAATTTTATCTGCGTAAATCTGCCAAATCAGTCTTAATCAGCGTTCTATTCAACAAGTGCAAAGGTATTATACCTAGGACTTTCGCTTGTCACTGCTTCGCGTGAACGGAGCGGAGCGAAGTGAAGAATCCCTCAAATATTCGATTGCAAGCCGACGTTTTAGGGATTTTTCGCTCCCTGCGGTCGCTCAAAATGACATACGAGCGAAAGTCCTGATACCAAAAGAATAGGCGCCCTGCCTCGGCAGTTCGCTGGATTGGGTGGAGCAAAAAGGACAGGCCGTGGCTGTCCTTTGGTACAGTTTACTTTTGTCTTTTTTCAAAAACTGTTGATAATAATTGACACATCTTAAAAGCCATAGAAAGGAAATATCATGCTGCAAGCGCGAAGTAGAATTCCAGGGGAGTATATTTTTAGAGAATTAGCCAAAATTATGCTCAATGACTGGGCCACCTTTTCTTCAGGGGCCGGGCTGCAACTGGCTAAGGAGACGTTCAATTTGAGACGGCCCGACCGGGGCCGCAGCGGCCAGCCCGACAAGCTGCGCCAGGTTAGCCTGCGCATTACCGATATGTGTAATCTGCGCTGCCATACCTGCGGCCAATGGGGCGATAACGGCTACTTGCTGGGCCAATCGCTCAAGGAATTGAAGCAGCGGGAAGTGCCGGTGGAAATGTATAAAGCCTTTGTTGACGACATCCTGAAGCAGGGCTGGTCGCCGCTGTGGTACATTTGGGGCGGGGAGCCGATGATGTATCCCGGCCTGCTCGACCTGCTGCACTACATTTCCGACCGCAAAATGCCGATTACCATGGTCACCAACGGCACCAACGTCGCCGAGCGGGTTGACGACATCATGGATACCTGCAAGATTCTCTGGCTGAGCATTGACGGCCCCGATGCTGAAATTCACAATGAACAGCGGCCCGGCGTGTCGCCCAAAACAGACAATTTCAAGGCGGTCAGAGCTGCCCTGGAAACCATCAGTGAGGAGAAAAAGCGGCGCAACTCGGTTTTTCCATTTGTGGTGCCCATCTCGGTGATTGCCCGCTACAACATTGACTACCTGGCCGACATTTACCAATTCACCAGCCAGTATGCCGACGCCCACATTTTCTATCTCTCTTGGTGGATTGACGAACAATCCGCCCAGCAGCACAGCGACGATTTCAAGCGCCGTTTTGGTTTTGAACCGCACACCCATTGGGGCTGGGTCGGCACCTGGAAAAATTTCGATCATGGCATTATCTTTGACAAATTTGAGGAGATGCAGCGTCTATCCAACCAGATTGGCCGCTGCCCGCCGCTGATGTACCCCCGGCTTAAAACACGCGAACAGGTGAGGCGCTACTACGAGGATCACAGCGCTGTATTTGGCTTCAACCAATGCGTCAGCATCTATATGACCATGGAAGTGGACAGCAATGGCGATGTCAGCTTGTGTCGCGACTACCACGATTATATCGTCGGCAACATCAAGAGCGACTCCGTGACCAAAATTTGGCACAGCGACGCCGCCCGCAAATTCCGCAGCTCAATCAGCAGCGACGGGATCATGCCGGTCTGCACCCGCTGCTGTGGGTTGATGGGGTATTGATGAAACGTGATGCGTGACGCGTAAAAACCTCACGCATCACGTGTCATTCCCGAATGATCTCCAGCACCTTCCCCGTTTTGACATCCACCCGATACTCGATGCTGCGCCAATACATGGTCAGAGTACCGCCTTTGACTCGCCAGAGCGTTTTGAGCAGGGCCAGCGTTCCGGCTACAAAAGCAACGGGCGTAACCAGCAGCCAGAGCAGCAGGCGGTAGTCTGGATCATGTGGGGAAACGCTGGCCGGGTTGACCGGGATCGCCAGGCGCAGGAGCCAGCCCACCATCATTACCGACACCCAAAACGCAACAGTGGAGCCGACAATCCAGCCAGTGCCGCTGGTCAGGCCATAAATCAGGGCCAAGGGGGTAGCCAGGATAGAGAAGGCATAGGGCAGGCCAAAAGCGTAATAAAAAAGATACAATCTTTTAAAGTAAATTTGTGAAAATTGGAATTGCCGCGCCAGCCATTCGATACTGGCCGGAGCCGACATATCACAATAGCTTTTTAAAGTACAGCTTGACACATAGCGCCGTTCAACTTTGTGTTGGTGCAGCGCGTGCATAATGGCCACGTCGTCTACAATTTCGGTGGCCAAACGTTGCCGTAGCTGAAACTGCTCCACAATAGTCTGGCGGATGGCTAGGCTGCCGCCCCACAGCCCCCCAATGCGCTCATGGGTCATCCCGGTGACAATGCCGGCGCCAAACAAGCCGGCCAGGTAGTTGCCCAGCCGAAAATCGGACGTCACCGGCACTCGCCGAAAGCAGCCGGTCACCGCGCCCACTTGTGGGTTGCTAAAAGGAGCCACCATCTCTTGCAGCCAGGTGGGGTGAGGCTGGATATCGGCATCGGCCAATAGAAAAATATCGGCCCCCTCAACCTGTTCCATCCCCCGGAGAATATTCAAGTTTTTCTGGCCGGAGGTAGTGGCCAACCCGGCCACACAGACTTCTACCTGAGCGAATTCTTGTTTAAGTCGGCATAGCACCGGCAGGGCTGAGTCAGTCTGGCTTTCAACGCAGAAGACAAATTGCGCCGGCCCAGGATACTCTTGACCAATGATGCCGCGTAAATTTTCGCCAAAACTGGGATCGCCATCCCCTTTGCAAGGTACAATCACCGCGACTGAAAATTGACTGCTGGGGGGCGAGAGTTTGATCAGGCGAAGTCGAATCAGATGCCCCAGGAGGAGTACAAAGATAATTCCAGAAGAAAAAAGGGCGCCTACAAAAAAGATCATCATTTTAACTTTGGAAAAAATTCAGGCAATTAAGGCTGATTGGTTCGGGATGGTAGCATAATCCCTAAATCACGTCAATAATTTAGCCAGACTGGCAAACTCCAGAAATTTCAAAAACTCCTGGGGTCTTGGATATTTTGAGGGTTTTACAAAAAAACTCGCTCCAACTGGGAGCGAGTTTTTTGAGCTAAATCAATGGTATTCGGTTAGATTTTCACCACATTGCTCGCCTGGGGGCCTTTGGGGCCTTGTTCTACCGAGAATTCGACTCGGTCGCCCTCGGCGAGGTTGCGAAAACCGTCGGCTTGAACGGCAGAATAATGCACAAAGACATCGGGTCCATCCTCACGAGTGATGAAGCCATAGCCCTTGGTGGTGTTGAACCACTTGACAGTGCCGGTGATGCGCTCGCTCATTGAAGTCTTCCCTCCTTCCCTACAAATTTCATAGGGCAGGACAACCCCATGATTTGAACCCGCCAAAAAACGCTCTCGACGCTGTTAAGGAGCGCTCCTGTAACGTAGCTAAAACCTGGGACTTGCTGCTGCTTCCTACTGCGTCAAATTTAGCATATTGACGATAATTCGTCAAAAATTTCACTTGAAGATAAGCGGCAGATAAGCTGGAATTGGCCCGCCCCAAGAAGCACCCAAACTGACCTCATCAAGGTAAACGCTGGCAGGGGATGAATCAGACTGGAGACTAAAGCGCACGCCCACAGGTCCGGTATAAACTTCAGTTTGATTGAGGGGCAGGGCAGCCAGTTGCCACTCTCCACTGCTGGACGTGCTGAAAGTATTCACTGGGGTCAGCCCATCCGGACCCAGTAGCTCTGCCGTAAACGTATCGCTGCTGTCGCTGCCTTCTAACTTGTACCAAAAAGAGAGCACAGGTTGGTAGCTGCCAGAGAGCAGACCGGTTTGGGATAGAGCGGCGGTGTTGGTCAAACGGACACTGGCGACGCCGCTGTGTTGCGTGGTCGTGGTTAGATCGGGAGTTCCGCTCACCTGCCAGCCGCTTAAATCACTTTCAAAATCGCCGTTGCCAACAACATTGTCGGGCGGGCGCAGGGTAAAAGAGAGATAGGTGGTATGGTTTAGCTGAACCGAGGTCGACACGGGGGGCGGAGCGCTCCAGCCGCCAGCAGGGCTGGCCGTAAAGGTATATTGCCCTGTACCCGCCAGCCCCAGGTTAAAAATACCGCCGCTGCCGCTCGTAGTCGAAGCCCCGCTGCCGGTCTCGGTCACGGTGATGCCGCTGACCCCATCGCCGCGATTGGTGGTCACCTGCCCGCTGACCAGCGCGCCCAGGGTGATGCTTTGTTCGCGCCAATCGCCCGGCATGTCGATATCGCTTTGGTAGCTTTCGTTGATTTTTTGCCAGGTTCTGGCCCGGACCAGATAAGTATGGCCGAGCTGGCCGGTAAACGCCCCGCTGGTGTTGGTGTTATTTTTGGCCTGGAGGGTTGTCCAATTGCTGTCAGCCTGATCGCGATATTGCACTTCATACCCTTTGAGCGACCAGGAGGGAGCCGGGCTGCTACTCGACCAATTCAGATTTACCGTCGCGCCGCTAGGGGAGACATTCAAGGTTGTTGCCGGTACGGGGGCGACGTGAGCGGCCTCAAAATAAACCATATCCAGGTCGGTGTGATTAACCGAATCGTTTTCTGGGGCTTGTACTTTGGCAAAAACGGTGATGGTGTTGGCCTGGGCGGTGGCGGCGACATCCAGGTAAACCCAGGCTTTATCATTGGAGTCGGTCTCGCTCCAGATGATGTTGCTGCTGGTCGGGTCGGTCCCGCCGCTTGGGTCAAGGCCGACCTGCTTGACCATTTTGCCATTGCTGTCGGGGTAGCCGGGACCGCGCCAATAGGTGACCATAGCGATATCAAAGCCATACCCCTGACCGGGCGTGACCCCGCTGATTTGCTGATAAATGCCCGCATCAAATTTGTAGGCGGACCACATGTTCTGAGCCCGATTCCCTTCGATGTGATAGTCAATCCCGCCGAAAGAGAGAGCGAATTGAGCCGAACTCATCCAATGGAGCTTTTTGGCATTATTACTGGCGTCGTGCGTGTCGGCGGCAATGTAAAAGGGCTGCCAGCCGCTGGCAATCTTTTCAGCTTGGCTATTCCAGATCCGGCCGGGGATGTCGAGATAGGGGTCATTGAGGCCGCTGTTGGTCAGAATATTGGTAGCCAGGGCGCTGAGAGGCAGCAGCCCGAGGATGACAACGAGGCTGAGGCAGAGAGACAAGGAAAATTTAATAGATTTCATCGCTACTCCTATAGCAAATCTGGCAACAAAAAACGTCCCCTGCGGGTCTGGCCTCTGGTTTCAGGGGTCAAGACAGGAGACGTTATAGTTCAGCAAGAACAGCTAAACGCCCGATTGGCAGGTGAAGGTTGTAAGGTGGGAACTGCCGCCGCTCTGGCGACACCGTTCAGTTTGTTAAGATTTTAACAGGTTTTGAGGCAATTTCAAGCGAGGAAAAGGTCCCAATATAGTCACGGGTATAGTCGGGGCTAGAGGCAGTTACTTTTAGGGGCAACTATCGCCGGAGGGTTGATTCGGCCAGGCTGGCGGCACAAATGCTTGTTGATTGAGCCAATCCAATAACTGCTCGACGGCCCAACGATGCTCAGGGGCTAAGTTATCCAGGACAAATTTTTGCCGCTCGCCGGCCAGGATGCGCTGGAGCGCCGCGCCGAGCGTTTGGATTTCGGGGGGCAAATTAGCCTCATTGGCCAACTGCCCGGTGAAGCGCCAGAGTTGCTGCCACAACATCACCTCGCCGGAGCAGGCTTCGGCCACCTTCTCGATCAATTCTTCAAAAGTGAGGCCGACCAGTTCGGCTTCGTCCGCTTCGGGCAGCGGCGCGTCAATCTGATCCAACGCATCCCAGATAATCTCGGCCAGCTCGGGCGTCAACGCCTCGGCCAGCTTGATGGGGTCACGTTCGCCTTGCAAAATGCGAGCCAGGGCGCGGGCAAAATCACGCGCCTCCAGGGGGGCCAAATTGCTGTTGGCAATCTGGGTAATCGGCAGCACCACCTGGCCTAACGGCACAATTCCCTTGGCCGCCGCTACGGTCATGGTGACCATTTTTTCTATTTTTTCGGCGTAGTTGTCTGTAGCTGAATTTTCCGGCATAATCGGTCAGATTATAACATTGCTGAGCTGGAAAATAAAGTGAGCCTCATTTGGCGGGTGCGTCCCAAATTTTTGGTAGCAGACCCTAAAGGTTTTCAAAACCTTTAGGGTCTTCCTAAAAATTGGGACAGGCCCTCATTTGATCTTCTGGCTGATTGCCCCCCGGCATATTTTTTAGTATAATTGCCTCTGTTGCCTTAATGTAAAAGATATTTGCGCTACCTAATCTAACGGGCCAGGAGGTACCTGGCCGAAAATCTTCTCTAGCCTCATTACTTTTTACATCCTGAAAGAATAGTTATAAAGGCTAGGTTATGGAAACAGACCGGGTGTTGGGCGCATCGCTGGCAGAAGATAATCCTGCTGATTTATTGGCCGGGGCCAGACGGCGAGCCACCCTGCTCAATGCGGCGGCCCAGGTCAGCCGCAATATCTCCTCCATTTTAGACCTCAATACGCTGCTGACTCGCACAGTTGATATTATTTGTGATGAGTACGGTTTCTATTACGCCGGTATTTTTTTAATTGAAACCCTGGCCGATGGTAAACGCTGGGCCGTGCTCAAGGCTGGACGCGGCAAAGCCGGCCGCATCATGATCGAGAACAACCACAAGCTGGAAGTCGGCGGGCGTTCGATGATTGGTGCGTGTACCGCTTTGAATGAAGCCCGCATTGCCCTTGACGTGGGCAAAGAGGCGGTCTGGTTCAACAATCCCTTCCTGCCCGACACGCGCTCGGAAATGGCCCTGCCCCTGGCTATCGGCGGCGAAGTGATCGGCGCACTGACCGTGCAGAGTACGGCGGAGGCGGCTTTTTCGGCGGAGGATGTTTCGTCGCTCCAGGCAATGGCCGACCAGTTAGCCGTAGCCATCAATAACGCCCGGCTGCATCAGCAAAATGCCCAACTTTTTCAACAAGCTGATCGCCGGGCCGCCCTGCTGCAAGCCGGAGCTGTCGTTAGCCGTAACATCACCTCGATCTTAGACCTGGACGAGCTGCTCAACAGCACGGTGGATATCATCTGCAAAGAGTATGGTTTTTATTACGCCGGTATCTTTCTGGTGGATGACAGCCCCGATGAAACCGGCAAACGCTGGGCCGTGCTGCGGGCCGGGCACGGCGAAGCCGGGCGTGAACTGATCCGGCGCGGCCATAAGCTGGAGGTGGGCGGCAACTCGATGATTGGAGCAGCCACCGGCCTCAACGAAGCCCGGATTTCGCTGGCTGTGGATACCGAACAGGTCTGGTATCCTAATCCGGTGCTGCTCAAAACGCGCTCAGAAATGGCGCTGCCCCTGATTATCAAAAATAAAGCCATCGGCGCGCTCACGGTGCAAAGCGAGCAGGAGGCGGCTTTTTCCAAAGACGATATTTCGTCGCTGCAAATGATGGCCGACCAGTTGGCCGTGGCCATCAATAATGCCCGGTTGTTGCAGGATTTGGAAAAAGCCAATCAGGAATTGGTGCGGACCAAAACGTTTGAAAGTATCGCCACGGCCACCGGCGAGACAATTCACTGGGTGGGCAATAAAGCCGCGCCGGTCCCGGCCTGTGTGGATCGCACTCGCGAAGACTTTAGCCGTTTTCTCTTTATTGCCAGCGACTTGCTGGCCCGGGCAGATGAGGGTATCAAAAACGACCCGCTGGCCCAATTAGTCATCCAGGCCGGACAACACCTGGCCCAAAGTAGACCAAATTTGGCCGCAGATGTTGACCAGCTCAAAGACAAACCGCTTAAAAAATTGCAGCGCATGCTGGATGTGGAATCGGTGCTGGAAGATTTGGCTATTATTGAGGAAAGCGCCAACACCATCCTGCAAATCAAAGAAGATTTGATCGGCCCGGCCCGCCGCCAAAAATGGCAGGAAGCCGATATTGTCCAGGTGGTCAAGGATAATATCAAAAGTTTTGCTCTCCCAGCCGATACGGTTTCCTACAGTATTGACGGCCATGTCCCTACGGTGCGGATTGACCCGGTCCAAATGGGCCGGGTCATCATCAACCTGGTCAAAAATGCTCTGGAGGCCATGGAGGACCAGCCAAGCCCCCATATTTTTGTGGCGATTCGCCAGGAAAACGACGATTTTGTCATCGTTGATATTGCCGACAATGGCTGCGGTATCCCCGAAGAAGAGCTGACCAAAATCTGGCTGACCTTCCACACCAGCAAGGCTAAAAAAGGCGGCACCGGCCTGGGCCTGCCGGCTTGCTTACAGAGCATGGAGCGTATGGGCGGCCGAATCGACGTGAGCAGCCAGGTAGGAGTCGGTTCAACTTTTACCTTGCGCGTGCCTATCTATCGCCCTGGCGACGAAAATAAAGCGGCGTAGTTCAGCCTCAGGCTCAGTTTTTACAAATAACTTTACCTATATTATCATACCAACATTCTATTCATCAGACGAGGGAAGACCCCATGGACCCAGCTCAAATTGAAGCAAACATCAACCTGGAAAAGGCCCTACGCCGGGCAAATTTACTGGCCGCTGCGGCGGAAGTCAGCCAAAATATCACCCATATCCTGGATATTGATGAATTATTGCCCAAAACTGTTGACATTATTTGTGATGCCTACGAATTTTACTATGCCGGTGTTTTTTTAATTGACGAAGCCGGCGAATTCGCAGTACTGCGGGCGGGTCGGGGCGAACCGGGCCGCATTATGATCGAAAATCACCACAAGCTGGCGGTGGGCGGCAATTCGATGATTGGGGCGTGTACGGCCTTAAACGAAGCCCGCATCTCGCTGGATGTGGACACGGAAAAAGTCTGGTATCCCAACCCCGTTTTGCCCGATACCCGCTCTGAAATGGCCCTGCCTCTGGCTATTCGCGACCGGGTGATTGGCGCGGTAACGGTGCAAAGCGTCGAAGGGGCGGCTTTTTCGGATGAAGACGTGTCCTCCTTGCAGGCCATGGCCAACCAGTTAGCGATTGCGCTTGACAACGCCGCCAAGCGCCGCGAGCTGGAAGAAACTCACGCCGAGTTGCTGCGGGCCAAAACATTTGAAGCCATTGCCACCGCCACCGGCGATGCCATTCACTGGATTGGCAACAAGGCCGAACCTATCGGCGCAACGGTGGATCGGATTCGCTATGACCTGCAATTGCTGGTTTGCGCGGTGGCCGGCCTGTTGAAAGAGGTGGGTGAGCCGGTCAAGAGCCGCCCGCTGGCTCAGATGTTGCTTGATAAGGCGGCTACAATTAAAGAAGCTGATTCTGATTTGACCGACCTGGCCGAAAACCTCAACAATTTGACCCCCGATAAGCTGGAAAAACGGCTCAGCCTGGAGTCGACCCTGGAAGACCTGGATATTATCAGCGATGCCGCCGCCTTGATTATGAAAATCAAAGAAGATTTAATTGGTCCGGCCCGCGAGCAGGCCCCCCGGCCGGTTATGGTTGACGATGTGCTCAAAGATGCGATCAATACCCTTGACCTGTTGCCGGGCCCGCTTAGCCTCGAAATTCCCTCGAACCTGCCGCTGGTGGTGGCCGATCCGGTGCAGTTGAATCGGGTTTTTGTTAACCTGATCAAAAATGCTTACGAGGCGACGGAAGGTCAGGCCAATCCTCAAGTTCAGCTCAAAATACGCCGCAATCCCGGCGATGATTTTGTACTGGTTGAGGTCATTGATCGCGGTGCAGGCATCCCTGCGGCTGATCTGGATAAAATTTGGGTCACGTTCCACACCACCAAAGGCATCAAAGGTCACGCGGGTTTGGGTTTGCCGGCCTGTCGCTTGATTTTGGAACAGATTGGCGGCCACATCACGGTGGTGAGCCGGGTGGGTGAGGGGTCGACCTTTACCGTCAGCTTGCCGGTGAACACAAGCAAGGAAACTAAAATTAAAGCCGAGTCGGGCAAAGCTAAAATACTGCTGATTGACGACGATGATAGCTGGCGGCAATTTGCCGGCGCGGTACTTAAATCCGCTGGCTATAAAGTTACAACCTCTGACAAGAATTATGCCGCCGAAAATTACAGTCAATATGATCTCATTTTGATTGACGATATTCTGGCCGAAGGCGACTCGCTGGCAATTATGCAAACCCTTGAGGCTGCCGGGACCATTAAAAAGACGGTTGCAGTTTCGTCAAACCCCCGGGTGGAGCGCACCAAAGTACGCATGCTGCTGGGGCTGCGTAATTTGCTGCCCAAACCCTACACCCCGGCCAGCCTGTTGAGTGAAGTTGCTAAAGCTCTCAATTCGATCCGTTAGGTCAATCCCCGTTTTGAAGTCTATCTAACCACTTGCTGAAGGGAGCCCACCCGAAAAATGGAGACAGAACCCAAAATTTTGGTTGTGGATGACGAAGAAAATTTATTGCGCAGCGTCGAAAAAACATTGTTCAGAGAAGGATTTGAGGTAGAAACCGCCGAGGGGAATAAAACTGCCTATGAGTTGATTCGAGATGCCCTCGTTGCCGGTCAGCCCTTTGATTTGGTGATTTTGGATTTGAATATGCCCAATTTTGAGGGCAAAGAGTCCAAATATGCCGGTCTGGAATTGCTGGAACGTCTCAAAAAACTCAGCCCGGGCACACCGGTCATCGTCAATTCGGCCTGGGATGAGGTGGAAACAGCCAAAGCCTGTATTGATAAAGGCGCCGCCGATTACTTTGTCAAAGGCCGCACCGATGAGATGCTGCAAAAGATTCGGGCGGTGTTGGGAATGTCGGCTTGACCCCCACCAATTTACTTTGACAGACAAAGACTTTTGGGTTAATCTCAGCCCTAACCGTTTGCGTAAGCGGTTACGTACTTTGTCCATCCCCTTTTTCTGTCCGCGCTGCCGATACTGCAACTTATAGAATCATTAAAATAATTAGAATTCAGTACCTTCGCTCCGGGTTTTCCTAATCCATCTAATGAGCCAGTGCCAAGGGTCGGTATCAATTTGACAATGATAAGGGTCCGTACTATAGTGGCGTGGTAATATCACATTACAACTTATAATAAAGTTGTACCACCACAAAGGATGTGATGGGTGCAATCTACAGACTATTCATCAAGTAACTCAATCAATTCACTCACCCGTATCCGGGCAAAGTTACCTGCCTTGGCTGCTGCAGAAGCACGCGTAGCCAATTGGGTAATGGAGCAGCCGGAAAAGATTATAGCGCTTTCAATGGCGCAGGTGGCTCAAATCTGTGGGGTGAGCGATACGACGGTGCTACGGTTTTGTAGAAACACCGGCTTTCAGGGTTATATTGACCTTAAGCTGTCCATTGCGCGCGATCTCACCAGCCCCACCCAGGTGATTCTTAACGACATCACCGAAGAAGATCCCCCGGCAGTCGTTGCCCGTAAAGTCTTCATGTCAAATATCCAGGCGTTGTACGACACACTCGAAGTCCTGGATGAACCGGCGCTGATCCGGGCGATTACCCTGTTACAAAATGCCCGGCAAATCTTGATTGTCGGGGTCGGCACCTCTGCCCCGGTGGTACAGAGCATGTATAACATGCTGATGCGGTTAGACCTTAACTGCAAAGCCCAAACTGATTCCTATTTACAGCTTATGGAAGTAGCCTTGCTGGGGCCAGGGGATGTGGTGGTAGGGATTTCTCAATCCGGTAGTTCCAAAGACCCCGTCTATACTTTAAAGCAAGCCCAGGCCAGCGGCGCTGCCACCATCTGTATTACCGGTAATGTCCAATCGCCTATCACCCAATATGCCGATGTCACCTTGTTGAGCGTGGCCCGTGAAGCCCGGATTGAAGGGATAGCCTCCCGGCTGGCGCAGATGAGCATTGCCGATGCGCTCTATGTAACCGTGGCCCTTAATAAAATTGATAGCGCTATCCAGAATGAAAAACTAATCTGGGATGCTTTACTGCCTAAAATGTTTTAATTATTTTTGAGGCCGGCAAAAAACAATGAACGTTCACGGAAAACATTATCGGACCATCTGGCTGCACCCCGACAACCCTGCTATGGTGCAGATCATTGATCAACGCCAACTCCCTTACCAGTTCGTTATCGAAGACCTCGCCACCGTTGAGGAAGTAGCACGGGCCATTAAGGACATGCACGTGCGGGGCGCGGGTTTGATTGGGGCGACCGCCGGATATGGTATGTATCTGGCGGCGCTGACGGCGGCCCGGTCATCCCAACAGGCCTTTATGACCGAGATCAAACTGGCCGGTGAGAGGTTAAAGAGTACGCGTCCTACGGCGGTCAATCTGGAATGGGCGGTCAACCGCCAACTGGCTGCCATCGAGCAGGCCGGCCCGGATATTAAGGCCATGATCGAGGCGGCCTTACAGATGGCCCACACCATCGCCGATGAGGATGCCGAGTATTGCCGTCGTCTGGGGGAACATGGCAAAGCCCTCATTAAAGAGATTAGCCTCAAAAAAGGGGGCGAACCGGTGAATGTGCTGACACATTGCAATGCCGGCTGGCTGGCCTTTGTAGATTATGGATCGGCCACCGCGCCTATTTATGCCGCACACGATGAAAGGATCGCTGTTCATGTGTGGGTAGATGAAACCCGACCACGCAATCAAGGCGCTCTCCTGACGGCCTGGGAATTGTTGCAGCATGGAGTGCCGCATACGGTCATCGCCGATAATGTAGGCGGACATCTGATGCAGCACGGCCAGGTTGACCTGGTGATTGTCGGCACCGACCGCACCCTGTACACCGGCGATGTAGCCAACAAAATCGGGACGTATCTCAAGGCCCTGGCGGCGCGTGATAACGGCATTCCTTTTTACACCGCGCTGCCCTCCTCCAGCTTTGATTGGGAAAAACGGGATGGCATTCGGGAAATCCCCATCGAACAACGCGGGGCGGCCGAAGTTAAATATATCCAGGGGCTATATAATGGCGACATCGTCGAGGTTCTGCTGACTCCGGCCGATAGCCCCGCTGCCAACTATGCCTTTGATGTAACGCCAGCCCGTCTGGTAACAGGGCTGATTACGGAACGTGGACTTTGCCCGGCCACCGCAGAAGGAGTGTTCAGCCTTTTCCCCGAAAAGCGCCAAAATAAGCAGGAATGAGCTAATGGCCTACCATCCCTTGGATGAATTCACCGTTATTCCTTTCATCAAACAACGGCCTTCGATGGCGAAAGTTTTTTCCAACTTTGACCGGCTTTTGGTCAAGGAGGTCGGCGATGGCAATTTGAACCTGGTTTTTATTGTGCAGAATGAAGCCAACCCTGACGAGTCGATCATTCTAAAACAGGCCCTGCCCTTTCTGCGGGTTGCCGGCGACTCCTGGCCGTTGACGCGCGAGCGCATGCGCTACGAAACCCAGTCTTTGCTCAAACACAATGAGCTGGCTCCCGGGCTAGCGCCGCAGGTGTATGATTTTGATGAAGAGATGTCGTTGGTGATAATGGAACACCTGCGAGAGCATGAAATTATGCGCAAGGGATTGGTTGCCCGCAACCGTTACCCTTATTTTGCCGATCACATCTCAACTTTTTTAGTTAATGTGCTGTTTTTTACCTCGGACCTTTATCTGACCGGCCCGGAAAAGAAGCAACTTCAGGCCACCTTTGTTAATGAGCAATTGCGCAAGTTGCAAGAAGATTTTGTTTACACCAATCCTTACATGGAATCGTCGGAAAATAATTGGAACCCCCTGGTAGATGAGATGGTCCAGGCTGTTAGGGCCGATGGAGCCTTAAAAATTGCCATCGCTGAGATGAAGGAAGCTTACATGAATCATAGTGAGGCCCTCATCCACGCCGACCTGCACACCGGTTCCATCATGCTGAATGGCACAGATACGCGCGTCATTGATCCCGAATTCGCCTTTTTTGGCCCGATGGCTTACGACATTGGTGCAGTGTTACAAAACATTGTCTTGAATTTTCTGTCTCATTACGGCCACACCCCGGACCCGCAAGAACGAGCCGCTTACCAGACGTATCTATTGGATATGATTCGTGACATCTGGCATAACTTTGCCCGTAAATTTGATGAGATTTGGGTCAACAACAACCGGGGTGAACTTGTCCCTGAGAAATATTGGGACTTTCCAGGCGGTCAGGCGGCCTTTGCCGAATACCGGCGCGGTTATATTCACCGGCTTTTGCAAGAAACCGCCGGACATGGCGGGGTAAAATTTCTGCGCCGGATGATGGGTATTGTCAATGTTTGGGACCTGACCAGTATCGCCGACCTGGAAAAACGCGCGGTGGCCGAACGCCTGGCCATTCAGATTGGCAAACGCTGGGTGTTAGAACGTAAATCAATCTCAACGGTTGATGACCTGATTGGGATCGTTTTGGAAGAAACTAGCGGTGTTTCTGTTTGAACGTTCATTACGCCAGGTGTAACTTTACCATCGCGTTAAGTCAATAACCTCATAATAACCCCCAAAGGAGGTGGTATTCAATGAAGAAAATTATTAATAACCCCGCAGATTTTGTCCCCGAAATGCTGGATGGCTTGGTCAAGGCCCATCCCAGCCAGTTAGCCTATACTGAAGATATTCATTGTATCGTCCGAGCCGATTCGCCGGTACAGGGTAAGGTAGCTCTGGCTACCGGCGGCGGCTCCGGCCATTTGCCGGTTTTTTTGGGCTATGTAGGCCAGGGCATGCTCGATGGCTGTGCTGTAGGTGATGTGTTTGCCTCGCCCAGTTCCGACCAAATGCTGGCTGTAACCCAACGGATTCACGGCGGGGCAGGGGTAGTTTACATCTACGGTAACTATGGCGGCGACGTGATGAACTTTGATATGGCGGCCGAAATGGCCGATATGGAAGGCATCACCGTCAAAACTGTTTTGGTCAAAGACGATGTGGCCTCCGCTCCGCCCGCCGAAGCGGACCGCCGTCGAGGCGTCGCCGGGATGGTCTTTGCCTTTAAGGTGGGTGGAGCCAAGGCCGACAAAGGCGGCTCTTTGGACGAGGTAGTGGCGGTGACTGAAAAGGCGCTGGCGAATATCCGCACCATGGGTGTGGCTTTGTCGCCGTGTACGGTGCCGCTGGCCGGCAAGCCGACCTTCACCATCGGTGAGGACGAAATGGAAATCGGCATGGGTATTCACGGCGAACCGGGTATGAAGCGGGAAAAACTCCAACCCGCCGATCAGATTGCCGAGCGCATGACCACGGCTATCTTGGACGATTTACAGCCCCAAAGTGGCGACCGGTTGGCGGTGATGGTGAATGGGTTGGGCGCAACTCCCCCTGAGGAGTTGTACGTGATTTACCGCAAAGTCCACGAAATTCTGACCGGCCGCGGCTTGTCTATCCACCGGGCTTACGTGGGCGAGTATGCCACTTCGATGGAAATGGCCGGCGCTTCGCTAACCTTCTTCCGCCTGGATGATGAACTGGCCGAACTGCTGGACCATCCGGCCAATACTCCCTTTTTCAAACAAGTTTAGTGAACGAGGTTTCAATCTATGGTAGATGAACCAATCAAAGGTGAGGTGATTGTTACAGTCCTGGAGCAGGCTTGCCAGGCCCTTAAGACGCAGAGCGACTATTTAACGTCGCTTGACCAGGCGATGGGTGACGGTGATACCGGCATTACCCTAACCAAAGTAGCCGATGGCGTGCTGGCTTACCTCCAGGCTAATCCTATTTCCGATATTGGCAAGTTTCTGGGGGCGGCTGGCATGGCGGCCAACAAGGCTGCTCCTTCAACGATGGGCACCCTCCTGGCTACAGCCCTGATGCGGGCGGGCAAGGAAGTGATGGGCAAAACCGAAATCTCCAGCCAGGATCTGGTCGCTATGTTCAAGGCGGCTGTGCTGGGGATGCAGGAGCGGGGCAAGGCCAAGCTTGGCGACAAAACCATCATTGACGCGTTGCACCCGGCCAGTGAAGCCTTTGCCGTTGCCATCGAACAGGGTGCTTCGCTGGCCAAAGCTGGGGCCAGCGCCCTGGCCGCAGCGGAAACAGGCCGCGACAGCGTGACCGCTCTGCGCAGCAAGGTGGGCCGGGCCAGTTGGGTCGGCGAGCGCACCGAGGGCCAGGTTGATCCCGGCTGTGAGGCGTTGGTGGTTATGCTGAAAGCGGTGATCTCTTAAAGATTTCCCAAACCTTAATGAGGAAAGGAGGTGAACTACTCGCGTCAATCCTATTGCTGACTCTCTTCAGAGTCACTTTTCCAACGTTCAGTTATCGAATTATTTCAGAGTAGTAGAAGAGGAGAAAACAAATGAAAAAGTATTTGTACCTTTTGCTTGTAGCCCTATTGGTGGCTGTTGTGGTCGGCTGTGGTGCTCAACCGGCCGCCCCACCGGCGGCCCCTACCGAAGCACCCGCCACCCAAGCACCCGTTGCTACCGAAGCGCCAGCTACGGAAGCCCCTGCCGCCACGGAAGAAGCTGCCGCCGAAAAACCCGCTGCCGAAGGCGATCTCACCTTTGTGACCGTGGTGAAAATTGCCGGGATCAATTGGTTCAACCGCATGGAAGAAGGCGTGGTTGCCTGGGGTAAAGAGAATGGCGTCAATGCCACCCTGGTCGGCCCGGCCGAAGCTGATGCGGCCCAGCAGATTCCGATCATCGAGGATCTGATTGCCCAAGGTGTGGACGCGCTCTGCATTGTCCCAATGGACCCGACCCAGCTTGATCCGGTGCTGAAAAAGGCCATGGATGCCGGTATCGTTGTTGTGACCCATGAAGCTTCAAACCAGGGGAATATGGATTACGATATCGAGGCCTTCGATAACAAAGCTTTTGGGGCCGGCCTGATGGATCGCCTGGCTGCCGAGATGGGCGAAGAGGGTGAGTATGCCGTGTTTGTAGGCAGCCTCGGCTCCAAAACCCACAACGAGTGGGTGGATGGCGGCATTGAGCAGCAGAAAAAAGCCTATCCCAACATGACGATGGTTGGCGATAAGAACGAAAGCTTCGACGATGCCGAGGTGGCTTACCAGAAAGCTAAGGAAATCCTGGCTGCCTATCCTAACATCAAGGGCTTCCAGGGGAGCGCCTCCACCGACGTGGCCGGTATTGGCCGCGCCGTTGAGGAAGCTGGTCTGCAGGATGAAGTCGCGGTAGTTGGCACCAGCCTGCCCTCGATTGCCGGTGATTTGCTCTTTAGCGGCGCGATTGATGCCATTGGCTTCTGGGATCCGGCAGTGGCCGGCGCTGCCTGCAACCAAATGGCCTTGATGAAGATTCAGGGCAAAGAAGTGGGTGTAGGTGCAGACCTGAGTATTGATGGTTATAACAAGCTAATCGGGGAGGGCAAAGTCCTCTACGGTGATGCCGCAGTTTATGTTGACGAGACCAACGCCAAGGATTACCCTTTCTAATCACGTCTCATCACATGCCTTTCTCCCTCTCTCCGGAAGGTTCTTCTTCCGGAGAGAGGCTCTCTTTGGTGACTTATTTTGGTTCCACTATAAAATAGGGTTTATGCAACCATGTCATTTCGAGCGACGGTAGGAGCGAGAAATCCCTCCGAAATCGTCTAGCAAACGGAGTCCGGAGGGATTTCTCGGCCTCTGGCCTCGAAATGACATGCAAACTGTGTAAATTTCAAATATTATCTCTATGGCTAACGAATTCTTACGTCTTACCGGAATTTCTAAATCTTTTGCCGGCGTCCACGCGCTGCGGAATGTTGATCTCACCATCGAGCAGGGCCGGATTCATTGTTTGGTTGGGGAAAATGGGAGTGGTAAATCAACTCTGATCAAAATTATCGCCGGGGTGTATGAGCGCGATAGCGGCTCCGTGGTTATCAACGGGAAGGAATTTGAGCATCTTCACCCTATTGACGCCATTCGTGAAGGCATCCAGGTTATTTATCAGGATTTTTCTCTTTTTCCTAATCTCACGGTGGCGGAGAACATTGCCCTGAATAGAGAACTGGCCGACGGACGCCGTCTGGTGAACTGGCGGCATGTCCACGACATTGCGGCTAATGCTCTGGCCCAAATCGAGGTGAATATCCCCCTTGAGGTGACGGTTGGCGAGGTATCGGTGGCGAATAAGCAGCTCATCGCCATTGCTAAAGCCTTACGCCAGAGAGCACGACTCATCATTATGGATGAGCCGACCAGTGCGCTGACCGAACGGGAAATCCGGGTGCTGTTTTCGGTGATTCGAAAGTTGCAGGAACGACAAGATATTGCCTTTCTCTTTGTTAGCCATAAACTGGATGAAGTTTTCGAGATTTCCGAGAGCATTATGGTCATCCGCAACGGCAAAATTGTCAGCGTGGGGGAACGGAGTGAATATGACAGCGCCCGCCTGATTTATGAAATGACCGGGCATACCATCACCGAAAAAGTGTACGATTTCGAGCCTGACTTGAGCCAGCCGGCCTTGTTCAAGGTTGAAAATTTGAACGCTGGCAAGCTGCTGCGGGACATCAATTTGGAGCTGCGCGCCGGGGAGATTGTCGGCGTAACCGGTCTCTTGGGCTCTGGACGCACGGAACTGGCCCTGGCGCTTTACGGGATGCTGCCGATTGAGTCCGGTCGTATTTATATAGACCAGAAGCCCGTTGTCATTCGCTCCAATCGGGATGCCATCGCGCATGGAATTGGCTATCTTCCCGAAGATCGGTTGACCGAAGGCTTGTTTTTGGAACAATCGGTGGCCCGGAATGTGGTGGTCCGCACTATCGGCAGCTTACGGGGAGCGTTGGGATTGACCGATCCCCGGAAAATTAATGGCCAGGTAAACCAGTGGGTTGAGGGGCT
>CAZRYD010000092.1:0-19697 GCA_964604225.1 uncultured Caldilineaceae bacterium
TTCTGGGCTGATGCGCCAGTTGATGAAGATTTGAGCCAGCACCGGATGGGGCGTGCCTTTGGGTATCCACAAGTAGCCATTGGCCGGGTAGACGCCGGTTTGGGGGATCAACAGGGCGGCATCGTCGTTGCCGCCGAGGTATTCCAGCCGAGCCAGTGAGTTCCAGAAGCCGACCGCATCCACCGCGCCGGAGCGCAGTAGTTGCTGCATTTCGGAGCTGTCGTTGGTGTATTTGAGCACGTTTGGCCCGATATTATCCACCACCCAGTCCACCACTTCAACCATCTGTTGGGGATCTTTATAATCCTTGCCCATTTCGGTCGCTACGGTCACCAAAAAACCACCGGCAGTGATGTCGCCCGGCAGCGGCAGGGTGATCCTGCCCTTAAAGCGCGGGTCGGCCAGGTCAGCGATTTTGGTCAGTGTCCCGGCGCGGCTCTTGCTGTAGACAATGGCCGGAAAGGCCGTTGCCTGGAAAGCAATGGCAGTGGGCACGCGTTGGAACTTTTGCGAAACCAGAGCCTGGTTCGGAACCAGCCCGGAGGGCAGAAAATCGGCCACGGCGTCTTGCTTCATCGCGTCGGCCCAGTAATTTTCTTCAATGGCCAGCACATCGTAGGGTGTAGCGTTGCCGGCCTTTTGGGCGGCATAGAGGCTGGTCAGGTAGGTACTGGGGGCCTGACTGCCGTCATAGGTTAAGGTGACATCCACGCCATAGGTATCTTTGACATATTTCTGGAATTCCTGCACCAGGTTATCGTTGGCGGTGTAGGTCCAGTTGCCCACCACAACGCTGCCTTCAGCCTGGATCGCCGCAGCGATTTCTTCTTTGGTCATTTCCTTATTCAGAATCGAAACCTGAACCGGCCTTTCCGCGCCCAGTGAAGCTTGTGCGCCCTCCGCCGTGGGAATACACAGCTTCCAGCCGACTTCAATAACATTGACGTTATCAATCTTGGCATAACTGCTGTCGGTTACATTCTTGGCGTTGGTAGCATCGGCAATGGCTTGAAACGCCAGCGGGTCGCCATAAAATTTGTCGGCCAGTTTCGACAGCCAGTCATCGGCCTGCACAATAACATCCGAATCGCAGGTGACTTCGCTTTGAGCCAGGACATTGATCGGAGCCAGAGTTAACATAAAAGCTAATAAGGCAATTCCCCTGACTAAATTGATTAGATTTTTCATAATACCCTCCTTTAAATTTAGTGTTGTCATAGAGTTTGGAAACTCCCTGGTCTTGCTTAATAATCGGCTATAATTTTCTGGATAGTTCTTTTTTAGCTCCTTTCTCTTAAAAAATCCTGGCGAACCGGTGCAAGAATGAACCCAGTCGTTCGGTTTGTGGTTGTTCAAAGATTTGTTGGGGCATACCTTGCTCAACAATTACGCCTTCATCCATAAAGATGACGCGATGAGCGACCTCTCTGGCAAAGAGCATCTCGTGAGTCACCACGAGCATGGTCATACCGGTGTGGGCTAAATCGATCATCACTTTTAAAACTTCGTTGACCAACTCCGGGTCCAGGGCTGAGGTAACTTCGTCAAATAAGATCACTTTGGGTTCCATGGCGATAGCCCGCGCAATGCCCACCCGCTGTTGCTGACCCCCAGAAAGTTGCGATGGGTAGGCCTTGAGCTTATCTTCCAGACCAACTCGCTTGAGCCAGGTTACGGCGCGGTCTTCGGCTTCACTTTTGGAGAGCTTACGCACTTTGGTCAAACCGAGCATGACATTGTCCAGCGCGGTCATATGCGGAAAGAGATTAAAACTTTGGAAGACCATCCCCACATCAGCCCGAAGTTTGGCCACTGCATCGTCGGGAATTTTTACGGTTGTACCGTTCTGCTCGCGATAACCCATCAGTTGCCCATCAACATAGATGCGGCCTGCCTGATACTCCTCTAAAAAATTGATGCAGCGCAGCAACGTGGTTTTACCGGAACCACTAGGACCGATAATGACCACTACTTCGCCTTTATCAACCTCCGTGCTGACACCGCGCAGCACCTCTAAAGCTCCATACCGTTTGACTAAATCCTGAATAATGACAACTTTTTGGGTCATGAACGAATACCCTAATCTTAATTATAAGTGAAGCGTTTTTCCAACCGAACGCCGAGGGTCGAGATGGTATAGTTAATCAGAAAATAAAGCAAAGCAGCTACGGCATACAACAGCAAGGTTTGACGGGTGCGCCCGACAATCTGTTGAATAGCCAGCATCAGGTCAACTACGCTCACTAATGATACCAGCGAAGAGGCTTTGACCATCTCCACAGCGGTGTTGACCCAGGGGGGAATAATGCGTCGCAGGGCTTGGGGAAAGATAATATAGCGCAGGCGTTGGGCAAAGGTCAAACCAATGGCTTTACCCGCATCGGTTTGTCCTTTGGGGATTGAATCTATGCCGCCACGAATGACTTCTGAGACATGGCCCCCACAAAAAATACTCAGGGCTATCACCGCGGCTGTTAGTGCTGAGACTTTCCAACCCAGAGCAGGTAAACCGTAAAAAATTGCAAAAATCAGCACCAGCAAGGGAATGCCCCGGATGGTATCCACATAAAGGCGCACTAACCAGCGGAGCGGGCGGCCTCCATACAGAAGTGACAACCCGCCGCCAATGCCGACAATGGTCCCAATAATTAAAACCAGCACAGATACTTCAATCGTGATGACTAGCCCGCGCATAATAAGCGGAAAACTGGCAATAACAGTCTGCATTCTCCCTGTTCCTCTCTTCTAGCCTTATCTAACCATGGCAAAACGTCTTTCCAGCAAGCGCAGTAGGCCAGCGATGGTGTAACAGGTAACCAAATACATCAGTCCGACCACCGTGTAAACCTCGATAATACGCCAGGTATTGACATTAATGCGGATTGCCCCATAGGTGAGTTCATTCACCGAAATGGCCGAGGCGAGTGAAGTGTCCTTAAAAAGAGAAATGAGGGTGTTACCGAGAGAAGGCAAGACAATCCGAAACATTAACGGAAGTGTGATGTAGCGCGCTACTTGAAGACGAGTCAGACCAATAGCCTTGCCGGCCTCGATGTGGCCCTTGCTAATCGATTCAATCCCGGCCCGGAAAGTTTCCGTTAAATACGCCCCCGAATAAATGGCCAGCGCAAAAACAAAAGACCACAAGTTGTCTAAAATGCTAATCCCAATCAGCGGGAGCGCAAAATAAACAAAATAAATAATCAACAATAACGGAATGTTGCGGACAAATTCAACGTAAGCGGTTACCAGTACTCGTACCTGGCGTGGACCATAAACGCGGGCAAAAGCGCCGATTATGCCAATCACGCATCCGATAGCCAGGGAGAAAACCGAGATTTGGAGGCCGAGTAACAATCCTTGCCAAAGTAAATCAAAATTTTTGAAGACCGGGCGCCAATTGAAATGATACATCTTGATAGTTCCGACAAGATTTAGTAACGTAAAATCAATCATTTAGGAGTGCAGGCAGTCGCCTGCACTCCTAAATTCTTAATGCCTAAAGTTGGCGAATCCCAAATTCAACCGGGAAGCCGATAGGCGGCGGATTGAGTTTAACCCCAAAGAATTTCTCAAAGGCGGCAGCGTAGAAATCAAACTCTACGCCGACCATGCCCTCGTGTAAGACGGTATTGATAAAGTTTAACCAAATAGGATCGCCGGGACGCACTGCGGCAGAATATGTTTGGGGCAGCCAGCCGTAGTTGCCGGCCTTATACTTGTCTGGCTCCTGTTTGACCAGCCAGCGGATCGTAGATTCGTCAATAGCTGCCGCCTCAACCCGGCCTGAATCAAGAGCCTGAATGGCGTTTGCCTGGGAGTCGAGCTGGAGTACTTCGGCTTCGGGCATGGCCGCATGCACATAATCTTCAGCATACACATTTTGGAGGATTGACACCTTGATTTTGCTGCCCTCTTTAGCCATGTCTAACGCGCCATTGTAGGGGCTATCCTTCAGCAGCAGCGTGCCCACCCCTTCTCGGTAATAGGGAATAGTAAACTCAACCAACTGGGCCCGTTGGGCATTGACGGTCATAAATTGAAAGACCACATCTATTTGATTGGTTTGTAGGTTGGGAATACGAGCATCAGAAGCCTGGCGTACAAACTCTACTTGATCGGGGCTGTCGAACAACCCTTTGGAAAGCAATCGCCCCATTTCAATATCAAAGCCGATCAGATTGCCCGTTTCATCCTCAAAATGCCAGGGTGGGTTGGTACTGCCGGTGCCGACAATCACCGTCCCTCGATCAAGGACCTCTTGAAGTTTGCTGGCGCCCGCTTCCTGAGCCGCTGCTCGTGCTGCTTTTAACCCCCCAAAGGCAGTTGAAGCCGCTACCCCGGCCCCAAAAGCCATCGCCGATGTTCTCAGGAAATCGCGCCGTGTTGTTTGTGTTGACATTGTTCCTCCCCAAATCGAATAATATTAAATGATCTTTAACGAACGTATAACAGCTAACCGGGTTATGAAAACAGTATATCGTTCTATACTTACCTCCTTGTAAGCGAGAATTTTTGGAATTGCTCCTGTTTCACTCCCTAAGCACTTTCTCTCCAAAACTAGAGGAGGGAGGACAGGGGAGGTGATCAAAGTTTTTACAAATATTTCTCCGCCACCCGGCGAAATTCAGCCGCCTTGGCTTCAGTCTCTTGAGTCGTAGCGTGGACAGTCAAACCGTAGGTCGCCAGGCCCTTGTCTTGCATGCCAATGCCGATGTTGAATGAACGGGCCAGGAGATTATCGGTTTGGGGCAGCATACCTTTGTAGTAATTGACTTCTGACGGGTAAACCTCTGAATGGAAGGGACTCCCTCGCTCGATCGGTACGCGTTTTTCCAGCAGGGGTTCCATATTGCTGTAAACATGCCAACCGGAGTCAGAGAGAAGTCTGCCGCCCAAATCGGCGGCAACTCGGCGGGCAATCTCAGCCGTGGGAAAAATCACCGTCAACAGGGTAGCACATTCTCCTTCGGGGTCGGGCAGCTCCCGAAATTCCAGACCAGGTAGGTCGCCGATGAGCGATTTGAACAGCTTTTTGTTGGTGTGGAGATGCTCCCTAATATAACCGACTTTGCGAAATTGAGCTAATAGCACTGCGCCTTGCAGTTCGGTCATGCGGAAATCAAGGCCCACAAAGGGACGTTGGCCGACTTCGCGGCCTTTGCGCAGTGGCGCGTGACCCTGATCGTGCAAGGCGAAGAAGCGTTTGTAAAGGGCTTCTTCATGAGTCGTAATCACCCCACCCTCGCCGGCGGTGATGACCTTGGCGTAATTGAAGCTGAACGCGCCGGCATGACCCATACTGCCCACCGGTCGCCCTTTGTATGACGCGCCAAAGGCCTGGGCGCAATCCTCCAGCAAGATCAGTCCGTGCCGGTCGGCGATGGCTTTGAGTTCGTCCATGCGGGCCAGATTACCCATCAGGTGCACGGCCATGATGGCTTTGGTGCGCGAGGTGATTTTTCGCTCCACATCGACGGGATCAAGGTTGAAAGTCCGGTCGATTTCGGCCAGTACCGGCACAGCGCGGGCATAGATAATGGCCGAGATACTGGCGATAAAGGTAAAGCCGGGCACGATCACCTCATCACCGGGGCCAATGCCCAGGCCCATCAAAGCGATCCACAGCGCCGTCGAACCGGAATTGACGGCAACAGCGTGCGGTACGCCGGAGAGTTCGGCCATTGCTTTTTCAAAGGCCCATACTTTGGCCTTAAAATTGGGATTATCATCCTGGCCGTAGCGATAAAGCCAGCCGCCCCGCAACACGTCGAGCACTTCGGCCATTTCTTCTTCGCCAATCAAATCAAACCCAGGTCCGGGCATAAGCAAATCTCCTTGGAAATACCCCTTCCCCCACTGCGAGGGAGGGGGTAAATTTCATTCAGCCACGCTCACTTTCAAGCCGGCTGTTTCAAGCGCACTTTGTTGATCGCCAGTAATGCCATCATCCGTAATCAACAAATCCACTTCGGTCAGTCGGCACAGCCGGGCAAAAGTGACCCGGCCAATTTTGGAGTGATCGGCCAGAATGATGGTTTGCCCGGCGGCAGCCATAAAGGCCCGGCTGGCCACAGCCTCCGGCTCATCGGCCATCGAGAAGCCAAAGGACAGGTCAACCCCGGTTGCACCCAGAAAAGCCAGATCGAGGTGCATATTTTCCAGGGTTTGAGCGACGACCTGGCCCACCAACTCATAGGAATCCTGGTTCAGCAGACCGCCGGTCACAATCACTCGTTTACCCAACTGGCCTTGCAGTTCCAGGGCAATATTTACGGCATTGGTGACGATAGTAACGTTTTCCATGGCCCGTAACTGGCGGGCCAGTTCGGTGCAAGTGGTCCCGCCGCTGGTGCCGATAACCATCTCGCCTTTAATCAGTTGTTTGGCCGTGGCAGCGATCTTACGCTTGGCTTCGACATGCTGGGCAGCTCGGTTTTCATAGGGAAGTTCATAACGAATCGGCGTGGGAAGTTGGGCCGTGCCATGGGTGCGCTTCAGCAGGCCGCTTTTTTGCATCACGCGCAGTTCACGCCGGATGGTGGAGGGAGAAACTTGCAACAATTCGCTCAGTTGACCTACTTCCAGGCTGTCGTGCCGGGTCAAATGCTGTAGGATTTTCATCTGGCGATCCGTTGTCATCATTGACCTTGTAGCCTGGTGAGTTGTATTCAAAAAGGGCAGAGCTCTATGGATATGTAATCTCTGCTTAATTTGCTGCCGATATTAGCATATTTATGCTCATTTGTCAATGATATGAGCAAACTTATGTTTGACAGACCTTAAAGATTTAAAAAATTCCTGCTGTTTTCCACCCCAAAACAATTTTGACATTTTCTGCACCGGACAGCATAATTGCACCGTCGAAGAAGATCCCCCACTAATTATAGAGCTATGAACCAGGTGGCTGTGTCGCCATTGTTTGTCCACCTGGTTTGTCTCTGATAAGGAACCCATAAAATATGCATCCTGGGCTGAAGACTCGCTACGACCGGATTGTTAACCCGCAGACAGGTAAAACTGTCTTGCTGCCCTTCGACCACGGCCTGCCTTTTGGCCCCCTTTCCGGCATCACCGACCCGCGCCAGACCGTCCGCTGGACTGTAGCGGGCGGGGCAGACGCGGTCATTTTTAACCAGGGATTGGCCAATGCGCTCTTCCCTGAATATAACACCCACATCGCCACGCTTCACATGTTGACCAATAGTTGCACGCTGGAGCATGCGGCCCTCTTCGGCAGCGTAGTCCGCGCGGTCAAGTGGGCCGCCGATGGCGTCGCCCTCGAAGTTTTGGTAGGCGCGGAAACGGAACGCCAGATGATTGAGCAGGTTGCCCCCGTGCTCGATGCTTGCGAAGAGTGGCATATGCCCTCGCTCTTGATGATGTATCCCACCGACCGGTTCAGCGAGCAAGTTGGGCGAGTTGAGGCCATCCGCCGGGCGGCTCGCGCCGGGGCCGAACTGGGAGCCACCATCGTCAAGACCGCCTGGCCGGGTAGTAAAGCTGATCTGGTCAAAGTGATTGAAAGTTGTCCAGCGCCGGTGGTGATTGCCGGCGGCAGCCAGAAGAGCATCGAGGCAACTTTCCAGTTGGCCCGTGACGTCGTGGATGCCGGGGCTGTGGGTCTGGCCATGGGCCGTAACTTGTGGGGGGCTGAAAATCCGGTCAAAATGATCAAGGCCATCAGCGCCATCGTTCATCAGGATGCCAGCGTTGTGGATGCCCTGGCGATGCTGAGCTAATCTTACTGAATTCACCGCAGGGGTGCTTTTATCAGCGTCTTCAAACAAATTCAGTGATGTCAGCGATTCGATCGTACCGAACCTCGAACTCAACATATTGCCCCAATTGAAGGTATAGGATGACTGATTATTTTTTGGGCGTAGACATCGGCGGGACCAAAAGCCATGCCTTGATTGCCGACGCCGCCGGACGGGCTATTGGTTTTGGCGAAGCAGGTCCCGGTAATTATGAGGATGTCGGCTATGAAGGGCTGGCCGCCACTCTGGCGGCCGTGACCCAACGCGTCTTGGCCGACGCCGGCATTAGCAAAACGCAAATCGCCGGTACGGGTTTTGGCATTGCCGGCTACGATTGGCCGTCCCAGCGAGAACCTCACCTGGCCGCTATCCGCCCGCTTGGACTGGATTTGGCGCGCTTGGAATTTGTCAACGATACCATCATTGGCCTGCTGGCTGGAGCCCCCACCGGCTGGGGTATCGCCATTGTGGCCGGGACTCGAGCCAACTGCTGGGGCTGGGATCAACAGCGACGCATCGGCCGCCTGACCGGCTATGGCTGGCGCATGGGTGAAGTGGCCGGCGGACTGGAACTGGTCGGCAAAGCAGTCCAGGCCGTGGCTTTGGAGTGGACCCGGCGCGGCCCGGCCACCCGCCTGACCCAATACTTCATCGAGTTGGCCGGGGCGCGGGATATTGAAGACCTGCTGGAAGGGTTGAGCCTGGAGCGCCTGGATTTGGACGCTACGGCAGCCCCCCTCGTTTTTCGGGCTGCCGCCGAAGGGGATTTGGTGGCCATCGAAACCATCCTCTGGGCCGGACGCGAATTGGGCAGTCTGGCCACCGGCGTTATTCGTCAACTTAACTTTGAGGCGCTTACTTTTGACACAGTGTTGGTAGGCAGCCTTTACAATGGCAGCCCGCTCCTGGTTGAGTCCATGCGCCAAACCATTCACACTGTCGCGCCGGGCGCTCGCCTGATGCAGTTGACCGTCCCGCCGGTTGTTGGTGGGGTCCTACTGGGTATGGAGCAGGCCGGGCTCAACGCCCCGGCTGTGCGAGAAACGTTGATCCAATCTACCCTGGCCTTACTGTCAGCCCGTTCAACCTGATTTGTGGAGTAGACTTTTCAGTCTGCTCTGGGTCAAAAAGGAAAATGAGGAGTCCAAAGTGCATTTTGGACTCCTCAGCCCATCTCTTCTCTTAAGAGCCTATGAATCAAATATTTAAGTTTTATATCCGGCTGCGCGTCCGCTTTAATGAAACAGACCTGCAAGGGCATGTCAATTTTGGTCAATATTACTTTTATTTTGACGAGGCCGTAACTCATTATTTCGAGACGATTGGCTATGACCACCAGGCTATGGAGACGGATCAGACCGATCTACTTTTCGCCGAATCGCACTGCAATTATAAATCAGCGGCTAAGTGGCCGGAATGGCTGCGGGTTTACGTGCGGGTCGCTCACCTGAGCCGGCGCAGCCTCCGCTTTGAGTTTGAGGTACGAGCCGAGGCCGACGAACGCTTGATTGTGACCGGCCACATTGTGGCGGTCACCGTTGACCAGGACACCTATAAACCCCAGGCTCTGCCCGAACGGCTGCGGCAGGCGGTCAACGCCTACGAAGCGGAACCGGCCACAGCACCCTCTGAGGCTAATCAACCTGTTATTCCTGAGGATGTCGTCACCGAGGCAGACCTCGAATCATTCCCGGCCAGTGATGTACCCGCCTGGACTTTGGGTCGGGAGGAGGAGGACGCCAATTGAAATTGCTCACTCTGGCCGAAATCATTGCCCGTTTTGTACCGGATGGCAGCCAGGTAGCTCTGGGGACAGCTCAAGAAACCTTGACCCCTTTTGCCGCCGGCCACGAACTGATTCGCCAGCGTAAGCGGAATTTAACCCTGATCGGTCCCATTTCCGACATGCTGTTTGACCAGCTTATCGGGGCCGGCTGCGTGCGCAAAATCCGCGCGGCCTGGGTCGGCAATGTCATTACCGGCTCTGGCTATAACTTTCGGCGGGCGGTGGAAAGCGGGGCTGTTGAAATGGAAGATCACTCCAATCTGACCCTGGCCATGGCCCTGCGCGCCGGAGCGATGGGTGTCCCCTTTATGCCCACGCGTACGGCTCTGGGCAGCGACCTGTATCAAACCAACCCAAACCTCAGAACCACCACCTGTCCCTTTACCGGCGACACCTTAACCGCGGTGGCTGCCATCAACCCCGACGTGGCCATTATCCACGTCCAGCGCGCCGATGAAAACGGCAATGCTCATATGTGGGGCAATTTTGGCATTACCCGCGAAGCCTGCCTGGCCAGCCGCCGCATCATCATCACTGCCGAAGAAATCGTCGTCCCGGAGGTCATCAACAGCGATCCCAACCGGGTCATCACCCCCGGTTTTCGGGTCAGCGCAGTGGTGCATGCCCCGTGGGGAGCGCATCCGTCTCCCGTCCCTGGTTATTACAATCGCGATCATCAAGCTTTTATCGAGTACCAGCAACACAGCACAACTCCTGTGGCTTTCGCCGCCTGGCAGGCTCGCTGGGTGGATGGTGTCCATCACAGCCAAGACTACCTGGCTTTGCTGGGTGAGGAAAGAGCCGCCGGATTGCGCCTGAAAACCCATGTCTGGTCCGAGTCGGTGGATTACGGATATTGAAATATGTAAAACGTAAAACGTGCTGACTGTTGCCTAAAACCATTACGTTTTACGTTTTATTGGGTCAAAGAAAACAGTGATGTCGAGTACGAACCCTGGCTATACCCTGCTTGAACTCATGGTCACGGCGGCGGCCCGCGAGATTGCCGAGGGTGAGGTCATCTTTGTGGGCATGCGGCTGCCACTGTTAGGGTTTTTGCTGGCTAAAAGCACCCACGCACCCCATGCCGTTGGGGTGTATGAGTTGGGCGTGATTCGCGAGACTGTCGCCCCCGCCCCAATCCTGACGATGGGCGACCTGCCTAATCTTTATCGCGCCCAATGGCTGGCCGACACCGCCGACCTGATGGGCTTGCTCCAGCAAGGCTGGGTGGATGCCAGTTTTATCGGTGGGGCGCAGGTGGATCGCTTTGGGAATTTGAATACGAGCTATATTCTGACCGCCGACCGCCGACCGCCGACCGCCAAACAGGTGATTTATGGGGTGGAGCGAGGTATTCCTCCTCAGTTGATTGAAACCCGGCTGCCTGGCAGCGGCGGCGCGTGTGACCTGGCCAGTCTGGCCAAACGGCACATCATCATGATGGCCCACGAGAAACGGCGCTTTGTGCCAAAAGTAGACTACATTACCTCCCCCGGTTACGGCGATGGGGCCGGCTGGCGCGAACGAGTCGGCTTGCCGCGCGGCGGACCGGCTACGGTCATCACCACCTTGGGGGTGCTGCGCTTTGATCCGGAGACACGGGAGATGGTGCTGGCCTCGACCCATCCGGGGGTGACGGTTGAGGAAATTGTGGCTAACACCGGCTGGCCGCTGGCTGTCGCTCCGCAGGTAACAGAGACACTCGCGCCCACTGAAACTGAGTTAGCCATGTTGCGGCAGTTCGACCCGCAGGGGTTTTGGACGAGATAATCATTGTTTGTCAAAGGAAACGTCTATGTCGCACAAATACCTCATTGATTTGAACTCTTGTATCGAGCGCCTGGCTGCCAACGGTGATTTGGTGCGGGTGCGCAGCGAGATCGACCCGGTCCATGAACTGGCCGGGGTGGCCTATCGCTTTGAGGGCCGGGAAGTGGTGTTGTGTGAGAAGGTCAAAGGCCACACTTTTCCGGTGTTGGTGGGATTGTATTGGAACCGGGTGGCCCTGGCCCGGCTGTTTGGCTGCGACCAGGCCCAACTACCTTTTGTGGTAGCCGACGCAGTGCAGGCGTGGCAAACCCGGCCCATTGAGCCAGAGGTGGGAGATAGCGGCCCGGCCAACGAGGTTATTGAAGATGAAGTTGACTTGCGCAAGCTGCCCATTCCTACCCACGCCCTCGGCGACGCCGGCCCTTATATTGATTCGGCCATTGTCATTGCCCGCGACCCGGATACGGGCGTGCGCAACGCCTCGATTTACCGGGCGTTGGTCACCGGCCCCAACCGGTTGACGGTGCAGCTCGATGAGGGCCGGCATGTACGAGACTACTATGAGCGGGCCGAAAAGCGCGGCCAGCCGCTGGAAGTCACCTTGAATAACGGCATCGGCCCGGCAGTGCATATCGCCTCGGCGGTGCCCAGTTCCGCCGCGCCGATTGACAAAGATGAGTTGGGTATCGCTGGCAACATGACCGGCGAACCGCTACGCCTGCTTCGCAGCCAGACGGTGGGGGTGGAAGGTCTGGCCGAGGCGCAATTCATTTTGGAGGCCGAGATGCTGCCGGAGGTGCGTGAGCCGGAGGGGCCGTTTGCCGAAGTGACCGGCTATTATGCTGCTCAGGATACACGCTGGGTGGTGTGGGTCAAGAAGGTTACCCGGCGCAAAAACCCCATCTGGCAGACGATTCTATCGGGCAAAGAGGTTTATAATTCGGTGGGACTGGTCGGGGAGGCGGCGGTTTACCGGCTGGTGTCGCGGCAGGTGCGCGACGTGAAGGGAGTCTATTTTAGTCACGGCGGCTGCGGTTTTTACCATGCCATCGTCCAGCTCAAGAAAAGTATGGAAGGTACGGCCAAGAATGCCATTCTGGCCACCTTTGCCGCCTTCCCCTCGCTCAAAATGGTCATCGCCGTGGATGAGGATGTGGACCTGACCAATGCTGAGGATGTAGAGTGGGCGCTGGCCACCCGCTTCCGGCCCGAAACCGGCCTGATCCAGATTCCGGCCGCCCGCGGCCACGAACTCAATCCCTCGACGGACCGCGGCCTGGGCATGAAGTTGGGCCTTGACGCCACCGCCCCCTATCCTCGCCCTCGCGCCTTTGAACGGGTCAAAATGGCAAGTGTGGATTTGGAGAAGTTAGATATTCTGCGTTAGCGATGCTTGCGTCGCCAAAAGGCCGGGAAGCCGGTTAAGACCCAGGCTAGAAAACCCCAAATACCCCACCAGATGATTGAGACGCCGGCGAGGATCAGGAAATTGTGCCCGTCCAATGGGCCGATAATAGCCACCAAATAGCCCACGCCCAGGAAATAACTGAGCGGATAGAGCACACCCCAAAAGCGACGCGCCGGCCACAGGCGCAGCGGCGCGGGTGTTAACGCTTGCAGAATACGGTAGCCGGAGTGGGTCGCCTGGAACCACCACAACACCGGGCGGGGCGTCCAACCGCTCCGTTTAGCTACTTGCTCGATATCTTGGGTCAGCGCCTGGCCGGGGGGACCAGCGCTCATACCGGCGGAACCATGCAGGCGAGGTAGCCAACCCGCCAGACCCACAAAAAAGCCGGAGCCACTATCTATCTGATGCATACGTAGTTCATGCCGCTGCTCGTCAAACAGGAAGCGTAGATGAGAGGAACTGGTCTGCCTGGATATGGCGAAGCGGCTACGCCGGGTATCTTCGTGGGACCATTTCATTTCCAGGTCGCAATCCTGGCCCTCAACCAAGGGGTGAGGCTGACCAGGTTTGTTCAAGTCTAACAGCCGCCGCCGTAACTCGGCGCTGGGGACCGGCTGGCGCTTGGCCGATGGCCGCTTGATCAACAGGCTGAGGGTGAATTCCATCATGGCATGCACCATTACCAGCATCAGCGCGATGTATGGCAGCAGCCACCACAGGCTTTGTTCCAGGAGCGATACCGTGCTTGGCTCCATCCTCTACTCCCTTCCATCAGCACGCGGTCAACTTACCCATGATTATAACATAAAATCAGACGAGGGAACGAGTCGACTTTGATTGCGAACCAGTCTAAACGGCCAAATTTTGACATCTCAGGTGACAGGTGTTAAAATAAAAGACCGTTCCATACTCAGAACGGTGTACACCCCCTCTGATACATTTGTTATAAAAATGCTCACGGTATCATTGACCGACACCGAAATTCATTGCCGGAGTTGGTGGCCGTAATGATTGCAAACCAGGTCAATCAGAATTACGACAACCCAAACGCTCTTTTGCCCCAGGATTTTAGCTCCGGCCCGCTCAGTTCAAAACTTCTCCCACTCAGTTCGATCAACTGTACCTATTTCTGCCACTATCATTAGGTTACTCCGTTGCCATTATGACAAAACTCAGCTCCTCTGTCTGTGCTGCATGGTATTTCCGGGAACTTGAGGGCAATCGGTTTTCTCAGATTCCTCCAAGTTCCCGTTATATTCAATGGTGAGTAGTAGTCTGTCAATGTTAAAATGATTAGTAGCATCGGGCCTTGTGCCCGCTCTAGCCGCCCACAAGGGGCTATACTACAACTTATCAATTTAACCTTGACGCAGTAGTAGGGTAAAAAAGGAGGGAAAGTCAAAATGAAGTCACAATTAACACGTCGCCAGTTTCTGAAAGCAGCCGGGGCGGTGGCCACGGCCTATGCTGCGGCTCCGCTTTTGAGCGCCTGCGGGGGGGGCGCAGGCGCATCCGGCCCGATTAAAATTGGGGTGCTGCTGCCTTACTCGGATATTTACGCTGTGTTGGGTGAGAGCATCACCGAGGCCATGAAGATGTATTTTGACGAGGTCAAGAATGAGGCCGGTGGCCGCAAGATTGAGATCATTACCGAGGATGAAGGAACTCAGCCGGATGCGGCCCTGCAAAAAGCACGCAAACTGATTGAACAGGACGAGGTAGCTTTTTTGGCCGGGGTGGTCAGTTCGGGTGTGCTGGCCGGTTTGCGCGACTACCTTGACCAAAATAAGAAGCTGTTGATCTGCGCCAATGCCGGGGCCAATGCCTTGAGCCGAAAGGCCAAAACCCCCTACATCTGGCGAACCTCGTTTACCAATTGGATGCCTAACTGGCCGGTCGGCACCTGGGCGGCCAATAACGTGGGCAAAAAGGCTTATATCAGTGTACCGGATTACGGTGCTGGTAAGGATACCTTGAATTCCTTTACCAATAGTTTTGAAGCGGCGGGCGGCCAAATTGTAGGGACACAATTAACCCCCTTCCCCAATATGGGTGACCCAGCTCCTTTTATCACTGAACTGGCCAATGCCGCTCCTGATTTAATTTACTGTTTTTATAGCGGCGGTGCAGCCGTAACCTTTATGAAAGCTTACGGTGAGTTTGGCTTGGCTGGCAAAATCCCGTTGATGTGTTCCGGCTTTATGGTTGAAGAGGACGTCCTGCCGGCGCAAGGCGATGCCGCGCTGGGCGTGCGCGGCGGCTTGCATTGGGCGTTACTGCTCGATAACCCCGAGAATAAGAAATTCACCGCCGCTTACAAAGAACGCACCCAAAAGGATGCCAACGTTTTTACGGTGCAGGGCTATGATACCGCCCGGACTATCGTCGAGGTGCTCAATATAGTCCAGGGCGATACCAGCAACGTGGACAAGATGATCGAGGCCCTGGGTGGGATCAGCTTTGCCAGCCCGCGCGGCTCCTTTGCCCTGGATCCGAAGACCCAGGCGCCGCGTCATCACATTTATCTGCGTGAAGTGCAAAACGTTGACGGCGTCTTGCACAACGTCGTCATGGAAGACCTGGGCGAAGTTGTTGATCCCGGCGACGACTCGAAAGGCTGAGTTGATTTTAGATTGACGATTTTAGATTTTGGATGACCTACCATCCAAAATCTAAAATCTAAAATCCGAAATCCAAAATCACATGGACAACTTCCTCATCCAACTCCTCAATGGATTGGTATTTAGCATGTTGCTGTTTACCATGGCCGCCGGGTTGTCGTTAATCTTCGGCCTGATGGATGTCATCAATCTGGCCCACGGCTCATTTTATCTCTTAGGCGGCTATATTGGCCTGACCATGGTCCGGCAGCTTGATAATTTCTGGCTGGCCCTTATCCTCGCGCCGCTGCTGGTCGGTGGAGTGGGGCTGATTCTGGAGTATCTGTTTTTACGGCGTCTGTATGGCCGCCACCGCCATCTGGACCAGGTTTTGCTGACCTTTGGCGTGGCCCTGATTGTCACCGACCTGACCCGCTGGAATTGGGGCGCGTATGTCGAGTCCGTGCCCGGCCCGACCCTGCTCGACGGCCAGGTGCCGGTTTGGGGCAGTCTGTTTCCGCTCTATCGGCTGTCGTTGCTCGGCTTCGGCCTGGTCTTGGCCGTGCTGCTGTGGTTGTTCATCGAGCGGACCCGTTTAGGAGCAATTGTGCGGGCCGGAGTCTTTGACCCGCAAATGGTCAGCGGCCTGGGGATCAACATCCAGTTAGTTTTTGCCGGCGTTTTTGCCCTGGGCACGGCCCTGGCTGCTCTGGCCGGAGTGATTGGCGCGCCGGTGCTCAATCTGTATCCAGGGCTGGACTCGGAAATTTTGATCCTTACCCTGGTGGTCGTGGTGGTGGGTGGACTGGGCACACTGAAAGGCGCTTTTTTAGGCAGCTTGGTGATCGGCCTGGCCGACACCTTTGGCAAAGCGCTTTTGCCTCAGTTCTCCCTCTTTTTGATTTTTGCGGTCATGGCCTTGGTTTTGCTCATTCGTCCGTCCGGCCTGTTTGGCCTGAAAGGGCCTTAAGCGATGGACATGCGAGTGGCCCGGATAGTCCGCGGGCGTACCTGGCTGAGCGAACGGCGAAAATGGTTTCTGGTCGCGTTGGGAGTGGTCGCACTGGCCTATCCCTTTATCGTTCGCAGTTATTTTCTGGGTCTGGCCATCGAAGTTTTGATCTTTGCCATTTTTGCCATGAGCCTTGACCTGCTTTTAGGTTACACCGGTTTGCCCTCGTTTGGACACGCCGCCTTTTACGGTTTTGGGGCTTACCTGCTGGCTTATATTGCCAGCCGCAGTGAATTGGCCCTCAATTTCAGCAGCAATTTATTAATTACTGTTCCCCTGGTGATGCTGGGTACGGCCCTGCTGGCTCTGGTGATTGGTTTTTTTGCCCTGCGTACCACAGGCATCTACTTTTTGATGGTCACGCTGGCCTTTGCCCAGATGCTCTTCAGCATCGCCATCGGCTGGTCGACAGTTACGGGCGGGTCCGATGGTCTGGCCGGTGTGCCTCGGCCTGCTGTGGGAGTCGGCCCGCTCAGCTACACCTTCGATAGCCGTGAGAGCTACTACTATTTGGTTTTGGTGTTGTTTCTGTTGACCTGGGGGCTGTTACGCCGCCTTGTCAACAGCCCGTTCGGCTGGACGCTGCGCGGCATCCGCGAGAATGAGCAGCGCATGCGCGCCCTGGGGTACCGCACCTTTGGCTTCAAGATGACTGCTTTTGTCATCGCTGGAGCCCTGGCCGGCCTGGCCGGGGCGCTGATTACCCATTTTTTTGGCATCGCCTCGCCCGAAAATCTGTACTGGACCACCTCCGGCGAAGTCATGATTTCCCTCATCATCGGCGGCGCGGGGACCCTCACCGGTCCGATTTTTGGCGCGACGATAGAGCGCTTGCTGCCCAATTTTGCCAGCACCTATCTTGACCGCTGGCAAACTTTGATGGGGGTGATCTTCATTACGTTTGTTATGTTTGCCCCGCAGGGAGTCATAGGACTGCTGCGTCCGCGGCGGGACAGGTCTGCGTGACCCGGCTGAAAGTTGAACGCCTGAGCAAAAATTTCGGCGGGGTCGCCGCCCTGGTCGAGGTCACGCTGGAGGTCCAGCCCGGCGAACGGCGGGCCATCATCGGTCCCAATGGGGCGGGCAAAAGTACCCTGTTTAATCTGGTGGCCGGTGAACTCTCGCCGACCAGTGGCCAAGTTTACCTGGGAGAGCGCGACATCACCCAACTCCCGGTCTACGAGCGGGCTAATCTGGGTCTGGGCCACACCTTTCAGCGGAACAACCTCTTTTTGGGCTTGAGCGTGTTTGAAAATGTACGCCTGGCCGTGCAGCATCACCACCGCGTCACCCACCATCTGTTTAAGCCGGCCAGCAGCTTCGAGCCGGTCACCCGCGCCTCTGAAGCCTTACTCGAACAGGTTGGGTTGGCCGATCAAAGGGGGCAGTTGGTCAGAACGCTGGCTTACGGCCAACAACGCGCCCTGGAGGTGGCCCTGGCTTTGGCAACTCACCCCAAAGTGCTGCTGCTGGATGAACCAACCGCCGGCATGTCGCCCGCCGAAACCGCCGAGATGACCCGCTTGATTGAAGAGCTGCCCCGCTCGCTGACGATGCTGATTGTGGAACACGACATGGATGTGGTCTTCAGCCTGGCCGACCGCATCACCGTGCTGCACTACGGCCAGGTCATCAGCGAAGGCACGCCTGCCGAAGTTCGGGCCAACCCGCTGGTACAGGAAATTTATTTAGGCACGGGCGAGCAATGCTGACCGTTAACGACATTCACACCTATTACGGCGACAGCTATGTGCTGCAAGGCGTTTCGTTGAAAGTAGGGCAGGGCGAAGCCGTAGCCTTACTAGGGCGCAACGGGGTCGGCAAGTCGACCACTATCAAATCGATCATCGGCTTTACGCCACCGCGGCGCGGAAAAATTATGCTGTGGGACGTCGATGTGACTCATCTGCCTTCACACCGGACCGCTCAACTGGGAGTCGGCCTGGTGCCGCAGGGCCGCTCGATCTTCCCTACGCTGACGGTGCGCGAGAATATCACCCTGGCCGCCCGCCAGGCCGGCCATGGCGGCTGGACTCTGGACCGGGTCTTGGCGACATTTCCACCCCTGCAAGCGCGGCTTAAAAATTTGAGTGCCCAACTCAGCGGCGGCGAGCAGCAGATGCTGGCCATCGCCCGGGCCCTGATGACCAACCCGGCTCTGCTGTTGCTCGACGAACCCTCAGAAGGGCTGGCCCCCTTGATTGTGGCCGAAATTGGCCGCATCATCGGCCAACTGAAGCAGGAAGGTCTGTCTATTTTGCTGGTCGAGCAGAACCTCTCCCTGGCTCTTGGCGTAGCCGACCAGGTTTATGTGATGAACAAAGGTCAGATTGTCTTTGAGGGCACCCCGGCTGAGTTGCGGGCGCAGGCGGAAGTGATGCATCGGTATTTGGGGGTCTAAATTAGTTATTGATCATTGACCGTTGACAATTGTCAATTGTCAATGGTCAATGAGAGGAGGCGGGATGCAGGTAGGTATTGGCTTACCCAACACCATCCCCGGTGCAGACCGGGAACTGCTGATTAACTGGGCCAGGCAGGCCGATGAGGGACCCTTCTCCAACCTTAGCGTGCTTGACCGCCTGGTTTACGACAGTTACGAGCCGCTGATCGTGCTGGCCGCTGTGGCGGTACTCACCCAGCGTATCCGCCTGGCTACAACCATTGTCATCAGTCCGCTGCGTAACACGACCTTGTTGGCTAAAGAAGCCGCCAGCGTGGATGCGCTCTCCGGCGGACGGCTGACCCTGGGGCTGGCGGTTGGCGCGCGCCGGGATGATTACGAAGCGGCCGGGGTGGAGTATTCGAGCCGGGGCAAGCGCCTGACCGAGCAGCTTGAGGCGTTGCGGCGGCAGTGGGAAGATGAAGCGTGCGGTCCCAAGCCGGTACAACCCAACGGCCCCGAATTGTTGGTTGGTGGTGGCAGCGACCACACCTTTGCTCGCATGGTTCGCTACGCCGATGGCTACGTGCACGGCGGTGGTCCGCCCAAGACCTTTGTCCGTGCCGCCGAAAAAGCGCGCACGGCCTGGCTCGACGCCGGGCGGCCCGGCCGGCCGCGCCTGTGGGCCATGGGCTACTTCGCCCTCGGCGATGCTGCCGCCGCAGCCGGAGCAGCCTATCTGCGCGATTATTACGCCTTCACCGGCCCCTTTGCCGAGAAAATTGCCGCCGGGTTGCTGACCACGCCCCAGGCCATTGCTCAATTTAGGCGCGGCTATGCCGATGCCGGCTGCGACGAGTTGGTGTTGTTTCCCACAGTGCCGGAGATAAGCCAGTTGCAGAGATTGGCGGACGTGGTTGGATTATAAACTTAGATAACCTGAGTTCGATGTTTTATACAAAATGGACAGGA
>CAZRYD010000093.1:0-18007 GCA_964604225.1 uncultured Caldilineaceae bacterium
CACCGCCGGGTCCTGCTCGCCGATGACTTCGATATCAAATTGGGTATGCTGCCGGTAGCGCCCGGCCTGGGGCCGCTCATGGCGAAAGAGCGGGCCGGTAGTCCAGACTTTTAGAGGCGTGGGCAGGGTATGCAGGCCGTTTTCGATGTAGGCTCGCATGATGCTGGCGGTAAATTCCGGGCGCAGGGCCAGTTGGTCGCCGTCGCGATCCTCAAAAATATACATCTCTTTTTCGACAATATCGGTGCCTTCGCCGACGCCGCGCACAAACAGGCTGGCCTGCTCCAGCACCGGCGTATCAATGCGTTGGTAGCCAAACAGGTCGGTGGTTTCTTGAATTTTGGCTAAAATATAGCGCCAATACGGTTGGTCATCAAAAAGGACGTCACGCATGCCGGTGACGCGCTTATATTTGGTCAATGGTTAGATTCTCCTTGAAAAGATGGCTAGTTGGGGGATTATAGCTTAATTCTTGAGGGATGTCTAGGGAGTTTGCTGGAGTGCTCCGGTGGTTAGGTCTAAACTTTTGGCAAAGACTTGCACTTTGCCTCATTCTCTAACTTATGTTACCCTCTGCTCATGCGCTACGCGATTTTCTCCGACATTCACAATCAGGCCGGGGCGCTGACGAAGTTACTGCGCCACACCCGTCAACAGGTGGTGGATGGCTATTTTTGCCTGGGTGATGTAGGGATTGACGACTGCGTCGAACTGGTGCGGGAGGTGGGCGCACCGACAGTGTTTGGCAATTGGGAGGTGTCGGGCTGGCCCCATCTTTCACCGGAAAATCAGGCCTGGGCTTTGGGCCTGCCGCCCGTCCGCAAAGAGGCGACATTCTGGTTAACCCACGCCACGCCGCTCTGGCCCGACCATTTGACCAGTCTGGCCGATTTGAATGCTCATCGCTATGATCTACCCATCTCCCAACTCTTCCCGTACCTACACTTTGAATGTCCGACGCTGTGGGAGATTATGGGCTGTCTGACCCAGGCCAACATTTCGCTCATGTTCCACGGCCACACCCACCGGCAAATTGCCTGGCGCTTTACCGCCGACAACCACCTCCAAAAGCTAACCCATCCGCTCATCAGCCTGCGCCCCGGCGACACGCTGATTGTTGGCGTGGGCAGTGTGGGCCGTCCAGAGGACGCGCCGGGAGCGGCTTACGTGATTTATGATGACGCCCTCAAACAGGTTGAGTTGGTCCGGGTTTAACCGGCGAGAATTTTCCTACAACATCGTCACCACCAGTTAAATTGCTTATTTTACCTCGGCCTGGGCCAGGCTCTCTTGCAACATAGCCATAGCGATGTTGCCAATCATCTCCATCGCCTGGGCGGCCTCATTTTGATTTTGCCGCCGGGCCTCCTCGATATTGGCCGATAAGACCGCAAAAAAGCTCTCATCAATTTGATCGAGTTTTTGAGCTAAAACTTTTTGTGGGTCGCGGGATTGTAAAACTTCGCGCAGCAGGGTCACGGATTTCTGCAAAGCAGCGCGGCTCAGTTCTTCCTGCTGGGCTTTGGTATCCAGAATTTTGGTCCGTAAATTTTTGAGCGCCTCGGCCCGTTTGGGATCGGTTTTGGCCGTTTCGTCAATTTGGGCGGTTAGCTGTTGGAAAAAGGTGTAATCAAGTAAGGGATGTCCGGCGGCTATAAAGGTTTCAAATTCCTCGTCACTTTGGGCCTTCTGTAACTTCGCCAGCAAATCTTCGCGACTGGTGATATGCACCAGGCCCAGACTGGTATCAATGTCGGCTACGGCCTGCTGCCCCTGGCTGCTCAATTGAGCTAAAATAGCGCGTAAGCCATAGAGGGCTTGCGCCCCGGCTCGATTGCCTTCCATCTGAGCCGCCTGCATCGAAGCAGTGAGAATTTCAAAAAACTCACGGTCTAGCTCAGCATCGTGTTCTTTGACCTTTGTCTTGAGCGTCGCATCATCCTGCACCTGTAAAAACTCCTCCAGCAATTTTATTTTGGCTTTTTGCGCCTCTAAAACTTCTTCGGTGATGCCATCAGCCTCCAGAATAGTCTTGACGATGCTGTCGAAGGTTAAAAATAATTTAGGGTTCAAGAGATAAAATCTGCGCTGCTCAGCCGGGAGACTATTGACCAAGCTGTTGGTCAATGAGCCAATCATTTTTTCTTGGTCTGCACCGGCTAAGTGCAGGCTGTTGGGTGCCAGCACTAAAGCCAATTCTTTCTCCAAATCGTAATAGAGCATCGGGATAGTCAGCGTGTTGACAAAGCCACACTGCGGACATTGCGCTGTATTCATCCGGCCCTGGAGAAAGGCCGATTTTAGCACGGGATTCTGACCGTCAATGATTGTTACCACCGGGGCATTAAACTGGGTGCGGCAGTTGGCACAAATTACCGGTACAATTTGCTGAGTAGCCATGATATTTGAAAATTACCTTTCTAAAAACAGCGCTCAGACAGCTATTTTTGGGGCTGAGTTATCATATAGAATCAGTATCTTACCCGTTAGAGGGCAAAATAGCAACTAAAAACCGCCACGTTCAAACATTTGTGGCGGTTTTCCTCCAAGAAGAATACCCAAAAGTAAAGGCAGTTTTGTTTAATCCCGGAAAAAAGACTCCACCTGCACCTGATCTTCTTCGCTCGGCATCGTTTCGATAAAACTGATCCGATGCCAGGGAAAGATGACCCGAGTGGCCTCGCGCTCAATAAAAATCAGATTTTTACCATCACGAGCACGGGGATTGGTGCAAATCAGAAAATTTGCGGTGGGATCAGGAATCTCCTCAATCTCAGCCATAATTGCGTCTGCACTTTGAATATGGATGATTACCGTAATGGCCATTACCATCTCCTTTGAAATTTATCTATACCAGGTCCGAGGAACGCTTTTTGCGCCAATTTTCAAGAGTATCGCCGACTTGAAAACGCAGCGCGCCTGCACTGATTAATTGGCTCAGCGCATTTCTACTTCAATGAGCAGTTTGCCTAATTGCAGTTGGTCGCCGTTGTGCAGAACTTCAGGCAAATAGGGGGCCAGGCGTTTGCCATTGATAAAGGTGCCGTTGATGCTGCCCAGGTCTTCTACCACAACCGTGCCCTCCCGCTTGAGAATGCGGGCATGTCGCCGCGAGACACCCTTTTCCAAACCGTTATCGTTGGTTAGGTCAATTTCCGGGAACACATCGCTGGCCGGATCCAAACGGCCCAGGTGGACCGCTTTGGTGAGGGTCGCTTCAATTTCGCGTCCATTCTCGCCAATTTTCAAACGAACAGCCAGCGGGCCGGTACCCTTAACAAAAGCACTCGACTCACCATCGCCCTCTTCTTCGCCCACCCAACCGATTTCATCCGTCCCTAAAGGGTCAGTCCCCCGCCGATCATCCTCCAATAAATAAGTTCCACACTCACTGCAAAAAAGGGTATTAGCCACGTGAGTTGTTCCGCAAAATGGACACTTAATCACGGTGTATCTCCTTTGGCAAAATGGATAGGCTGCGTGTGCCGTAGCGGATCTTTTTCCGACCTTCGGCAGACAGATCACCCGTGCGGGCTAACCGGCCGGCTTCAAGGAGGGCAGCGCGAGCCAGGTCAGTTTCACCAAGATTGAGCAATCGAGTGGCCATGGTCTCTAAACGCTGCGTGGCGGCGCTGATCTGACCATTTTCCAGGTCAACCATGGCTTTTTCTTGCATTTTGAAAATAGCTAATTTCCCCAACGCCGTCACAATCGTTGGGGGAATTTCCACATTTCCTTCAGCGGCAGTCACAAATTCACCCACCAAGTCTGACCACTCCCAGTTTCTGCGGTTAGATTGACCCGGCACATCGCCATCAATGGTCAAGCGCATCAAACGTTTTTGACCGGCCTCTGACTCCGAACGGACTCTGAACTCCATTAAGAGAGTTTTACCACTCCCTGTGCCCAGCGGTCCCAACACCGTTTTATCCGCGCGCAGGTCCAATCGCTGGATATGCGGGGTCACCTGAAAAGCCTCTTTAAGCGTAACACCCGTCGAGGTATTGACACTCATGGTCAATTCACGGGCCACCACCGTGCTCAGGTTGCGGATAGTTGCTTTGAACACGTCCACCACTTTACGCGGCGAGTCAATATAAACGGAGGTTCCGCCCGATAACGTAGCCATCTGATCGAGCAAATTTTCATTCCAATCCGAACCAATACCCATGGTGCTCAGACTAATTTGATGATGACCGGCCCATTCGGCTTTTTCCAGACAGCCTGCTTCGTCGCCGTAAGTCTGACCATCAGTTAGAAGAATGAGGTGGTTAACCGACTCGTTGGTGCGATTTCGTTCCAGTTCCTGGAGGCCAGCGGTTAATCCTTGCAGCATTTCGGTACCGCCGCTCGGTTGGATGGTACTGGCAATAGATTTGGCCATGGCCTTATCGACACCTTTTTGGCTGGCCAAAATAACCTCGGCCCGGTCGCTAAAAACAACCAGGCTTAGCGCATCGTCGGGGTTGAGGCGGTCAATAATTTGACGCGTGCCTTCTTTGACCTGCTGCAAACGCATGCCCTGCATCGAGGTGCTGCGGTCCAAAACCAGGCAGATATTCAGCGGTAAGCGAGCGGTGGGTAGATCCGAGGCTGGGGTAATATCAAGCAAAACATAAAAAGCTTGCTCTTCTACGTTGGTTAAGAGATATTTGTGGCTGATGGTGGCTCGCAGGCTAATCGCCGACGATTTATCAAGCCCTTCCGATTCCCGCAGGCGATCATAAACACGACGCTGCTCCGGGTCGCCTAAAACCTCGTAAGCTTCCTGTACTTCTTGAAAAATCTCTACCGCTGCTGGATTTTTACTTGTATCAGGATGATACTCGCGCACTAAAACCCGATACATCTTGCGGATTTGATCTTCAGTGGCATTGCTCTCAACCTTGAGAATTTCGTAGTAATTTTTGTCAGTTCGCATCAGGGTAGCTCTCCCTGCTTTCCTGTGGAAAAATAGCCCTACTAGATAAGTACAGGAATGGGTAATTTAATTCTTTTGACTTTCAACACCCATCGAAACAATAACTGCCGTAATGTTATCTTCACCGCCATTTTTGTTAGCCAGGGTAATCAAGCGATCACAAGCTTCTTGAGGCGTAGCCGAAGTGCTGATCGTTTCGCGCAGCGCTTCATTCTTTACCGGTCCCCACAACCCATCGCTGCAAAGCAGCAGCGAACTACCCGGCGGCAAATGCTGAACATAAATATCGACTTCCATGGCTGTGCCTTGCCCAATCGCCCGGTATAAGACATTGCGCTGGGGATGAGTTAAAGCACCTTCGGCCGTTTCCTGCCCCAACTCTACCAAACGTTGTACCAGCGAATGATCTTTTGTGACTTGTTTGAGATTGCCTTGATTAAACCAGTAGGCCCGGCTGTCACCTACATGCGCAATATAAGCGCTGTGTCCCATCACCAGAGCAATAGTCAAGGTGGTACCACCATCAGGTACTGTTTCTTGTACAGCCGTATTGGCGCTCTCCACAGCCTCAATCAGAACCTCATTGATGGGCCGATTGGCCGCACCTTGATTATCATTATCCAAGTAAGGTAGGTAAATATCTTTTAAGATACAGCCGGCAGCCGTGCGTACAGCCAAAGAACTGGCCACCTCACCTTTTTGGTGGCCTCCCATGCCATCTGCTACGATCAATAAACCGAACGACTCTCGCCCATAATTGTGCTGAGATAGTGATTGAAAAGTATAAAAAGAGTCCTCGTTGCGCTCTCGAACTTGACCGATATCGGAGAGTTGGCCCACATACAAGCCCGGCGGCAGATGGCTGATACTCCCTGCTTGAGTTCCATCTTGACTCGAACCTTTACCCGCCGTTTGTCTCGGTGATTCAGCCTCAGTTTTTGGCTGTGACAAGAGGCGTTGCAGAAAATTCATGCGTTATAAGCTCCCATATCAACAGGATTAAGTGGCAGCATCACAACTAAGCTATCCTGCTGATTAAGCGGGTAAGGCATAGACGTGATGGTCTGTTGAACCGATGTAAACTATCCCATCAGCAAACAAGGGTGAAGACGGAATGGGGCCACCCGTTTTGAATTTCCAGCGTACCTTTCGATCCCGGCGATTAATGCTTATAAATTCACCGCCAATTGTGCCAAAATAGATAGCTTCATCCGTCACCACCGGGGTTGAAACCACCGGGGAGCCAGCATTGAATTTCCATTGTACGCGTCCATTTCTGAGGTCAATCGCATACATATACTTATCAGTCGAGCCAATGTAGGCAATTTCATCATAAACAACCGGGCTTGAGATCACCGCCTGGCCGGTTCTGACTTGCCAGATGGAGTAACCGGTTTTGGCATCCAGACCATACACATTCCAATCACCGGAACCAACGACAATAATTTCTCGATACAACGCCGGGCTGGAGGTAACATTACGATTCGATCTAAATTTCCAACGGTGAGCGCCAGACGAAAGATCAACGGCATAAACGTATCCGTCCTCAGAGCCAACATAAACCAATTCATCTCCCAACGTTGGGCTGGAGCGAATCGGTCCCATCGCTTCAAAACGCCAGATAATTCGGCCGGTTTGCGCGTTAACCGCATAAAGCCGGTGATCGTCGGAGCCAAAAAAGGCATGCTCAAATTCAACCCTGGCTGAGGAGCGAATCCGCCCTTCCGTCGGGCAGGTCCAGATCAGCCGGCCGCTCGTGGAAATGGCATAGGCCACGCGATCTTCAGAGCCAATGATGATCCGATCGTTATACACAAACGGTTTAGCCGCAATACCGCCTTCAGTGGCATATTTCCACTTAAACTGACCACTCTTTAAATCCAACGCATAAATGTTATTATCATAGACGCCGATGTAGAGGGTCGTCTTATCGGCGACAGGCGACGACCTGATCTCATCTTCACATTTGAATTTCCAAATAGGCAGGATGGAGTCGCTCAATTCCGTTTCAGGCTCGCCCATTACCCCCGGTTGCTGCGGATAGGGGGGGGGATACTGCGGCGGATAGGGTTGAGGTGGGTAAGGTGGAGACTGCGGCGGATATTGGGCCGGCGGATATTGGGGGGGATATTGGGCTGGAAGAGGAGACTGCGGCGTCTGATATTGTGGCGGCGCCGGCGGTTGTCCGGTCAAAATAGCCGTATGAGCCGAAGGCGAGTTTGGTAAAACCTGGGTTGAAGCCGGAGGTGCAGCGACAACCGATTTATCTTTCTTTAAGGCTGCTACCAGGGCATCTTTAAGCGCCTGGGCCGAAGGATAACGCTTTTCTGGCTCATATTCCAGGGCCTTCATTATCACCGCATTTGTTTCTTCTGAAAGCGCCGGGTTTAATAACCGCGCCGGTTCTTCGTGAAACGTAAAGGGCGGCTCAAGGCGGGGATCTCGTTTGGTTAGTAGATGGTGTAAGGTCGCTCCCAAAGCGTAAATATCGCCACGTGGGTCGGCCACACCCCGGTACTGCTCCGGCGGAGAATAGCCTTCGGTGCCAATCATAGTACCCTTTTGGCCCGCCTCAAAGGCTTTGGCAATCCCAAAGTCAATCAAGGCGATTTTGTTTTGTTGCTTACGGAGCATAACATTAGAGGGCTTGAGGTCTCTAAAGATAATCGGTGGGGTTTGGCTGTGCAGGTAGACCAGTACATCACAAACCTGGATGGCCCAATCTAAAACTGTCTCTTCCTTTAGCATGCCCTCGGTATTTTCAAGGACATTTTCCAGGTCTTCGCCCTCTACATACTCCATTACCAGGTAGCTGCGAACCGCTTCGCTGAAAAAATCAAATATTTTGGGAATACCTGGATGATTTAACTGCACCAACAGGTTCGCTTCACGTGAAAAACTTTCCACAGCCAAACGACGAATATGAGGGTCGGGCGTAGTGCTAATCATCTCCTTCAAGGCACATCTTCTGACTACCCCGGTGAAACGCAAATCTTGAGCCAGGTAAACTGCGCCCATACCGCCTACGCCCAAAACCTTGATGATTTCGTAGCGTTTTTGTAGCACGGCTCCCTTGGGCAGAATATTCTCATCATAGCCGCTGCCCCCGTCTTGAGGTTTTTTGGGAGGTTCGGGATCTTCTAAACGTTGTGTCTCAAATATCACGATTTTCTCCTGTGACGCACGCCAAAAACTCTCATTCCCCTAATTATATCCGCTCATACCTGGAAATGCAACCAGTTACAAGGTACCAAGACTTTTAGGTGTTTTTACTCTATGTTTACAAAGAGATTATACTATATTCCGATGTTTTACGTCAACCGCTTTTGGGTTGACCTTCCATAAAGTGACAAATACCAATTTTGAGACTAACCGAGGTTGAACGGGATTAATTTTAGCATAGGTTAGGTCTTAGGTCGAGTCTTGATTTTAAAAGCTTGAAAAAAATTCAATTGACCCACCAATAAGTAACAAATTCCCCCTTGTGAGATTGCTTTTTAATGCTATAATCAATAAGTGTTACTGAAGTGATTTATTTTTCTGATGGGAGCACTTATTCAATATGAAAACAATCCTCTGCGTTGATGACGAACCGACCCAATTGATGCTTTTGCGCCTGGCGCTCACGCGAGCCGGGTTTCGCGTTCTTGAAGCGGGCGATGGCCAAACGGGCGTTGAAATGACGGCCGAGCACCAACCGGAGCTAGTTATTATGGATTTGATGATGCCGGGTATGGATGGTTCCACCGCCATCTGGCACATCAAGCAAAACCCGGCCACTAAACATATCCCCATTCTCGTTTTGTCGGCTTATGTCAAAGGAGATCAGGCTAAGCGTGCGCTCGAGGCCGGCGCCGCCGAACTTGTTTCAAAAAGTTTGATCTTAACCGATTTGATTGAGAAAGTAAAAAGTTATACCCAGTAAAACCTCACCCCCTTTAAGTTTGAATAGCGCACCCATCGCTCACCAGGAGTCCTGCCGATTTTGACCCAAAGTTGCGCAGGGCTTTCTTTTTTCCAGCAACTCATTTGGACTGGCATTTTTATTTTTGACTCTCTGGCTCATCTAGCGTACTATGCGGGTGCTCAGAGCCGACTTAAAAATTTTCCCTTGAAAAATATCAGGTGGGTTTAAACCACGCGATTGAGACAGGTCTGGAGGAAAACTATGGCTGTTGGACTTATCCCCGCTACAAGCACCACGGTTGAAACCGACCCCAAAAATGTAGCACCCCTTGAAGCCAGTACCTCTGTTTATGATTTACACAATCCAGCTCTGTATATCAACCGCGAGTTAAGCCTGCTTGAGTTCAACCAGCGCGTTTTGACCGAAGCCCAGGATGAGAGCAATCCTGTATTGGAGCGGGCTAAATTCTTAGCCATTTACAGCTCTAACATGGACGAATTCTTTATGGTCCGGGTGGCCGGATTGATGCAACAAGTTGCCGCCGGCATTACCGATGTACCGGCCGATGGCCTGACCCCCACCGAGCAGCTCGTGGCCATTCGTAAAAAAGTGCGGGCCAATCTGAAGGCGGCGCACCGCTGCTACCGCAACATTCGGCTGCAATTAGCTGAAGCCGGCGTTTATATCCACAATTATAACAATTTAGCCAAATCGCAACAGCAAGGGATTAACGAATATTTCAAAAACGAAATTTTTCCAGTTTTGACACCCCTGGCTTTTGATCCGGGCCGGCCTTTCCCCCATATCTCCAGCCTCAGTCTTAACCTGGCCGTGTTGGTTCGCAACCCTGAGAGTGGGACCGAATATTTTGCCCGGATCAAGGTACCCAGCACCCTCTCCCGGCTGGTGCCGGTAAAACGGCTCCGGGGCGACACCCCGCGCACCTATCACTTTGTCTGGTTAGAAGATTTAATTGCCCACAACCTCCCCGATCTATTTCCCGGCCACGAAATTCTCGAAGCCCATCAATTCCGCATTACCCGCAATGCCGACATGGAAATTGAAGGCAATGAGGCAGATGACCTACTGGAAGCCATCGAAGCCACAGTGCGCCGCCGCCGTTTTGGTTTTGTGGTGCGCTTCACCATTGCCTCGGATATGCCCGACCATGTGCGGGAGCTGTTGGCCAAAAACCTCAACGTGGGGCCCGAAGACACCTATGAAAGCAAAGGCCCGTTGGGGTTAAGCGGCCTCATGAGCCTTATGAAGATTGACCGGCCCGACTTGAAAGACCCGCCTTACACGTCGATCATCCCGCCCCGGTTGCGCCAGTTGGATAACCGCCAGGAAATCTTCAAAGTTATTCGCGAGGGCGATATTCTGCTCCATCATCCCTATGACTCCTTTGTGCCGGTGGTTGATTTTCTGCGGGCTGCCGCTCGCGACCCCAACGTGGTCGCCATCAAACAAACTCTTTATCGCGCCGGCACCAACTCACCCGTGGTTGATGCTTTATTGGAGGCCACCGAATACGGCAAACAAGTTTCAGCCCTGGTAGAGCTAAAAGCTCGCTTTGACGAGGAAAGCAATATTAGCTGGGCCAAAACCCTGGAACGTGCCGGCGTTCACGTGGTCTATGGCTTTATGAGTCTAAAAACTCATACCAAAATTTGTCTGGTGGTGCGCCGCGAGAGCGGAGGTATTCGGCGCTACGTTCATCTTTCAACCGGCAACTATAATGCCGTAACCGCCAATGTTTATACCGATCTGGGCTTATTTACCTGTAAACCTGAGTTTGGAGCCGACGCCTCCGATTTATTTAATGCCCTCACCGGCTACTCCAACAAGGAAGATTACCAAAAATTCCTGGTTGCTCCCTTTAACTTACGCAAACGTTTTGCCGCCCTGATCGACCGGGAAATTAAATGGGCTAAAAAAGGGGTCCCGGCCCGGCTCATTTTTAAGATGAACTCGCTCATCGACTCGCCCTTTATCCGCCAGCTCTATCAAGCCTCGATGGCCGGAGTCAAAATTGACCTGCTGGCGCGCGGAATTTGCGGCTTGCGGCCAGGGATTCCTAACCTCAGCGACAACATCAGAGTGAAGAGTGTTGTGGGACGCTATTTAGAGCACTCCCGTATTTATTATTTTCATAACGGCGGCAACCCCGATATTTACCTGGGCTCCGCCGATTTGATGCCGCGTAATCTCGACCGGCGGATTGAAACGCTCTTCCCTATCGAAGACCCCAGCCTTAAACAAGAATTAATTGAAATCCTTGACATCTCCCTGGCTGATAATGTCAATGCCCGGCTTCTGCGAACTGATGGCAGCTACGAGCAACTCTCGCCCGACAAGCACGAAAAACCCCGTGATAGCCAGGTTGAATTGATGGCCCGGGCCAAAAACCGTTGAACGAAAGGACCTACTATGTTACTGGCCGGAGACATTGGCGGCACCAAAACCCATCTTGCCCTTTTTTCTACAGAGGCTACGCTCAGGCTCGAAAAAGAAGCCATCTTCAAAAGCGCCGACTATCCCAGCCTGGAGGCTGTTGCCCAGAAATTTTTAACCGAGACAGGCGTCACCGTCACCCAGGCTGTTTTTGGTGTAGCCGGGCCGGTGGTAAACGGCGAGTCAAAGATCACCAACTTACCCTGGCACATCACCGAAAGTAACCTCAGCCAGACGCTCCAGATACCGCCTACCGCCGTCAAATTACTGAATGATTTGGAAGCGATCGCCTACGCGGTCCCCCATGTGCCGGCCAACCATCTAGCCCCCCTCAATGCCGATCAAATGGACCCCAATCTGGGCGGGCACAAAGCCGTTATTGCCCCCGGCACCGGCCTGGGCGAGGCCATTCTCTTTCATCACAACCAGCAATACCATGTGCTGCCCTCCGAAGGCGGTCACACTGACTTTGGCCCGACCAATGAACTCCAAATGGGTTTACTGCGCTACATGCTGGCCAGATTTAACCACGTCAGCTATGAACGGGTTTGTTCCGGCGGCCTGGGTATCCCCAATATTTATGCCTACCTCAAAGAGACTCGCCCGTCCGAGGAGTCGCCCCAGGTGGCGGCAGCTTTGCAAGCGGGCCACGACCCCACCCCGGTCATCGTCCAGGCGGCGATGGCCCATGAATGTGAATTATGCCGGGCCACTCTCAACATCTTTGTGTCCATCCTGGGCGCAGAGGCGGGCAACCTGGCGCTCAAAGTGATGGCCACCGGCGGCATCTATCTGGGTGGCGGGATTCCGCCCCGAATTCTGGCCAAACTCAAAGATGGCACCTTTATGGCCGCCTTTGTCAACAAAGGCCGCTTTGCCAGCTTGCTGTCACATATCCCGGTTTACGTTATTCTTCATGAAAATCCGGGTCTGCTGGGAGCCGCGCATTACGGCCAGACACTCCCATAGAAATCTTCCTTCAGCAGGATTCTTTTACTTTACTCAGGAGTGTTGACGAACCTTTGGTACATAAAATACCCTTTGGGTACCACCAACAATGAAATTGACCCCCTCCCCTAGCCCCTCCCCCGCTACGGGGGAGGGGTTGGGGTGGGGGTATTTACTCAGGAGTTTATGCTTTAAATGACAGAACCAGTCCCCAACCTCTCCCTTTTACGCAGCCAATTTCCGGCCCTGCAAGAAACCGACGCTCAAGGCCAGCCCTATGTTTTTTTTGATGGGCCAGGCGGCACTCAGGTCCCTCACCTGGTTTTGGCTGCCATGACTGATTATCTGACCTGCGCCAACGCCAATAAAGGTGGTCAGTTTCTCACCAGCCGCCGCAGCGATGAAATCATCACCCAGGCTCGCCAGGCCATGGCCGATTTCCTCAATGCGCCCTCGCCCCAGGAAATTGTCTTTGGAACCAACATGACCACGCTGACCTACAACCTGAGCCGTTCGATTGGCCGGACCCTCCAACCCGGCGACGAAATCGTCGTCACCCGCCTGGATCACGATGCCAATATCTCGCCCTGGCTGGCCCTGGAGGAACAGGGAGCCAGAGTGAAATGGGCCGATTTTGACGTTGAAGATTGTCGCCTCGACCTGGAACACCTGGCCTCGCTCATTACCCCTCAAACCAAACTGGTAGCCGTAGGTTATGCCTCCAATGCAGTCGGAACCATCAATCCCATTGGGCGCATTGCCGCTTTGGCCCGCAATGTCGGGGCATGGCTGTGGGTCGATGCTGTGCACTTCGCCCCGCACGGCCCAATCGATGTGCAGGCGCTGGGTTGCGATTTTTTGGTTTGCTCAGCCTATAAATTTTTTGGTCCCCACTTGGGCGTGTTGTGGGGCCGGTTAGAGTTGCTGGAAGCCCTGCGACCTTATCAGGTGCGGCCGGCCAACCCCAACCCACCCTACAAATTTGAAATCGGCACCTCCAATCACGAAGGTATTGCCGGGACGCTGGCGGCCGTGAATTACCTGGCCGAACTGGGCCGGGTATATGGCCAGGCTTTTGCCGCCGAAACAGCCCGCTACTCCGGGCGGCGGCAAAAACTGAAACAGGCCATGCTGGCCTGCATGGCTTATGAGCGTCCCCTCCTGGCTTACCTGCTAACGGAACTGCAAACCATCCCCGATTTGAAGATTTACGGCATCACCAACCCGGAGCATCTGGCGGAACGCTGCCCAACCGTGGCTTTTACCAAAGCTGGCTACACCCCCCGTCAGATTGCCGCTCACTTGGGTGAGCGTGGTATTTTTGTTTGGGATGGCAACTATCTGGCCCTGAGCGTAACCGACCGGCTGGGCGTAGAAAAATCAGGGGGCATGGTCCGGGTCGGTTTGATTCATTATAATACCCAGGCCGAAGTTGAGCGCCTGTTGACCGCCCTGCGAGAGTTGTGATATGAACCTGGCTACCATCATTTGGCTGCACGAGCGGGTGGGCAATGCCGCTCCTTTGTTTATGATTTTGGTCGGTCTGCTCAGCCTGATTAATTACCTTCGTGGCGCCGGGGTGGATGGTAATGTCATCGGTGCGGTGATTATAGGCGAAATCATGATGCTGGTGCAGGCCACCCTGGGTATCATGTTGCTGGTCGCTGGCGGGCTATATCCGGCAAGGGGCATTCATTTTCTCTACGGCAGTCTCGCCATCTTATTTTTTCCCGCGCTGTGGGCTTATACCCGTGGCGCCACCGACCGTCGAGCCGCGCTGCTCTGGGCCGTAGGCGGGCTATTTATGATGGGCTTAACCCTACGAGCCATCGGCACCTCGGGTTGAAATGTGCATCCATTGCCCCGTCCCTTTTTTCGTTTCACTTGTTCCGTTTTATAATAACTGTAAATTTTAGGGCAAAGAAATGTCCGCAGGAAGTTTAATTCATGCTTAAAGGCCAACGCCTCACCCTTCGAGCCATTGAACGCGACGATTTACCACGCTATGTGACTTGGCTGAATGACCCCGCCGTAACCGACCATCTCAAAGCCTATTTACCCTTCAATCTTGATGATGAAATTGACTGGTATGAGAACCAACGCAAAGACCCCAGCACCCAGAACTTTGCTATCGTGGCCAACGCCGAGCAGTTGCACATCGGCTCCATTGGCTTCATGAAAATCAATCAGCGGGAACAAAACGCTGAATTGGGTATAATGATTGGCGACAAATCCCGCTGGGGTCAGGGTTATGGTCGCGAAGCTATTCAGCTCTTGTTGCCTTATGGTTTTGACACCCTGAACTTGCATCGAATTTACCTGCGGGTTGACGCCAACCACACCAAAGCTATTCGCGCTTATGCAAGCTGCGGCTTCAGTGAAGAAGGTCGCCTACGCGATGCCATTTTTCGCCAAGGCCGTTTTGAGGATCAATTAATCATGAGTGTCTTGCGCCCGGAGTATTTAAAGGATAACAACGTAGCAGCGTAGCATATTGCAAGTAACAAATCACAAATTATGCGACACGCCTGCTACCTTTCACGGAGACAGAGGTAAATGTACGGAGAAATTGCCCTTTTTAGCGGAAATGGAAACCCTCAACTGGCTCAGGAAATTAGCCAGGCTTTGGCCGTTCCGCTGTGCCCAGCCGATGTTTTTAAGTTTCCCAATCAAAACATTTTTTGTCGCTTGCGCACCAGCGTGCGCGGTAAAGACGTCTTTATCATCCAGCCCGTATCAAATTCCTACGATAAACAGGGGGTTCTAGCTTCGGTTAATGATAATTTGATGGAACTCCTGATTATGATTGATACGGCCAAACGAGACTCAGCCGGACGGATTACGGCGGTTGTGCCTTATTTCGGTTATGGCCGCACCGATAAAAAAGATCAACCCCGCGTACCTATCACCGCCCGGCTGGTAGCTGATATGATTAGCACTGCCGGGGCCAATCGCTTCTTAACCCTGGATTTGCACGCCGGACAAATTCAGGGTTTTTTTAATATTCAAGTAGATGAGATCACCGCTTTTTATCTTTTGAGTGAGCACATCAGAAAGAAAAATATCTCCAATGGTGTAGTCATCGCCGGCGACATCGGCGCGACCAAGCGCTCCCGCAACTTTGCTCAGAATCTCGACCTGCCGCTGGCCATTATCGAAAAACGGCGCGTTCAACAACAGGATGGCAGCAAATCAGAAGTATTGAATGTGATCGGCGAGGTCAAAGGCAAAAATTGTATCATTTTCGACGACGAAATTGATACTGCCGGCACCATGGCCCAGGCCATGGACTTCTTGAAAGAAGAACAGGCCCGCGATATTTACGCCTGCGTTACCCACGCGGTTTTATCCGGCCCGGCGGTCCAGCGCCTTCGGGAAGCGCCGGTCAAAGAGGTGGTCGCCACCAATACGGTGGAGATACCACCCCACAAATACTTTGATAAACTAACCGTGCTCTCCGTCGCCCCCCTCCTGGCCGAAGTAATTCGGCGCGTCCATTTGGGTATTTCCGTGGGAGAACTCTTTAACGAGTGATGCAGGCGGCAACTGCCTAATGCCCGCGTAAGCTGGTTGGAGTGACCCGCAGGGCAACGGCATACTTTTGGGCAAATTCCTCAGCCGACAGGCCAATCCGGGCAAACCCTGGCTGATATTTTTGAACGTAGGCCGGCACTTGGTTCGCCGGCGGCGCGTCAGGGGCCAGGCTGGCCTCCCCAGTGAAAACGACGATGTTGCCGCCCAGCCCATCCCCATCTAGATGCAGCGCCACCTTGGCATTGCGCCTGATATGCTCCAACTTGTGAGTCTTGGACTGGCTGTAGATCAGAAACGTGGCCCCATCCCACCAAAACCAGACCGGCCTGGGTTGGGGCGTCCCCTCTGCATCAACCGTAGTCAGCCAAATGATTCGCTCCTCTGCCAGCCGCCGGGCCACCCGGCGGCCAAATTCAGTGGTCAGATCTATCATCCGTAATTTCCTTTCTTTGCATTTAGGCTCACGTGACCAAATTGGCCGACGACTTGGCCTCGAACAGCGCCTTCACCGTAGGGCGGACCAGCACAATGTTGTCATTTTTTCTCCTCATTACCCCTTTTTAATCGCCCCCGCTTTGACAGGATCAAAGGCCGCCGGCCATTTGGTAAAATCGCTATAGGTTGCTCCCCTAAAATCGGCGTTGCTCAGGTCGGCCTTGTTAAAATTGACTCCGTTCAGGTCGGCGCCCTGGAGATTGGCCCCGCTCAAGTTGGCTTCACGCAAACTTGCCTGGAATAGGTCGGCCTGGCTTAAATCAGCGCCGCTCAAATTCGCCCCACTCAAGCTGGCCTCAGTCAGAATAGCCTGATGCAGATTGGCTTTAGTGAGATTACTCCTGCTCAAATTGGTCTGGCGCAGATTGGCCTGGATCAGGTCAACCTCGCTCAGATCGGCTCGAAACAGACCCATATTGCCGAGATCTGCCTTATTGAGGTTTGGCCTTTCCTCGCGTTCTCGCGCTGCCTTAACGATTCGTTCCACATCTTCACGGGTTAATTTGCCCATGTCTTCTCCTTATCTTTCTATCTGTAAATCCCGCAGCAGCCGCTCAAACGCCTGCTGATAGGCATCATGGTCCTTCCACCGGCTGAAATTTCCGATGTGCCGGGTGCGATGAATATCCGCCCGCCCAAGCCTGGTCTGTCTCCATTACTGTCTCATCGAGCCACGCTAGGAAAATAATTGTTCTAACAATTTCTGTCTTTCTTGATGTTTCTCCTCAGCAGGATTAATAATCTTGGCTGGGAGTAATTCAAGCAAATGGTCTTTATTTTCAAATTCAACAGATGATAAACCCCAGGGGTATTCCTGAAGCTCAACAAACATAGGGAATTTCTTTCTACCTTTTTCGATGATCGGTACAAAGGGGATCTTGAAGTCGGGGACAGTCGCAAAAAGTTCCAGTGGCACAGATGGCCCACTGAGGTCAGCGATGATAAATCTTGACAGACCGGCCAAAGTCTTGACCGTCTCCGTATAGCTGCGGCCTTCTGGCCTTTCAAAATCAAAAATGATAGGGAGATAATTTAACTCTCTCAATTTGGCGGCAATGGCTTGCAAGAGTTCTAGTCCACCATCACCAAAGCGCCCCAGGATGAGCACACCTCTGTCTGTCACAGCATTGATGACATTGCGGAGTTTTTTATGATTAAGGAGTAGGTAGATGAATTGGGCAACTTCGAGATCATCTACGGTGATATTAGGTTCATTCGACGATGTAATAACAAGATTCGTCTGATTGGCCTCCTCCAAACTCAAATCCCAAGCGGAAATTCCGTAAATCAAACAACCCATAAGGTTGGCTCTCGCAAAATTTGTCCTAACCAGTGTTGCCTCAGTAAGGTTTGCTGTACCAAGGTCTGCGCCCTGAAAGTTCGCAAAACTAAGATTTGCTTGGGTAAGACGTACCATTCTGAGGTTTGCCCCAATAAGGCGTGCTGAACGGAGGTTTACTCTGCTGAGGTTTGCCTCGACAAGGCTCGCTCCGTTGAGAACTGCTCTAAGAAGATTCGCTCCACTAAGGTCTGCCTCGTTAAGACTTGCCGCACCAAGGTATGCACCGCTGAGGTCGGTGCTGCGAAGCCCTGCTCTGTTGAGGTTCGTACCATAGAGATTCGCTGAACTAAGATCCGCCTTATCAAGATTTGCTCCGCTGAGATCTGCTTCCGTGAAGTTCGCGCTGTTGAGCTTCATCCCATAGAGACGTGCCTGGCTAAGATTTGCTTTGATAAAGTCTGTGTTG
>CAZRYD010000093.1:18107-19689 GCA_964604225.1 uncultured Caldilineaceae bacterium
CCAGAAATTAATCCCATCTTAGCGTTAACGTATTGTCCAGGTTTATTTCTACTTGCGTCCCCAACGCTTGACCTGCTCTATTTAAGAGATCGTTTAACCACAGCGCATCTGCACTTGCAGCCCGATTGATCTTAAAATATTTAAGCTGCATGGGCGTCATGTGCAGCTCGACGAGCTGGCCTGTCGCTGGGTTCATCGTCGCAAAGTACATCAAGCCTAAATCCGGGCGAAACTGCTCATAACCGCTGATCCCTTCATAGTCGTTGAGCAAGTCCCCCGAACCATAGATAATCGGCTTGCCCCGATAAACTTCAAGACCCTTGACATGGTGCGAGGAATGGCCGTGGATTACGTCTACCCCGGCCTCATCGATGAGCTTGTGCGCAAACGCTGTTTGTTCCGGCGGAATCTCGTAACCCCAATTATTGCCCCAATGAAGAGAAGCCACGACAAGATCCCCCGGTTGTTTCACCGCCTCCACTTTTTGGCTGATATGTTGGACAGCCTGATCAGCCAGGTTTGGCAAAAGATTGACGCCGGGCTGGCCGGTTGAAGCGGCCCAACTGGGCGAGATGCCACTGCTGGGCAGGCCATAGGCGAACACAATCACCCGGCCTTTCCCCGCCACCTCCATCACGGCGGGCGTTTCGGCTGCCTCAAGATTTTGACCCGCTCCCGCCCAATGGATATTAGCTCCTTTCAACGTCTCCAAAGTTTCGGCGAGACCGGCATAACCCCAATCAAGCACGTGGTTATTGGCCAGAGAGCAATAATCTATACCGGCCTCGGTCAGAGCGGGGATATTCTGGGGATTCATTCGATAATGGATGCCCTTATCTGGCCAAAAATCGTTGCTCGTGGTGATACTGGTCTCCAAATTAATCAGTTTCACATCCGGCTTGACCCGTTGCCATTCCGCCAGGGCGTCTCCCCAAATGTACGCAAAACTGACCGGTTGCTGGATCGGACCACTGGCTCGCTCAGCCAGTTCTACATATCCTTTAGCACTGGGCATGAACGGCTCGTGGAGCAGCGGATCACTCGGATGGGCTAACACTTGATCGATACCTCGACCGATCATTACATCCCCCGCCAAAAACAGGGTAATGAGAGGAGAAGCGCTTGCGGGTTGAAGGGACGGTTGAACTTTCAAGCGGGAAGCTTGCTCCTCCTTTGTAAGCTCTTGGCTACAAGTTAGCCCAAGCCATAGGGTGAAAATGAAAAATCCCAACAGAGCATAAAAAATCAGCCTGCGCTGCATGGCCGTATCCTCATCAAAAAATGAACCCGCCGGCTCCGCGCCGAGCATATGTAGGTCAAACTAACAGTTTGTGCTACAAATTTGGATCTACTGATACTTAACTATAGCACAGGTTTGAAGTTTTTGGGATAGACAGGGTGCGTTCGGTTTTTGGGCAAAGGTTGAAGCGCTGAAGTGCTGAACAGGCTGAAACCGCTGTAATTCACCAGAACCTCAGTGTATTCAGCGCCTATCAAATCGTCAGCGGTTCAAAAGAGCCAGCCATCATTACTGAAGTTTAGAGCCCATTTTTGTTGGGCTTGACTAAAATGGAAATCTGCC
>CAZRYD010000094.1:0-2103 GCA_964604225.1 uncultured Caldilineaceae bacterium
GCACATCTGGCAGTTGAACATCCAGCCCTTGCTAATCTCTTCGCCCCGGATCATCAACTTTTCGGCCAAGTGGGGATTGATCCGTTTCAGCAAGGGGTAGGTTTTAACAATGACCTGCTTGGACACATCATAAAACCATTCCAAAAAACGAGGCTGGTTTTTGAGCCATTCGCTGCCCGGCGCGCGCCGGCCTTCTTTGAGGTAAGTGGTCATGCCAAGTATCTCCCTTGATGATTAACTGTTGCAGGTCGCGAGACAGAACGTTAGCAGTACTGATATTGGCGGAGATTATACTGTACCACTCTGAGGGAAGTCAATAATCGAATTGACGAAAATAGGGCGAGGCAGGCTCGCCCCATTCGCACAGTTTGTGACCATTTCTTCGGGAACTTTCAAGCGTTGCCCACGCCGGTATCCAACCGAAAACCGTAGCCGCGCACGGTGACGATGAACTCGTGCTCCGGGTCAATCTCGGCCAGGCGCTGGCGCAGGCGGCGGACCAGGGCGTCAATAGCATCGTCGCTGACCCCTTCGGCGGCTTCACCCGGCCAGGCCGCCTCGATGACCTCGGCCCGGCTGTAGACCTTGCCGGGGCGCTCGGCCAGCATTACCAGAAGTTGATATTGCTGAGTGCTCAACGGGGGGGTGAGCAATTGGCCGTGCACGTAAATTTGCCGCTCGGCTTGGTCAAGGTGCAAGCCCAGCCCTTTCTGGCCGGGCAGGGGCGCGGTGGCCTCGCTGTCAACGTAAATCAGTTCCAGGCTGGGGGCGAGTTGGATCACGTCGCCGTCGTTGAGGGGGCGCGGCTTGATGACCCGCTGGCCGTTGACAAACACCCCATTTTTGCTGCCGCTATCCTCCAGCACAAATTGCCCACCCTGGCGGCGCAGCACCGCGTGCAAGCGCGAAATCCAGCGCACCGGGATGCTAACCAGGCAGTCGGTGGAGCGGCCAATGCTGATTTCCTGTTCCGAGTCGTTCAAAATCCATTGATCTTTAATCAGGTCGCCTTCTTTCCAAATTAACAGCGCCTGTTCCGTTTGCAAATTTCTCATCAGTCTCTCCTGTTTGACAGTAATTTGAGATTGGGATACTCTAAGGTTGCCAGTTGTTCGTTGTCGGTTGTCCGTTGTTACTAATTTATGCCCCACTTATCTGACTACTGATTACTGGCTACTGACTACTTCTCGGAGGAACTCCTTGCCTGCCAATCTTCAACCCGGCGAGATTCTACGCGACCGGTACCGCATTGTGGGCCTGATCGGCGCGGGTGGGATGGGCGCAGTTTACCTGGCCGACGACAACCGGCTGGAGGGGCGTCAATGCGCCCTCAAAGAAACCTTTCCCCTGCCCACGTTGAACCAGGAAGTGGTTCAAGCCGCCCGCAAACAATTTTATCAGGAAGCCTCAACCCTGGCCCGATTGGACCACCCCGGCTTGCCCAAGGTGAGCGATTTTTTCTCGATTGACGAGCGTGACTACCTGGTAATGGATTTTGTGGCCGGCCAGAACCTGCTCGAAATTGTAACCGAAGTGCGCCGCGACGCTCGGTTTTTGGACGAGGCGACCGTGCTCGGTTGGGCCGACCAGCTTTGCGACACGCTCATGTATCTGCACAGCCGCCAGCCGCCGGTGCTTCATCGCGACATCAAACCGGCCAACATCAAACTCACGCCCGAAGGTCGCTTGAAGCTGGTGGACTTTGGCCTGGTCAAACCGCTCGATCCTGACGACCCCAGCACCCTAACCGGCCTGCAGGGCGCCGGCAGCCTGCCTTATGCGCCCCTGGAACAGTACGTGGATCACCTGGGCCACACCGATGCCCGCTCCGACCTGTACGCCCTGGGCGCAACTTTCTACCATTTGCTCACCGGCAACACCCCGGCCAGCGCTCAGGAGCGTTTCTTGGTGCCGGAGTCGCTGCCGCCGATTCAACATATCAACCCCGACATTTCAGTGGGTGTGGCTGAGGCGATTGCGCTAGCTATGGCCCCTCACCCCAAAGACCGCCCGGCCTCGGTAGCGCTGTGGCGGCAAATCCTGCACAGTTCTGATTCTACCCTACCGATGGGCGCTGGCAAACTTTCCGGCGACGATTGGCGC
>CAZRYD010000094.1:2203-19641 GCA_964604225.1 uncultured Caldilineaceae bacterium
CCTGCCACAGTCAAAAGCAAAGGTTCCAATAGAAAGAGCGGGTCAGTCAAATAAGCCCATACCCCACCTTGCACAATACGTACAGGCGCAACCCCAATCATTGCCAACGAGACAGGATAGAACAAGGGGGTATTGTGAGCAATCACATCTAGCGCCAAATGGGATAAACCGCCCACCGCTACCAATCCAACCAACGTTTGCAAGTAAGGCCATCGTCCAAAACGGTGCAGCAACCACCAACATAATCCAACACCCAAGTGAACAAACAGGCTGTGTGTCCACAGGACGCTGTGGTTAATAAAGCGGCCAAAGAATACATTATAAATGACATCTGCATCGGGCAAAACTGGACCACCAAGTGCTGCTATCCAGAGCAGCCCGCGGTGCATTGTGCTCCATTCGGGCTGCCAGTGGGGCTGCGACCTGCACGCCGCAAAATAACCTGGCACAAGATGGGCGACTAACATCCGTTTCTTTCCATGCAATTGTTATCAAAGCCGATTATTTCGGCGGTCGGCGGTCGGCGGCCGCTTCGCCCGGCTCGACTTTCCACAGCAGGAGTCCCTGCCAGATGCTCACCACCAGACCCAGCGTGATGGCGATCTCCTCGATGTCAGGCAGCACATACACGAACAGGGATACAGCCCCTCCCACCCAATACAGCACGTTCAATGGGTGGGGAAAACGGCGGGATGTCCACCCTGCCGATCCGACCAGCACCAGCGCCCACCCCAGAAAGTGCCATCCTGTCGCCGTTACGCCGGCTACGAGGGTGGTCCACACCACGAGAACCGTCGTGGACGTCTCCAGATGCAGCTCGGGATGAAGCAGATGATAATGGCGGTTGGCAGACCGGATACAAGCGACGGCGACCATCGCCCCTGCCGCAAGCAAAGCGGCTAGCAGGGCCAGGGTCATGCGGCGCGGCGCGTGCTCGCCGATGCGCTCCCGGAGCGCAAAAACCGCCGTGATCAGGCTGGCAGCCCATACCGGCCCGTACAGAAAATCGGCGAGGGCATAGGCCAAAGGCCCGTTGGCAGCTCGCAAGTCTCCCGTAAGGTAGATGAACGCCGGAACGATAAAAGCCACTACCATCAGGAAGGAGGCCAGCCCGCCCCATTTTTGTATCGCCACGGCTGAAGTCCTCGCGTCTGCATTTGTGCGATCTTTGAAAATTGTATTGTCTGGCATATTGCCCCCCTTAGCGACACGCTTTTTTTACGGCTTAAACCATCCAACAACTTATTATCCCGCTATCCGCTTTTACGGCGATCAACCGTCAGCGGTCGGCGGTCGCTTCGCCCGCTCAAGACCAGGGCGGTCAGGCCAAACACAAAGGCCAGGCCGGCGATGGCCAGATGCCCGGTTAGCACGTCCGGCTGGTCGAACAACCACAGCTCCGGGCGGAGCCAGCCAGCGCCGTACAACAGGTAGGCCAACAGGCCGCCGATGAGCGTCCATAGGCTCAGGCGCACCCGACGCGAGAGGGGTTTGCGGGTTTGTTGGCCCAGCCAAAAACCGAGCAAGCCGGCCAACAAGGTCGCGCCCAGGGCTGACCCAAGATCAAGGCCATCCAGGGGTCGAGGGTTAGCCAGAAACAAGGTCGTCGCGCTGGGGGATTGAGGCTTGTCTGCGGTGACCCCCGGTGTTGGTGATGGTGTATCGCTCGGTTCTGGCAGCGGGGTTGAGGTCGGGGCTACGGTGGGCGTGGCCGTAGGCTCCGGCGTTTCCGGGGTGAAAGTGGGTGTAGGTGGAGCCAAGACCGAAACTCTGATCTGCTGTGAATTCACAATTTGACCGGCTACGGCGAAAATCTGAACCTCACCCGGCTCCGCCAGGGTTAGGGTGGCTTCGGCGCGACCCGCTTGAGTGGACACTGTCTCTGAAGTTAGCTGAAGTTGATTGAGGGTCGCCTTGATCTCAACCGGCGTTCCATCGGGTACGGCGTGCCCATTGTAATCAACAATCGGCCCAACCCGAATTTTAACCGTGACCGGGGCAATATTGTTCTCCGGCGTCGTCTCAACTGTTTCAATCAAAACATCCTGCTCAGGTTCAGGGGCCAGCACATCAACCAGTCTATAACCAATGCCCTCAACCGACACGGGCGGCGCGCCGGGGAAGTCGGCTTCGCCAAATAAGGCCCGCACCGCCGCCTCCAGGTGAGGAGTGGTTTTACTGTAGACGCCAAAGTAGGCGGTCAACTTGGTAATTTCAGTGGTATCCAGGTAATAAGGGGCGTTAAGCGCCAGCACGACCGTGGTTTTGTCACGCAAAACGCCGCTTTCCTGGGCCAAAAACAGCTTCAAAGCATCGGAGTCGTTAAAGCGGCTGGTGTTCAAATCCAGCGTGGCGAAAATCAACCAATCGGCCTCCTGAATCTTCGCGCGCACTTCATCCGCCGAAAGTTGAATAACCGGATTGGGTTGGTCGGACGCGCTTGGCTCTGGCGATGATGGCGTCAAAGCGCCGCCCAAAGCCAGTTTCAACTCAGAAAAGGTGATGCTGCTGATCTGTTCCGGCTGAATCTGGCCGCTGGCCCCCGGCCCATAGAGGCGCAGGATGGTTTCTGGCAGGGCAGTGCGGGGCAGCACTTCGGTGGGTTGGCAGTCGGCGGTAAAGCACTCGCGCACCAGGCGCGTATCGCTGATAAGCAGTAACTTTTCGTCCGGCCGGGGCGATTGGGGCAAGCGCTGGCGCAGTTCGGTCAGCGACGGGTAAAGCAGGGTTAAACTTTGCCGGGCAATCTCGTTGATAACCGGACGCGGTTGGCTGGTGACTTCCAGAGCGCGGTTGGGATCAATGTTGAGGGCGTCGAGGCTGGGTTGGGGGTAGAGTTTTAGCTTCAGGCGCAAAATGCGGGCCACAGCAGCGTCAACCTGCTTGGCAAAAGTGGGGTTATTGATGTACTCGGTACGAAAGAAGAAAATTGTATCTTTGATGTTGGGAAACTGATCCTGCCAGAGTGATTTGAGGGCAAACTGCACCAGGCTCAAAACATCGTTGCCGGCCAAAAAGGCTTCTTTGGCAATGCGCCGGTGAGGAAACTGCTCCAGCGAAGGGTCATAATGTTTGCGCACCGCCGGCACCCCCAGGGCGTCGCTGATAATCAAGCCACCCTGCGCGCGCCAGGGGGCAATCTCCGGCAGCGACATCAAGGTGCGCATACCTTCGGCATCAAAGCTGATGGGCACGGTGAACTGGCGAATATCGCCCTGGAAGCCGCGATAGCGAATGTGGCTGGACATGAGCGCGTCGGTCACGCCCAGTGGGTCATCCGAGGGATAGACGGGGTGGTCGGCCAGGTCAGCGGTGACGTGAAAAAAGGGCGGTAGCTCGATCCGCCGCAGTTCTTGTAAGGATTTATCGACCGTGGCCACTTCGAGATCAGGCAGGCGATCGCTGCCGCCGTGGCCGGGAAAATGCTTGGCTACCGTGGCCACCCGGCCATTACTGCCCATGTGGACGCCGCGAGTATAAGCCCGGCCCATCTGGCTGACCCAGAAAGGGTCGCCGCCAAAAACCCGGATGCCGATATCGCCTGAGCCGGTGGGACGAGGATCATTCAGCACATCCAGGTCGGGGCCAAGCAGGAGGTTGATGCCCATGGCGGCCAACTCCTCGCCCACAATCTGGCCCACAGCCTCGGTCTTGCCGGTATCCCAGGCGGCGCCGATCGCCATCTGGCTGGGAATGGGCGCCACCCCACCGGTAATGCGGGTGTAGGGGTAACCGTCGCCTTCCTGGTCGATGGCGACGAAGAGAGGGATGCCATTGGTATTGAAGGCGGTGGTTTTGAGACTATTGGTCAGCTCGGCAATTTGACGAGGGGCCGAGGCGTCGTTATTGAAATTGCTGTTGGAAGCGAGCAGGATTACGCCGCCGACCTTGTATTCGGTCAGGAGTTGATAAATGTCAGAGTCGGGATTAGCGGTTGAGCCGGAGAAGGGGACAATGAAAAGCTGCCCCACTTTGTCTTCGACGGACATGCGGCTCATGATTTCCTCGACGGGGTCGGAGGATTGAGCCTGCGTTAAGGGCGTCGTTGCCGAAAGTGAGCTGTATAAACCACAGAGGATAAAAAATGTTAAGAAAAAACGTCGAATCGAATTCATACCAGGCATGATACGTGAAGCCTGCTGCTGAGCCAAATCAGCGAATCAGCCTGCACCCTGAAGGGCACAGGCCCCCTCCCGCATACAGGTCAATCAGTTCTGTCTTGGGTGGAGCCACCAGAGGCGAACAAACGAATGGGCCAACAGCGGTCTTGCTTCGGCGCAGCGTGCCTCCATTCTGCATCGACGACTATCTTTCGACTCCTGCATGCCAGCGGCCATCTTCAATCTCTTGGCCCAAGCGGGGTAAAGCTCGCGTTTCAGCACGATTGGTGACGCTCCGGAAAAGAGTCAGGCCGGGGCCGGCCAGAGCTAATAAGAGCAAAAGGGTTAACAGCAAGCGCCAAAGTAAGGCTTGCCAGGTAAAGTGAACCGTTGAATTATTTGGAAGCATGCGCGCAACCTCCCTCAAGTTTCCCGCTTCGCATTTTACATCAGTATAGTACCACGACGCAAAAGATGCTTCCGGCCTCCAACCCCATATTCCACCGACGACAAGAGCGACGGTTGAGCGTAGGGGAAAGGGAGGGTTTAAAGAACAATTCGAGCGGGTCAAATTTCACCCCCTTCCCCTTGAGGCCCAACAGGGGTAAAACGACAGGAAACTCTCCTATCAGTCTTGTAAATTATTTAAAAAAAGTTAGAATATTAAAAATTTTTTAAGGTTAACTTGGCAAAATTTTAGACCGCAGAGGGGGGTATAAACATGGCCGGGCACTTAAAGGAGTATTTGCAGGACCCGTTTCTCAAGCGCATGTACCGCGAGATTAGAAATGCAGGGCCGCTCAAGTCTATTTTGATTGACATAACTCATATCTGCAACATTCGTTGTCAAGGCTGTTACTTCTTTGCCGAAGATATGGACAAAAATAAAGCCCCTGGCGAAGAAGCTGAGTTTGACGCCTTTATTGAGCGCGAAAAAGCACGCGGCACTAATTTTGTCTCGGTGGCCGGGGGCGAACCCAGCCTGATGCTGCCCCGGCTCAAAAAGATTTACGACAACTTCTGGCTCATGGTCGTCACCAATGGCCTGCGCCGCATCCCCTACGAAGGTTTTGAAAACATGCCCATCGCCGTATCGGTGTGGGGCGACCACGCCACCGACATTGTGCTGCGCGGCAGTGGCAAACTGGATGTTTTTGCCAGGGGGTTGCAGAATTACAAAGACGATCCCCGCGTTTTATGGTACTACACCACCACCACCGGCAATGCTCACCAAATCGAAAGTGTGGTTGAGCAGTGTGTGGCCAACGGCAATTACGTTCTTTTCAACTTCTACGGCGACCTCTCGCATAAGGGGGGGAAAATTGACCACCAGCGCGGCTTTGAAGAGGTTCGCCGCCAGATCAATCGCATGATTGAACGCTATCCCGATAGAATTCTGCTGTCATCGTACATCAGCCAGGTGGTTTCAAGCGGCCGGCTGTACAACGAAGAATGGGGTTATAACGTCTGTTGCAGCATCAGCGTCGACCATCCGATCAATCAAGAACGTCTCCACAACGGCAAGCCCTATAACGCTCATTTTCGGGCTTATAACCCGGATCTCCAGTCAACCCGGCGCTGCTGTATTGGCGAGGAGCGCGATTGTTCCACCTGCTTCGATGTTTGGGCTCATTTTTCGTGGATCATGCTCAATATGAAAGCTCACCTGGCCTCAAAGCAGGAATTTACCAACTGGCTGACCACCATGTATCTCTTTTACCTAATCAACCGGATCATTGATTTTGAAGCCGGGGTCAAGTTGTTGCCCGAGCTGCACCAGCGGGTGGGTTATCAGCCACTTTTATCAGAAAGATTTGCGCTGCCGACACCCTTGCTGGCTACCTTGCCTGAATAAACCACCAGTGGCTTACCTGAACCTAAAAGCCATCGAAAGCTGGTTAATTTCCAGCATTAATTGGCTATTGACATGCTGACGTTCAAGAGTAAACTATATCGTGTAACGCCACTTTCGTAATCAATCAATCTGCTCCGGTGTCCTCAGGAGGTCTTTGTGCAGAGCCAAGCGGCTGGTAAGGCAGAACCTGGTATCACTGTCACCATTCCCAATTATCAGTTGGTCCAAGTTTTGGGCGAAGGTCGCAATGCAGTGGTCTATCAAGCCTACCGCCAGCAAGACCCTCAGCGACAACCTTACACCCTGAAAGTATTCAAAGATATCTATCCCTCACCGGCTCAACAGGCGCGCTTCCGGCACGAGTTGCGTATCATGCAGCGGCTCGACTCGCCCTATCTGGTCAATGTGATCAGCATGGAAGAACAAGCCGGCATTTTTATGCTGGTTAGCCACTACGATGAGCTGCGTTCACTCCATAATTGGTTGGTTCAGACCCCCTTTTCGGTCGAGCTTTTCCTCAAAGTTGCCCTTCACCTGGCGCTGGCCCTGGAAGACATCCATCGCCAGGGAGTGATGCACGGCGACTTGAAACCCAGCAACATTCTCATCGATGCCGCCGCTGATAAAGTCAAGCTGGCCGACTTCGGCATGTCGCGCATTTTTGAGCGGCATTTCGCCTACCATCCGGAAAGCCTGGAAGGTACCTTGCCCTACATCTCGCCGGAGCAAACGGGGCGAACCAACAAGCTGGTTGACTATCGCAGCGATTTTTACTCGCTGGGTGTAACCCTCTTCCAGATAGCCACTCGACGCCTGCCCTTTGAAGCCAAAGATCATCTCAGCTTGATTCACGCCCACCTGGCCATTGAACCGCCTCAAGCCGCCGCCTTTAATCCTGACCTGCCTCAACCACTCAGCGACATCATCGCCCGGCTGATGGCCAAAAACCCGGAAGACCGCTATCAGCGAGCCGCCGCCATCCAGGCCGATTTGGAGCATTGCCAGGCCCACTGGTTATCCACTGGAGCCATTGCCCCGTTTTCGCTCGGCACTGCCGACCGGCGGCTGCGCTTTGAAGTTTCGCGCAAACTGTACGGCCGTGAAGCTGAACTCCAGCGCCTCACCCAACTGCTGAATGAGATTGGCCAGGAACCCCCTACTTTAACCCTGGTGGCCGGTTCCGCGGGCATTGGCAAATCCACCTTGATTCAAGCCTTACAGCCCGCGATTGTGGCCATTCGCGGCATGTTCATCGCCGATAAATACGACCAATATCAGCGCAATATTCCCTACAGCGCCCTGGTCCGCTCGCTGCAAAGCCTGCTGCGTCGCCTCCTACGCGAACCGGCTGTAACTTTAAAAACCTGGCAAGAAGGGATTCAAGCGGCAATAGGGGTCAATGGCCAGGTTATTAGCGAAGTGATCCCCGAAGTGGACCTGTTACTTGGGCCTCAACCCGCTATTCCTACCCTACCCCCAGAGCAAGCTAAAGAGCGTTTTATCACCACCTTCAACCAATTTCTACGGGTTTGTAGTGGGGCTCACCAGCCTCTCATTCTCTTTTTGGACGATTTGCAGTGGGCCGACGAGAGCAGCTTGGAATTTTTGCAGGCCTTCCTGGCCGACCCACAACCGGCGTATGTTCTGATAATCGGGGCTTACCGCGATGCCGAGACGCCCCCAGATCATCGTCTCAAACGACTCATAAGCCATCTGTCTGCCTTGGGGCGACCGCCCTACCAGGTCAACTTGACCCCGCTGGATCTGGCTTCGGTCAAACAGTTATCGATTGATACCCTGTTACGCCAACAACTCTCCCCCAATGGCCCACTTCAGTCCCCTGCAAGCATTGTTGCGGAGGCTTCATTAGAAACCCTGGCCAATTTGCTTTATCAAAAAAGCGGCGGCAATCCCTTCTTTCTGACCACTTTGCTCCAAACCCTGCACGACGACGGCTTACTGACCCCGGCAGTACCCCGTGATAACGGCGGTGTAAGTCTTGACTGGAATTGGGACATCAGCGCCATTCAAACGGCCCGCCTGGGCGATAATATCATTGATCTGCTGCTGCAAAAGCTAGACCGCCTACCGGAAGAAACATTGCAGTTGCTCGAACAGGCGGCTTGCCTGGGCAACAGCTTCCAGTTGCCAACGTTGCGGCTGGTGAGCCAGCACGATTTTGAGGCGCTCTATACCCACCTCGAACCGGCTATTCAAGCCGACCTGATCCGGGAACGAGGCGAAACACTCAGTTTTGTCCACGATCGCGTCCAGGAGGCTATTTATCAACGCCTTGACGAAGCCGCCCAGCAGCAGCACCATTGGCAAATTGGGCAAACCATGCTCACTCATTACGACCAGCACACGCTGGATGAAACCCTCTTTACGGTGGTCAATCAGCTCAATCAGGGTCGCAGCCTGGCTAAAGATGCCGCCATCCGCAGCAAGTTAGTCGAACTGAATTATCAAACCGGTCTTAAGGCCCGCAACAGTATTGCTTTTGAAGCCTCACAAGCCTACTTTCAAATCAGCGCCGAGTTACTGCCGCCCGATAGTTGGCAAAGCGATTATACCCAAACCTACGCCGTGTGGTATGAGCTTTTAGTGGCGCAAACGTTACTGCTCAACCACGAGGCCGTCTTCGCCACGGCCGAGGTGATCCTGACCCACGCTCAATCCGATTTGGATCGGGCGCGCTGTTATCGCCGGCTGGTCTCTTTGCACGCCTGGCAGAGCAATTTTGGTCAGGCTCTGGCTATGGGTAACCAGGCCCTGGCCCTCTTGGGCGAACCGCTTCCTGATGATAGTCAGGTCATCCGCCAGGCCATTGGCGGCGAATTGAAACACCTGGCCACCCATTTGACCAGCCAGGAGATCATTATCAATTTGCCGGAAATGACGGACCCAACGGCGCTGGTGCAGTTGGAAATTCGCCATGAGTTAACCCCGGCGCTTTATCGCACTTCTGCTGAGCTGCTGGTGCTCAACAATCTCCACATGATCCGGCTGGCGTTGGAGCACGGCAGCCACCCGGCTCTGAGCATTGCCTTTGTAGGCAGCGCTGTGGCTATGATTGTGCAGGGACAACTCAAGCAGGCCGTCTTTTTCAACTCCATTGCGGCCGCTTTGTGGCAACGCTACCCCAACGCCTTTGAAACCGCTCAAAATATTGTCGCTGCGGCCTGGAGTTCGCCGGTTGTCCTACCCGATATCACGACTATCCGCCACCAGAATGCCTGGGGGCAATTACTGTGCCAGAATGTCAGCAATATTTTCTATTGGGGCACCTCGCTCTGCCTCCAGGCTTTGACCGATTTGATCGATGGTCAGGATTTAAACCAGACCCTGGCCCAAGCCCAAGAAACGCATGACCACTTTTTCCAACGCCACAAGGTTGAACGTTATCGCCAGTTCATTGTGACGGTGATCGAAACTTATCTCAAACCGCTGCTGGACCTGGAGACAGGCAGCCTGGAGGCCTTGGAGCAAGAACTGAGCCAGGCCCAGTTCTTCCACTGTGTTTTCCACTTGCATATCTTTACCGGGATGCTGCGGTATACTTTCGGCGACTACTCAGCCGCTCTGGCCCACTTAACCAAAGCCAAAGAGTCGGCCTTTAGCCAGCCGGCCGGGCTGTTCAATCCGATCTGGCAAATCTATCAGGTGCTGGCCCTGCTGGCCCTGGCCCAACAGACCACTGAGGACGCCGCTGCACCGACCCATGGCGAAAGTCCAGGAGCCATCCAACAGGCCGAGGAGCTGCTGGCTAAAATAGAGGCGCTAAATGAGTACAGCAGCACCTTTACCCCTTACACGGTCTTTGCCCGGGCTGAACTGGCCTATACCCGTCAAGACCCCAACTGGCATTCTACCTTCTTTGCCGCCATCGATCAGGCCACTGCGACTGAATATACCCTGTTACAGGCCATTATTCACGAGCGCCTGGCCAAGCATATGCTGGCCTCCGGTTATCGCGCCAGCCGGGGCCACCTTGAAGAAGCGCTCTACCTGTTTGAACAATGTGGGGCTGCGGCCAAAGTACAGCAGCTTAAACAAACCTACGCCTTCTACCTTCGCCCCTTGTCGGGGCGAGATCATCTCGGCTCTACCAGCAGTACTGAGGGTAGCAGCGACAGCAGCCAGACTCTCCCGGCCTTACATCGGGATTTGGATACGTATGCTATCGTCAAAGCCAGTCAAGCCATCTCTAGCGAAATTGACCTGGAACGGGTCTTAAGCGCGGTGATGCAGACCCTGGGCGAAGTTTCCGGAGCAGAGTCGGTCTTGCTGATTTTGGAGCAAGAGGGCGAGCGACTCATCCGCGCCCGTTATCAAGCTCGAACAGGCCAGGTTGTGGCCGGCTTGGGCGACACGTTACCGGTGCGAGGCAGCAATCTGGTCAGTGAGGAAGTGGTGCGCTATGTCCATCGCACCCGCCAAACCCTCCTCCTCGACGACGCTTGTAGCGTAGGTGAGTTTACCAACGATCATTATATCCAGACCAAGCGCGTCCGTTCGGTGTTGTGCGAGCCGATCCAGGAACAGAACCGGCTGATGGGCAGTATTTACCTGGAAAACAACCTCAGCTCGCACGCTTTCACCCCGGAACGGGTAGAAGTTGTACGGCTGCTGGCCACTCAGGCAGCTATCTCCATTAACAATGCCCAGGCCATCGTGGCCCGAACCGAACAGGAGCGGGTCCAGCGCGAGTTGGAAATTGCGCGCGATGTGCAGCTCAGCTTGCTGCCGCAGCAGGCCCCGCACTATCCTCATTTTGAAATTGTCCAAACTTCGTATCCTGCCCGACAGGTCAGCGGCGACTTGTACGGCTACTTCCAGCGACCCAAGGGGGGCCTGGCCGTAGCGGTAGGTGATGTGACCGGTAAGGGCATGCCGGCGGCGCTGTTGATGGGCGCAACAGTGGTCGCCTTGTCCGGAGCTATCGAAGCCGACCTGTCGCCCGGCGAAACCCTGATCCGCACCGACCGCGTGCTTCAGCCTTTTATCTCCTCCAAGCAAAATGTGGGCCTCTGTCTGGCCTATTTTGAGCCAGGGCAGATGTGGGTAGCCAACGCGGGAGCAATTGCACCGATCGTGCGGAACAAAGAAGAAACGCGCATGTGGCTGGAAGTGGGCGGTTTGCCTCTGGGGACCCATTTGTCGGGCCACTTCGGCTACGACAATACCTCGATCCAACTTACGTTCAATGATATTGTCATTTTAACGACCGACGGCCTGGTAGAGGCCACTAATGCTCAAGGCCAGATGTACGGTTTCGAGCGTTTTGAAGCGGCAGTGGCGACCGGGCCTACCGATAGCGCTTCGGCTATGCTAGACTATCTCCTGGCCAACTGGCGCAGCTTTGTCGGTCAGACAGAACAGCACGATGACCTGACCATCGTGGTGGTCAGAGTTTCGGAATAATAGTCATTCTTCGCCCCCCGGACATGGGTTGGGGCTGGAGCTTTGATTTCTCAAAATGGGCTGCATCCCAAATTCGCGGCAGACCTGACAGGTTTTTGAAATCTACCAGGTCTCTTCCTGAAAATTGACCCGACCTCAAAATTTAAAGACTTGACAACCTCCCAGAAAAGAAGTATAATGATATCTAAATTTAGCTTAGACTAAAAATTTATTTAGTCATCAGTAACAAATTATCTTTTCCAGATAAATGACCTAACCCCAGGAGGTTTTCATTTATGCCTGATCCTTTAGTGACTTTAATCATAACCACAATCGTCCTTGCCGTTGGGTTGTGGCTGTTTTGGCCGGATAAGGGTCTCTTTTGGCGCTGGCAGCACGCCCGGCAGATGACCAGGCGGGTGCTGATGGAGGATGCCTTGAAGCACATGCACGATTGTGAGTATCATGGGCGCATTCCGACCGTGCCAAGTATTGCCGGCGTCTTGAACAGTAGTGTTAACGAAATTGCTACATTACTAACTGAGATGCAAGCCCACAATCTGATTACTTTTGAAGGTGATCGCCTGGAATTGACTCCCCAGGGGCGTGATTACGCCTTGCACGTCATTCGGGCCCATCGCTTGTGGGAACGTTATCTGGCCGACAAAACCGGGTACACCGCGACCGATTGGCACAGCCAATCCGAACGACGCGAGCACCAACTGAGCCGGGCCGAAGCGAACGCCCTCGCCCAAGAGTTGGGCCATCCCCGCTTTGACCCCCACGGCGACCCAATTCCTACCGCCAGCGGTGATTTGATTGTTTCCGAAGAGCGGTACACCCTACCCAACTTTATGCCCAATCAATACGGGCAGATCGTTCATCTAGAGGATGAGCCGGAAACGATCTATGCCCAACTGCTCGCCGAAGGGCTGCACCTGGGTATGACCGTACTTATCACCGAAATCACACCCCAACGGATACGATTTTGGGCCGACGGAGATGAACACGTGCTGGCGCCAATATTGGCGGCAAATATCTCCGTGACGCCCATCCACCCAGAAGAAGAACCAGAAGTGGGCCCTTACGAGTCACTCAGTCAACTCAAGCTGGGTCAATCGGCCAGGGTAACGGCCATCTCTCATCTTTGCCGAGGGGCTGAGCGACGCCGCTTTTTGGATTTAGGCATCTTGCCCGGCACACTGGTCAAAGCTGAAATGATCAGCCCCAGCGGCGACCCGACTGCCTATCGTATCCGAGGGGCCCTGATTGGCTTGCGCAAAGAGCAAGCCGACTTAATTTATATTACCCGTGACTTGGAGCCGGATGCTCCACGAGTCCGTGAAATGGAGGCAATTGTATGACCAAGCCAAACCTGATCCCCCCAGCCCATAACTGCGAAACCTGCCCGGCCCACAATCTGGGCAATCTGATCAAGCTGGGCATCAACATGGACAACTGGGATTTTGTGGTGGCTCTGGCCGGCAATCCTAACACCGGCAAAAGCACCATCTTCAACGCCCTGACCGGCCTGCGCCAACACACCGGCAACTGGCCGGGCAAAACCGTCACCCGCGCCGAAGGCGGCTTCTCTTACGGTGACCACCGCTACAAGCTGGTCGACTTGCCTGGCACCTATTCCCTCCTCTCCACCAGCCTGGATGAAGAGGTCGCCCGCAATTTTATTCTCTTCGGCCAACCGGATGTAACCATCATCGTGGCCGACGCTACCCGGCTGGAACGCAACCTGAATTTGGTCTTGCAAGTGCTTGAAATCACCAGCCGGGCCGTGGTGGCCCTCAACCTGATGGATGAAGCTCGCCGCCACCGTCTTACAGTGGATGAACGCGCCTTGGCTCGTGACCTGGGGGTGCCGGTGGTGCCCACCAGCGCCCGCTCTCGCCAGGGCATCCCTGACCTGCTGCAAGCGGTCAGCGAGGTAGCGACCGGCCAGGTGGTTTGCAAACCGCATCGGGTCAAAAGCGAGTCGCCCCAACTGAAAAAGGCCATCACCGAGCTGGTGTCCATGCTGGAGGCAGCTTTTCCGGGTCTGCCCAATGCCCGTTGGGTAGCCCTGCGTCTATTAGATGGCGACCCGCGCATCATTGAAGCGGTCGAGCGAGGCGAGTTGGGCGATCTGACCCATGACGACCCTGGGGGCGAGACCAACGGTAATTTATTCTTGCAGTTGGAGGTTGCCAACCATGCTTAGACAGGATCAATTTTCCCCTGCCAATAGCTCCGTCGGCGCGGCGGCACAGCATATTATTGACAAAGCGACCCATCTGCGCTGGGAAGTTGGGGGCAATTTCCATGAAAATCTGGTCGAGGCCATCTACACCGATGCGGCCCACATCGCCGACCGGGCGACTTCCTACCCAGATAAACCGCCCCGCTTCGATCTGGACCGGACCATTGACCGGCTGGTGACCAGCCGCATCTGGGGTTTTCCGCTCATGTTGCTGCTCTTTACCGTGGTCTTCTGGCTGACTATTTCGGGGGCTAATGTGCCGTCCGCCATGCTGGCCGACTTACTCCTGGGCACGATTCACCCGCTGCTCAAAGCTGGGGCGGCCGCCATTGGCATGCCTTGGTGGCTGGCTGGGCTGCTCATTGACGGCATTTACATGAGCACCGCCTGGGTTATCAGCGTTATGCTGCCGCCGATGGCCATTTTCTTCCCACTTTTTACCCTGCTGGAAGATTTTGGCTATCTGCCCCGCGTGGCTTTCAACCTGGATAACATCTTCAAAAAATCCGGGGCGCACGGTAAACAATCCTTGAGCATGATGATGGGCTTTGGCTGCAACGCGGCCGGGGTGGTGGCTACGCGCATTATTGACAGCCCTCGTGAACGGCTGATCGCTATCCTCACCAACAACTTCGCCCTGTGCAACGGGCGCTGGCCTACCCAGATTCTGGTGGCCACCTTGTTTGTTGGGGCCTTGGCGCCCAGTTATCTGGCCGGGTTGATTTCAGCCCTGGCGGTGGTGGGGGTCGCTACCCTGGGCGTGCTGCTCAGTTTTGCCGTGTCGTGGGGGTTGTCGCGCACCTTGCTAAAAGGCGAAGCCTCGACTTTTAGTCTGGAACTGCCACCCTATCGTCCCCCACGTTTCTGGCAGACCATCTATACCTCGCTCATTGACCGGACGATATATGTTCTATGGCGGGCAATTGTCTTTGCTGCGCCGGCCGGGGCCGCCATCTGGCTAACCGCCAACATTCATCTTGGCGGGACCAGCATTGCTGAGCATTTGATCAGCTTCCTCAATCCCCTCGGCCTGCTGATTGGACTGAATGGAGTCATCCTGCTAGCCTACGTGGTGGCCATCCCGGCCAACGAAATTGTCATCCCAACCGTGTTGATGTTGACCGTGCTGGTCACCGGCATGCACGGGCTGGGCGCTGGCGCAGGGGTGATGTTTGAGGCGGGCGATAACGAGACGCTGTCGCTGCTGCACACCGGCGGTTGGACCCTACTGACGGCGGTTAACCTAATGCTATTCAGCCTGATTCACAATCCGTGCAGCACGACCATTTATACCATTTACAAAGAAACCGGCAGCGTCAAATGGGCCACTATCTCGGCTCTGCTGCCCCTGGCGATGGGCTTCCTCATCACCTTTATGCTCGCTCAGGTGTGGCGCTTGGTGGCCGGACTCGGTTGATTTGAGCCAAGAGCTAACTCCGTCAGGGCCTCGGTAGTTGTCGAGGCCCTTTTTGTATTTTATAATTCAGAGAGCCTGAAGAAAGCTCATCCAAAACGCGGTTGACAACTCTCAGAAAAAGAACTAAAATCAAATTAACTAAGGTTAATTTATATCTTAACCACCGTTAAAAAGGTCAGGTTCAGTCAACTGAAATTACCTCATTGGAATGAAAAAATAATGGCGGAAGAAAAGAAAACAAATCCTATAATGAACAGCGATATTATCCTCGGCGATGAGGAGAAACCTTGTCTTGACGTCATCACCGAGGCGGTATCGACAGAGCCAGGCATTGTGGGGGTCAAGTTGGACCCGCGCCAGCAGCAAGTAGCCATCAACTACGATCCCACCCTGATTGCGGAACCGGCTGTGAAGCAGATTGCCCAACAAATTACCCCCCCCTTGCAGCACAATCTTGAGACGTGTGTGATGCGTTTAGGGCCACACGGCGGGCGCTCTTGTGAGTCGTGTGCGCTCTTGCTGGAGAACCGGGTGGGCCAAATCGAAGGGGTGCGCCGGGCCTCGGCGAGTTATATGGGTGGCGTACTAAGCGTTACTTATGATCACAGCCTGGTCTCGCCAGAACGACTTAAGGAAAAGATTACTCAACTTGGCGTCAGCGTAGCCCCCTCCAGCGCCGAACTACCGGCCCTGGTCGAACCCGTTGTGCCGGCGCAATCGCCGCTGCAACAAGCCTGGACCTGGCTGACCCGACAAAATCTGGAAGCCATTTTTACCGCCATCACCCTGGCGACGATGGTGCTGGCCTGGCTGGCTGACCATTATGGGGGGCCGCCCCTCGCCTCGACCATTCTTTATGTGATTGCCTACGCAACCGGCGGAACCTTTGGTTTAAAAGGCGGAATCGAGTCGCTGCGCCAGCGGACGATTGATGTAGATTTGCTGATGGTGCTGGCAGCGTTGGGTGCGGCGATTGTCGGCTCGCCGTTTGAAGGAGCGCTGCTGCTGTTCTTGTTCTCCCTGTCAAACGTCTTGCAGGCTTATGCCATGGATCGCACTCGTAATGCCATCCGGGCCTTGATGAAACTGCGGCCCAATCAGGCCCAGGTCCGGCGGGGAGAGGAGTTGGTCACGCTGCCGGTCGAAAAGATCATTGTGGGGGATCGCTTTGTTCTTAAACCCGGCGACCGTATTCCCCTTGACGGCACGGTTTTAGCCGGGGAAAGTATGGTCGATCAGGCTTCCATCACCGGCGAGTCGATGCCGGTGGCCAAGCGCCCCGGCGACATGGTTTTGGCCGGCACCATCAACAAAGATGGCAGCCTGGAGGCGGAAGTAACCAAGCTGGCCAAAGATTCAACCCTGGCCAAGTTGATTAAATTGGTGGAAGAAGCCCAGAGTGAAAAAGCTCAAACCCAACGTTTTCTGGATACGGCTGAACAGTATTACGCTATGGGGGTCATAGCTTTCACCATTCTAGTGGCTATCATCCCCATGTTTCTCTTCGGCGAAGCTTTTGCGCCTGCCTTTTACCGGGCCATGACGGTTATGGTGGCGGCCTCGCCCTGCGCTTTGATCATCAGCACCCCGGCCTCGATCCTCTCGGCCATCGGCAATGGGGCGCGCAAGGGGGTGTTGTTCAAGGGGGGCGTTTACATGGAACAGGCCGCCGGCATCAAAGTGATCGCCTTTGACAAGACCGGCACGTTGACCCAGGGGAAGCCCCAGGTGACCGACGTAAAAACGTTAAACGTTCAACATGCAAATCCCTGGAATGGGGATGAGGCTGATTTGCTGACCCTCGCTGCCGCGGTCGAGGCCAAATCTGAGCACCCGTTGGCCCAGGCGGTGGTGGAGGCGGCCCGTCAACGCAATCTGGCCTTGGCGGAGGCGGTCTCTTTTCAGGCAGCTACCGGCAGAGGGGCGCGCGGCCTGGTAAATGGCCGGGATATTCGCGTGGGCAATCTGCGCTATTTTGAAGAGATTGAGTGCCTCGGCCTGGCCGCAGCAACCGCCGAAGTGGAGCGCCTGCAAACCGAAGGTAAAACGGCGGTGGTCGTGGCGCAAATGACCGGCGAGGGACAAGCCGACTTGCTGGGTGTTATCGCTCTGGCCGATACGATCAGGCCGGACGCCGTCGAGGTGGTGGCCGAACTCAAGTTACTGGGGGTGAGTCGAGTAGTCATGCTGACCGGCGATAATGAGCGCGTGGCCCAGGCCATTGCTGCCCAGGTTGGCGTTGATGAATATTTTGCCGATTTGCTGCCCGAAGATAAAGTGCGGATTGTCAAGGAATTGGAGGCCAAGTACGGCTCGGTGGCCATGGTCGGTGATGGGGTGAATGACGCCCCGGCGCTGGCCCGCCCCACGATTGGCCTCGCCAAGGGCGCGGCCGGCACCGACGAGGCCCAG
>CAZRYD010000095.1:0-19519 GCA_964604225.1 uncultured Caldilineaceae bacterium
CTAAAGGTTTTGAAAACCTTTAGGGTCGGCTACCAAAAATCTGGGACAAACCCTGTTTCATAGGTCATTAGCCAAAAAGGGCCGTTGACATATTTTAAGGAATGTAATATTATCTTTAAGCAATGTGGTAGAACAATCGTCCTAAAAGAGCAGACCCGAAAAATGAGCCAACCCCTCCAGTGTGATAATTGTAAATTTGAAAATCCCTCCGATCACATCTATTGTGGCAAGTGTGGCCAGAGATTAATCCCTGAAAGCAATACCACCACTTCTCTCATCACCGCCCCCATCGAGGGCGAGCGCCGGCAAGTAACCATCATTTTTGCCGATATTTCCGGCTTTACCGCGCTCAACGATGCTGCTAAAAGTCCGGCTGAGGTAGAACAGGTGGTTCGACTCATCAACCTGTGTCTCCAAGAACTCAGCGAGGCCATCTACGAGTTTGATGGTCATATTGACAAATATATCGGCGATGCCATCATGGCCGTTTTTGGCGCGCCCAAAGCCCACGAGGACGACCCCGAGCGAGCGCTGCGGGCGGCCCTGGCCATGCAAGAGCATTTGGAAAAATTCAACCTAAATCCGCCTATGCCCCTGCCCGAACCCCTGGGCATCCATATGGGCATCAATACCGGCACGGTCATCGCCGGCGATATTGGGGCGGACCGTAACCGCTCCTATACGGTTATGGGCGATGCGGTTAATGTGGCCTCACGCCTGGAGCACGTCTCCGAGCGGGGTGAAATCCTCATCAGTGAAACTACCTACAGTCTGACCAGCCGCCTGTTCGTTTTTGAGGAACGTGAGGCGGTGGCCGTCAAAGGCAAAAGCGAACCCCTTAAGATTTTCCAACTCAAGAGCGCCAAAGATTTGAGCCAAACCCAACGGGGCTTGAGCGGCATGGAAGCGCCGGTCATTGGCCGCGAGGATGAACTCAAAACCCTGCTCAAATTCTACAAACGGCTGCAAGGACACTATGGCGGTATTGTGGTCGTGGCTGGCGATGCCGGTCTGGGTAAGTCGCGCCTGGTCAGAGAGTTTAGAAAACAGGTTGACACGACTCAAGACGACAAGACCAAGCCGCTGTGGCTTTTTGGGCGTGGGTTGTCTTACCGGCAGTCTTTTACCAACCGCCTTTTTGTGGACATCCTTAAAGCCTACCTTGAGCTCCCCGAAAATTCCGATGAAACCTTGACCAAACTTCGTCTGGAAGCGATGGGCGAAGAGTTATTCGGCTCCCGAAAAAGTGAGGTTATCCCTTACCTGGCCACACTGCTAGGTATTAAACCTGACGAAGAGTCCGCCACCACCTTGCCCACAGATCCACAATTCTTGCAACAGCGCACCTTTTTAGCCATGGGCGAGTGGGTTGAGGCGCTGGTCAGAAAACGCCCGGTGATTATGGTTTTTGAAGACCTGCATTGGGCCGATCCAAGTTCGGTGAAGTTAATTCAATATTTGTTGACCCTCACCGTTTACAACCCCATCTTGATGATCTGCGTCACCCGGCCCGAGCGTGACACCGCTTTTTGGGACATCAAGGCCCAGAGCAGTCAAGAATACGCCGACAACTTTGCCGAATTGATCCTCTGGCCGTTAACCGACGAAGAAAGTCGCCAAGTCATCAAACATTTGCTCAAACTGGAGCAGATTCCTAAAGTGCTGGAGAATCTGCTCTTCAGCCGCGCCTCCGGCAATCCCCTCTTTTTAGAAGAGCTGTTGCGCAGTTTGATTGAAGAAGGGGTCATTCAACCCACTACTGACGGCCACTGGCAGATTACCCGCGCGGTAACCGAGATCGATATTCCCAACACCTTGCAGGGGGTTTTGACCGCTCGTATTGACCGCCTGGAAGATTCGGTCAAGCGGGTGCTTCAGGTGGCAGCGATAGTGGGCCGGGTTTTCCCCCGCTTTATCCTGGCCCCTATCGTCGGTAATCCCGAAGTGCTAGAAAAGGCCCTGACCCAGTTGGAGGTCGCTGACCTGATTGAGGTGCATACTCACGACACCCAACCCGAATATCGCTTTAAGCACGTCCTCACCCACGAGACGGCCTACAACAGCATGCTGAGCCAGCAGCGTAAAATTATCCATAAACAGATTGGCGATCATATGTCTCGCCTTTACTGGCAATTGGGCGAAGAGTATGCAGCCATTGTCGCCGATCATTACTATAAAAGTGAAACCTGGCCCAGGGCTATGCGCTATCTCCAACGCGCCGCCGAGGCGGCCATTCAATCCTTTGCCAACCAGCAGGCCGTTGAGTTTTATAATCAGGCTCTCGAGGTGGCTAACATTTTGGGGACGGAAGCCGATCAGGCAGCCATCCTGGCAATCTATGAAGGTCGGGCCAAAATTCTCACCCGCCTGGGCGACCCGCAACAGGCCATTGCTGATTATGAAGCGATGCGAGCTAAAGCTCAGGAGCTTCATGATGATTCCGCTCTAATGCGGGCCTTGAACGGGATTGGCTCGCTCCACGCCAGTCATTATGATTTCTCCTTGGCGGTAGACTTTTTTACCGAGGCGCTTGAGGTAGCCCGCCGGATTGGCGACGAGCCAGGCGCTGCCGATACCTTGAGCCAACTTGGCAACTTCTATTACAATATGGGCAAATTAGAGGTGGGCGTTAAACACTACCAGGAAGCCCTGGCTTTGAGCCAAAAGCTGGGTGATGAAACCCGCACAGTTGAAGCTGAAGATGGCCTGGCCAAAATTATGCTGGAGCAAGGTGAAATTAGCGCCAGCCTGGACCGTTACCAAGAAATTGTCAATATCCGCCGCCGTCTGGGTTATCGCAGCGGCTTGATGAACTCGCTGGCGTCTATGCTTATGGCCCAGACCTTTACCGCCGACTATCACGGTGCGCAGCAAACCGCCGAGGAAGTCCTGGAACTACATCACAAATCCGGCGATTTTTATCGAGTCCCGTTTATTAAATACTATCAAGCTTTCGGCCAGCTTTATCATGGCGATTTGGACAAAGCCGGTGAAAATTTACGTGAAGGGCTCCGCCTGGCTCATGAACATCGGCAAAAATCACTGCAAGCCCTGGGGGCGGCCTGGTTGGGCTACTATTATTTAACCCTCGGTCTGGATGAAGAGGGCTTGGCCCAAGCCCAAGAGAGCATACGCCTGGCCCAGGAGCTCGGTTCCCCCCTGTATGTTATGCGGGCTCAGACTATTTTAGGTACTGCCTATCGCCATCTGGATCGGCTGGATGAAGCGGTCAGAGAGTTGGAGGGCGTGCACGCAGTTGCCCAGGGCATGGGTTTTGTCCCGGATGAAGTCATGATTCTCTATCAGTTGGTCAGAGCCTATATGGATACGCACCAGTGGGATCAAGCCGAGCAGAACCTGCGCCGCCTCTCAAGCCTGGCTACGGCCAGCGATATGAGAGAATTTGTGGCTCGGGCCCAATGGCTGCAATCATTGATAGACATTCACTACAAACGTTACGATGCGGCGCTGGAAATGTTGGTGGCTGCCTCCGAATTGGCCGAGCAAATTGATAGTCGCCTGAGCCAATATATCATTCAAATCCAAAAATCTTACATTTATCACATTTCGGGTAATGCTCCGGCTTCGCGAGATGCCGTGATCTATGCTCAGAAAATCCAAAAACGTCTGCTCGAAACCTTGCCCGACGAAGCCGCGCGTCACGTTTTTCTTGACAATGCGCATGCCCAACATCTCCAGGAAATGATCGAAGCCAACACCAGCAGCCAGGCCAAAGCAAAAAGCCCCGTTGGAGATATCGCCTAGTGCCCTCCGGCTTGGTTCAAAAGATTGCCGAATTTTGTCAAAAAAATTCCCTCCTGACTAACCACGACCACGTGGTCATTGGTGTTTCCGGGGGACCGGACTCGCTCTGTCTCCTTGATGTGCTGGAAAAACTGCGCGACAAGTTTGATTTAACCCTCACCATTGCCCACCTCAATCATCAACTGCGCGGCGCTGATTCTCAAGCCGACGAAGATTTTGTTAGAGCCGTAGCCCCCCAACGAGAACTGCTCCTATTTGTCGAAACTGCGGATGTGGCTGCGCTGGCGACTCAGCGCAAACAATCTCTCGAAGAGGCTGCCCGGCAGGCTCGCTATGCTTTTTTGTGGCGAGTCGCCCGGCAGGTCAACGCCTCTAAAATTGCCGTGGGACACAATGCTGATGATCAGGTTGAAACGGTGCTGATGCACTTTCTACGTGGGACCGGCCAGGCCGGGCTGCGTGGGATGACCCCGCTAATGGACATCGCCGACTTACATCTGCCATCCAGCGATCCATTAGCCGAGCCGGTTTCAGCTTCACCCCAATTAATCCGGCCTTTGCTGGAGATTCCTCGGGCTGAGATTGAAGCTTATTGTCAAGCGCACCGGCTTGAGCCACGTCAGGACTTTTCAAATCAGGATACCACCTTTTTCCGTAATCGGCTGCGCCATGAATTGCTCCCTCAACTTGAAACCTACAATCCCAACATCCGCCAAATCCTGCAACGCACCGCCAAAGTTATGGCGGCTGAGGTTGAATTTTTAAACGACCAGCTCGCCCGAGTCTGGCCAACCGTCGTTCGCAGCGAGTCAGAAGCAAAAATAGAGCTAGACTTGGCCGTCTGGCGGAGTTTGCCCCTGGCCTTGAAACGTTCCACCCTCCGCCAGGCGGTCCAAACCCTCCGCCGCAGCCTGCGCGATATAAATTTTGAGCACATTGATGCGGCTATTACGATTATTGAAAAGGGAAACGTGGGCGCCAAAGCTTCTCTGCCGCAAGGTTTGATGTTGACCCTGGGCTACCAGATTTTTCTGATTACACCCGCTCATATCCCGGCTACTCCAACGCTGCCTGACCAACCCCAACTCCACCAAGATGAAGCCTTGCCCGTTGTTCTGCCCGGCGTGACCCTCCTACCCAAAACCCACTGGCAGCTTAGAGCCGACTTTATCGCCCCGGAGCAGGTTAAGCTCGACTATTTGCACACCATTGACCCCTGGGAAGCCTATCTCGATGCCGAGGTCATAGGCAGCAACCTCATTTTGAGACCTCGCCGGCCCGGCGATACCTTTGCGCCTTTAGGTTTGCGGGGACACAAACAGAAAGTTAATGAATTTATGATTAACAAAAAAATCCCCGCTGCCTGGCGAAAATCCATTCCCCTCTTGGTCTCCGCCGACCAAGTTTTGTGGGTCTGCGGCTATTGTCCCAGTGAGCGCACCCGCCTGCACCCCACCACCCAGCGAGTCCTTCACCTCAAATTCGAGCAGCGCTAAGATTTTGGTCTGGTTTAAGTACTTCGGACAGGTTTAACAATCTCTTAAAAACCCAGCAAGGCTATTGCAGGACAAACTAGCTTAGAGTATAATGAGCTTTCCCGAATCGGGGAACCTCGGGGGAGGAAGGATCCATGACAATGCATGTTTTGCTAATTGAAAACAATAATCTGGACCAATCCGAATCGCTACTGGCTAACCTGAAAGATCAAGGCTATCAAGTGGCGACATCTGATACACCCGAAGCAGCTCTGGCCACAACCAAAGAGCTCTGGCCCAATTTAATTGTCTTTAATTCCACCAACACCCCCTTTAACCTAAGCAGTTTTCTACAGGCAATTGACAAAATGAACCTGAATATTCCCTATGTAGTTGTTGGGGAAAAGAATCTGGCTCCCGAAGTCGGCGGTGATACGATTGTGGTTGCTCCTGGTAAGCTTCAGCAATTGACCCAGGGGTTAAAAAAGGCAACCTCCAGTCAAAAAAACAGGTTTGTACGCCTACCTGGGCTTACTCTCGACAGCTACAAACATCAAGTGCTGCGTAAGGGCCAAACCTACAGCCTCACCCCCAAAGAGTTTAAACTGCTGCATCTGCTGGTCAGCCACCCCGATCAGGTTTTAAGCCGCAAAATCATCATGCAAGAAGTTTGGGAAACGGATTACCTGGGCGACACCCGCACCCTCGACGTTCATGTTCGCTGGATCCGCGAAAAAATTGAAGATAACCCCAGTCGTCCTCAACGCTTGATTACCATCCGGGGCACTGGCTACCGTTTCATCTTAAACCCCGAATGAACCCGGCCAGTGAAACAGCGCTATCTTTGTTTTTTATTACCCCTCACCTTACTCATTCTATCAAGCTGTGGTGGCGCTCAGTCGTCCAATCCACCCGCTTTTCAACCTATTCGGCCTGACCCCACCTCAACTACAGTCGCTGCCTCTGCCCCCGCTCCAGTTGGCCCGCCGACATCCGTGATCTCAACCCAGGTCGGCTTGAGTAGTTTCACGCACCCCACCAGGCGTTTCAGCATTAGCTACCCTGAGAATTGGCAATATTTTGAACGCCCTGACGGGGTGGTGTTTATTGATCCGGGCGACCAGGCCGGCTATGGCGTCTTTTTCAATGATGCCGGACAGGTCTACTCGGTCCAAGAACTAAATCAATACCTGGTGACCTTTGTTACCAAAAACTTTGTTGGCAAGGATGCCGACTTCGCCCCGCTCAGCCAGGAGCAAAAAGCCGACGGCTCGACTGTGGCCCAATTCTCTTCCAAAGACCCCAATCTGGGCCCGGCGCTCAACGAGGTCCGTGTCTCGCAGCGAGATACCATCGTTTTTGTGCTCTACCTCAGCGCCACCGAAGCTCAGTGGCAGGCGTCACAAAACCAACTCCACCGCCTGGCCGACAGCTTTACCATCATTGACACCACCCCGGCTGCTACCAGCCCAGCCACAGACGAACCACCAGAATGGCTGCTCACCGGGCCAACCGGCAGCACTTTTGGCTTTTTCTACCCCAGCAATTGGCAAATTCTGCGGCGGGATGAGGTCTCGGTAACCGTCGGCATGCCGGAGACAGACCTGGTTTTTGAAGCCAGCGTGGCTGACTCGCCCCAAGCCAAAGATACGGCTGAGGCAGCCCAAAAAGCGGCCCAAAAATATGTTGACAGCCTGAACAAAGATTATAAAGACGTGCAGACTCGGCCCGTGGAAAAGTTCCAGCTTGACCAGGTTACCGACGGCGCGACCATTGATTTTCTCTATACCGCCGCCGACGGTACGAGCAAAGCCGGCTCCCTCATCACCGCTGTAAGCGAGGGCAAACTTTACCAGGTGGTTTTCTCCTCCTCAGCCGCCGCCTATCAGGCCGCCTTGCAGTGGTTTAACCCTATGTACAAGAGCTTCAGAATCCTCCCCACTGGCGAGGTTATTTCGGGTAAGGAACCATAAATGGAACATCAGGAAACGTTGTTGCTGGCCGGCATCATGGGTCTGGGGATTTGCTGCCAGTGGTTGGCCTGGCGGTTGAAATTCCCGGCGATACTTCCCCTGCTAGGCGCGGGTTTCTTGTTAGGGCCGGTACTGAATATCCTTCATCCCCAGGAGTTGCTGGGAGATTTGTTCTTCCCTGCCATTTCTCTGGCCGTGTCTATTATCCTATTTGAAGGAGCCTTAACTTTAAAGTGGCAAGAGGTGCGTCACGTGGCTAATATAGTGCGTAACCTCATCACGGTCGGGGCCTTGATCACTTGGTTGGGGGGAGGAGTAGCAGCTCGTTTCATCTTGGGACTGCCGTGGCCTTTGGCCATCCTGTTTGGCGCCTTGATTGTGGTCACCGGTCCTACGGTTATAGCGCCGCTTCTGCGCAATGTTCGGCCCATTCCTAAACTGGCCTCGGTTTTACGCTGGGAAGGGATCTTAATTGACCCTTTAGGCGCTCTGCTGGCCGTGTTGATCTTTAACTTCATTGTAGCTGAAGGACCGCTAAGATATCTGAGCTTCCGTGCCTTCGTCGGCTTTCTGCGCATTGTTTTAATTGGAACTGGGGCCGGACTCATGGGCGGCTATTTTATCGCCTTTCTCATAAGACGATATCTGGTTCCTGATTATCTCCGCGATATCATGATTCTAGCAGTCGTGATTAGCATCTTCGCCATATCCGACTCGTTGCAAAGCGAGTCGGGGTTACTGGCCGTCACCGTGATGGGCCTCCTATTGGCCAATCTGGACCTGATCCAGCTCCGGCAAATTTGGCACTTTAAAGAAAGAATTAGCATTCTTTTTATTTCGAGTCTATTCATCGTTTTGGCGGCCAATATCACCCTTGCTGATTTGGCTGCGCTCAATTGGCAGAGCCTGCTGCTGGTAGCCGTCGTCATATTTGTTCTCAGACCGGTCAGCGTATATCTGAGCGCGTTGGGCAGCAACCTTGTCCGTAATGAACGCTTGTTTTTATCCTGGATTGCTCCTCGCGGCATCGTGGCGGCGGCGGTCTCGTCTCTGTTTGCCTTTCGATTGGAGGAGCTGGGCTACAGTGAAGCCCCGCTGCTGGCTTCACTCACCTTCCTTGTAATTGTGAGCACAGTGGTATTGCAAGGAGGTAGCGCAAAACTGGTGGCCCGTTGGTTAAACGTGGCCGAAGCCGAGCCGCAAGGTTTTCTGATAATGGGCGCCCATCCATTTGCACAACTGTTTGGGCTGGCTTTGAAGGAAGAGGGCTTTGCCCTGCGCCTGATAGACACAAACTGGGAAAATGTGCGGCAGGCTCGTTTTCGAGGCTTGGACGTTTATCACGGCAACATTCTTTCTGAATTTGCCGAAAATGATCTGGATTTGTCCGGATTGGGCCGATTGCTAGCCTTGACCAGCAATGACGAGGCCAACGCTCTGGCGTGTTTGCATCTGCAAGATGAATTTGGTTCATCTAATGTCTATCTGTTGTCGCCCAAATCTCTGGCCCAAGATAAAAGTAAACGGCTCAGCCGTGACCGGCTGGGCCGTCTATTTCCTGGCCCAGAGATTACCTATGAAAAGCTGGCCGTCCTGGTTCAAGAGGGTGCTGTCATCAAAAAGACTCAGCTGACCCAACAGTTTACTTACGCTGACTACAGCGCCTATTACAGCAATAATTTTGTTCCCCTGCTGCTCTTTAGAGGTAAGCAGGCGTTTGTCTGGACAACCGATCTCCTTCTGACCCCCCAAACCGGCTGGACTCTGGTGAGCCTGACCTTGCCATCGGGACCGGGAGCAGAGGTTTCACCTGCCCCTGTTGAGGCAGATACTCGCTCATCTGAACTTGTCCCCTGATTGTGAGTAGTACAGTTATGTTCCACAAACAAGGCCAGCCACCCCACTCACTAAAACACGCGCCTGTATACGAGCGTATCTACGCCGTGGCTCGCCAAATTCCGGCGGGGCAAGTCGCCACTTACGGCCAAATCGCGGCTATTGTGGGAGGGTGTACGGCCCGCATGGTCGGCTATGCCATGGCTGCCTTACGGGACGGCACCGATGTGCCCTGGCAGCGGGTCATCAATCGACAGGGCCAAATTAGCCTGCGGGCCGGGGATCAAGCCGGTGCATTACAGCGCCAACTCCTCGAAGCCGAGGGCGTTCACTTTGATCCAAAAACCAACAAGGTTAACTTCGATGAGGTCGGTTGGACCGGGCCGGATTGGGAGTGGCTGGATTTCCACGGGTTTCAGCCCGCCCCAATTTTCCGGAACAGCGAATGAGCGAATGGTGAATGAAGAATCTATCTCCTTCGCCATTCGCCTATTTGCTCATTCCGTTCGACAACGATTGACCAAGCGCCCTACCCCATCAACCTCCACCACCATCACGTCCCCTTCTTTCAAAAAAATGGGCGGCTCTCGGTACGCTCCAACACCGTCAGGCGTGCCGGTCAGCAAAATGTCACCCGGCAGCAGGGTAAAGACCTGAGACAGGTATGAAATCAGATAAGCCACTCCAAAAATCATCTTGCTGGTGTGACTCTCCTGCATTTTTTGGCCGTTTACCAGGCAGCGAATCCCCAAATTCTGAGGATTGGGCACTTCATCTGCTGTAACCAGCCACGGTCCCAAGGGACAAAAGGTATCCAGCGACTTACCCCGCACCCACTGTCCATCCCCCTTCTGTAAATCGCGCGCCGTAACATCATTGGCGCAGGTATAACCAAAGACATAATTCAGCGCCTCGGTTTCTGGCACCCGCCGGGCTGTTTTTCCAATGATTACAGCCAGTTCAGCTTCAAAATCAACCTTGGCCGTCAACGCCGGATTCCAACTCACTTCGGCGCCCGGTCCAATGATGGTGCTTGGAAATTTGGCAAACAGCATAGGGCGCTCTGGAATAGCGCTCTTACTTTCCAGGGCATGGTCGGCGTAGTTTCGGCCAATGGCCATAATTTTCGAGGGTGAGGTCAGCGGCGCAGCTAACATTTCAAGGTCAAAAGGTTGGGGGCTGTCTGTGGCCGTTCGGGCGCGAGCCAATCCCTCAGCTCCAGCCCGAATCAACTCGGCCATCCCGCCGGAAAAGTCGAAGGGGATAATCTGATCCCCTTCGACCCGTCCCAGGCGTTGATCTTTTAAGGTGACGAGTTTCATAGCCAATATCTCCTTTATACCCCCAAAAACCTTTAAGATCTTTAGGGCCTGGAATAAAGAAGGCCAGGCATAAGCCTGGCCTGATTTGATAGATTGAGCGCCATCAAGCGGCTTTATCCAGCGGCACGCCAATAGGCCGCCCTTGTTCGTCGTACAGCTCTGGCTTGGCCTCGCCCCGAATCACCGTGGCAGTGATGATGCACTTGCTGATGTCTTTGCGCGATGGAATTTCATACATGACATCCAGTAGGGCCTCTTCGATAATCGCCCGGAGCCCGCGGGCGCCCGTTTTATATTTGAGCGCCAGGGCCGCAGCGATGGACAAGGCTTCGGGGGTGAAAACCAATTCCACGTTATCCAGCGCAAACAGATGCTGAAACTGCTTGACCACGGCGTTACGCGGGCCGGTTAAAATTTGCATCAGCGCGGCGTGTCCCAACGGCTCCACCGTGACAATGACCGGCAGCCGGCCCACAAATTCGGGGATGAGACCATAGGCCAGCAAGTCGTCGGGGGTCACCTGGGCTAACAATTGTGCGGCATAAGCCACAGCCTCTTCATCTTTGGAAATATTTTGGGCTTCTTTGGAGAGCGGCGTCACTTCCTGCAAGTGGCCAACTTGAGGCTTGACCGGACTCGTTTGCTCAACTTTGCGCCGGACCTGCTCTCGGGTGAAGCCCATTCGGCCTTTGACTCCCAGCCGCTCTTCAATATTCTTATCCAAATTATCAAAGGCCCCGCCACAGATAAACAAAATATTGGAGGTATCTATCTGGATAAAATCTTGATGGGGATGCTTGCGCCCGCCCTGCGGAGGGACATTGGCCTGGACTCCTTCGATGATCTTGAGCAAGGCTTGCTGGACTCCTTCGCCCGACACGTCACGGGTGATGGAAGGATTGTCGCCCGATTTACGGGCAGCTTTGTCGATTTCGTCAATGTAAATGATCCCCTGCTGCGCCCGCTGAATGTCGTAATCCGCCGCCTGAATCAGGCGCAGCAAGATATTTTCGACATCTTCGCCCACATAGCCAGCTTCGGTTAAAGCAGTGGCATCAACAATACAAAACGGTACATCCAAAATGCGAGCTAAAGTTTGGGCCAACAAGGTTTTACCACAACCCGTTGGCCCAATTAAGAGAATATTGCTCTTTTGCAGCTCTACTTCGGTTTCTTTTTTGCCCGCCTGACTATGCCGATTGATCCGCTTGAAATGATTATAAACGGCCACCGAGAGAACTTTTTTGGCCCGATCCTGACCTACAACCCACTCATTCAATTGCTCATAAATTTCTTTGGGAGAAAGAATGCGATTCGGCGGAAATTGCGTCGCCGGCGATGGCGCGTCTTCCTCCAGAATATCGCGACACAAATCGACACACTCATCGCAGATAAACACCTGGTCGGGTCCGGCAATGAGACGGTTGACTTCGTCTTGGGTGCGCTTACAGAATGAGCAAATTTGAATATCGGAGCGGAACCTATTGACCATTTACTCTCTCGGCCTTTTGAGCCTTATCCTTTTTTGGCCCCGTCTTCCATTTTTACGGCAGGGGCTTCGCCCAAAATATCGTCCACAATACCATACTCTTTGGCCATGTGTGCGTCCATCCAGCGGTCGCGCTCAAAATCGTCGGCAATACGCTCGACCGGCTGGCCGGTGTGTTTGCTGATGATATTGAACAGCAAATCTTGTTGGCGTTTCATTTCACGATACTGAATTTCCACATCCGTAGTGTACCCTTGCGCGCCACCGCCGGCCTGGTGCATGTGAATAGTCGCGTGCGGCAAGGCATAGCGTTGACCACGCGTCCCTGCCAGGAGCAAGACGGTGCCCATACTGGCAGTGACGCCCACGGCAAAGGTGCTGATGGGCGCTTGAATTTGCTGCATGGTGTCATAAATAGCCAGACCGGCATAAATAATCCCGCCGGGGCAGTTGATGTACATCTGAATTTCCCGCTCCGGGTCTTCCCGGTTCAGGAAAAGCAACTGGGCCACAATCAGATTCGCCACCTGGTCATTAATGGGCGTGCCCAGAAAAATGATCCGCTCTTTTAACAGCAGCGAGTAAATATCATAAGCCCGCTCACCGCGCCCGGTGCTTTCAATCACCATAGGAATGACGGCTTGGGGTAAATTGGAAAACATCGTGTTTACAACTCCTTTCGTACCTTTAAACCTGGGTAGTTTCTGGTTCAGCAGTAGACTCGTCTTCAACCTTTACTTTACTTTCAGTACTCTCCGCCGGGGTTTCGGCGGCGGTCTCAGCCGTTTCGGCGGCGACAGGTTCGGCGATTAATTCAACCGTGCTGTCGCTTTCTTCAGCGCCGGGGTCGGGCGCTTCACCCTTGGCAATAGCAGCCAGCCGATGGATTACTTTATTAGACATCAAATCATTGCTAATCGTACCCTGGCGCGCTTCCGCAGCCAGTAGGGTCTGCCACATGCGGTCGCCGCCGCCGTACAGGTCCGACATCAACTTGGCCTGTTCCAGAACTTCCATCTGGCTCACCGCCAATTTCTCTAGCTCGGCCAGCCTGCTCATGACCAGGCCCCGCTTCAACTGCTTGACCACGTTCTCACGCGTTTCTTCCCGGAGTTCGTCCTTGGTTTTCTTTTGGACCCGCAGGGCTGTGTCGAGCGTCAGGCCAGATTGTTTGAGGTGATGCTCATAATGTTCTATTTCGTGATCGATCTGCTCTTCTTCCAACGCCGCCGGCCAATCGATTTTTTCGGCACGCTCGACGATCTTATCCAGCGCCTCAGAGCCCAATTCAAAATCATTCATGCGCTCTCGGTTCCGCCGAATATCTTCTCGAATTTTCTCTTTCAGCGCGTCGAGCGTTTCTAGCTCACTTACCTCTTTGGCAAATTCGTCGTCCAGAGGATCAAGCTCTTTGGCTTTGACCCCGCTCACCTCAACCTCAAAAGTGATTTCTTTGCCGGCGTACTGCTCGTTGCTAAAATCTTCCGGGTAGGTGAGCGAGAACGTTTTGCTCTCGCCCGCACTCAGACCAAGCAGCGGCGTGGTCAAGTCGAGCTGGCTGCTCTTTTTTGCTTCCGTCTCTTCTTCGGCTGTCTCCTCTGCCTCGTCCGCCTCTGCCTCTTCTTCGTCCTCCACTGGCCTCAACTCATATTCAACCGCCTGGCGCTCGGTCAACACGGTATCGCCCTCTTTTTCCGTTACCGTCATCGAAATCAGATCGCCCAGTTCGGCCGGGCGCTCCACCGGAACCCAGGTAGCGTGTTGCTCTTGCATTCGTTTCAGTGATTCTTCAACATCCTCATCCGTAACCTCGACGGCTTTGGCCTCCAGACGAGTCTCACGATAATCGCCCAACTCTACCACCGGTTTGGTGGGGACTCTAATCTTGATCGTGAGGGCCGGCTCCCACTCAACGCCATCCAATTGGATTTGGGCATAAGGGGTGATGTTTACCTCGGCCATACTCTCTTTGATCATATCTTCAACGGACTGTTCCAGCGCCTCGCTTTGAATCGCTTCAATCCCAAAACGACGCACAACCACATTATAGGGCGCTTTGCCCGGCCGAAAACCGGGGATTCTAACCTCGCGGGAGATGCGCTGGGCCGCCTTTTTAAGCATTTTCTCTTGCTGGGCCGAGTCAATCTCAAGCGTCAGCAAGGTTTCACAGTGTTCTAATTCTTCAGTTGTAACCTTCACTGGGGATAAACCTCAACTTTTATTAAAAATATGAAGTTCATCATAGCATAAAGGATAACCCCATGCAAATTATTTGCGAGTTTGGCTCATAAGCCTGAGCTGGTTTTTGGCTGCGCCACCTCAGAAAGTGGCAGGGTTGGCGACGCTACCAGAGGTTAAATCAATGATACCGATATTGGGCTTTTATGTCAAGGATCATGTTAAATTCCAACCGGGAATTTTTAGCCTCCTTGTATCATCCTACCCCTCGCGCAGCTTCAAGGAGATTTGTCAATTCGAGCCAACTATGCTAAACTACGTAGCTGTCCCTGCTGTTCTCGTGATGCTCCACGCGTCTTGAGCCAACAGTACCTTGAATGGGAGCTTCTGTTTTAGAGGGGATGCGGTAGCCTTCGCCAAGGCAAGGCAACACCTTCTATCCGAGCACCCCCCTGCTTTTATGAGCAGGTTCAAGGACAAATGGAATGCACACGGCTCGGCGGGGCTCTCTTTTGTAAAAAAGCGCGACTTCTGAACAGTCGCGCTTTTTATTTTGAAGATGCTTATTTTATTGTATGCCCCAGACCAAGCCCGGGACTCCGACTTCAGTTACCAATTCACCTCACAACAGCCATCCGCCCAGTGGAGGGTGATACTGCCCTGCTTGCTGTCGATGCGCAGAAAACCATTCCCCAAGTTGAGACCAATCCCATAAATTTGCCACAGCACCGCCAGGGCGATAATCGCCATCACGATAAGTGTAGGCAGGTGAAAAAACGTATCCAGCATTTTATCCAGCGATCTTTGGAGTTTGGACAAAGCGTTTGGTCCTCTAATGATTTTTGAGTTTCAAATTCGGTAATGTCCTGTAGCGGCGGGGCTTGCCCCCGCCCTAGGCGACCGCAAGGGTCGCCGCTACGATTACCGATTTCGGTCGTCAAAATTCATAAAACCCTAAAGGTCTTGGAGACCTTTAGGGTCTGAATTAACAGCCTATCACCGTTTCTTCGGCCAGCATATCCACTACGGCCTTCAGGTCGTTCGTTTCCTGAAACTTGCGCAGTTGGCGGTCGGCGCTACTGCCTTCTTTCAAAATGGTTCTGACCCGCTCAATCTCGCGGCGTGTCCCCAACTCGTCCACCACGTCATCTACAAGATCGAGCAACTCGCTCATCAGTAAGCGCAGCGGCACCTCTTCTTCTTTGCCCAGGTCAATCAGTTTGCCGTCAATGCCATCTTTTATCGCCCGCCACTTGTTTTCGGCAATCAAACCCCGGCGATAAATCCGCCAGGTTTGGTTGTTTTTGCGCAAGCGAATGAGTTTGGCTACCGTCGCCTGAATCAATGCGGCAATGGCGATCACGTCATCAATTTTGGTCACACAATCACACATTCTGAACTCAAGCGTGGGGAATTTGGGATGCGGCCGGATGTCCCACCAGATCTTGGTCGGTTCCTCGATACAGCCGGTTTTGAGCAGAATTTGGACGTAGCGCTCGTACTCCTGGGCCGAGCTAAAATATTCCGGCGGGCCGGTGCGGGGCAAATCTTCAAAAATAATGCTGCGGTAAGACTTTAAACCGGTATTGCGGCCCATCCAAAAGGGTGAGGAGGTAGAGAGGGTTAAAATGTGGGGCATAAAATAGCTCATTTGATTCATGATGTCAATCCGCAAATCGGGGTCTTTAATGCCAATGTGGACATGCATACCAAAAATCAGCAGCCGCTGGGCCACCATTTGCATATTGCTGATCAGCCCCTTGTAGCGATCTTTATCGGTGATAATTTGATCCTTCCAGCTAGAGAAAGGATGCGTCCCGGCTGCCACAATCTTGCGTCCATTCTTATCGGCAACTTCGGCCACAGCACCGCGTAGACGGCTGACCTCCTGGCGAGCTTCCTTAATATTACGACACACGTGGCTACCGATCTCGATTTGGGATTGCATAAATTCAGGCTTGACCTGATCTCGAAACAAAACCGCCCCTTTATCCAAAAACTCGGCAATGTAAGAGGTCAATTCTCGCGTTTCGGGATCAATAATTTGGTACTCCTCTTCAATACCTATCGTTAGCTCTTCCACTTTTGCATCCTCCCCTTTGATTAATACCTTTGATCGGCCCCAATTTCGACGCATTATAGCACAGGCAAATTAGCGATTCAATACTTAAGTTGACCAATCTGGGGGCAAAATTACTCTTTTTAGTTTTCCATGCTAAAATAACTTTTCCCCTAACCGATGCTCCGGTAAGCCGATTGGTTATTTTTTCGGCTACCCTGATGCTGTTATCTCAAAATTATGGCCTTTAATTTTTATCACTTCAGCAAAAAGAAAGAACGATCATGGCAAAAAATCAATTTGGACTGATTGGTCTGGCCGTGATGGGCCAAAACTTGAGGCTTAAACTATGAACGACTCATCAGCTAACTCCTCTGCCAACAAAGACGTGCTGCGCAAAATCCCCGAACCGTGTGTGGTCGTTATTTTTGGCGCGTCGGGCGACCTGACCGAGCGCAAACTGATGCCGGCGCTTTTTAGCCTGGCCTGCGAAAATTTGCTACCGGAGGAATTTGCCGTGGTTGGCGTGGCTCGCAGCGAGATGGACAACGACAGCTTCCGCCAAAAAGTCAAGGATGGCATCGCCCAGTTCTCGCGCCTCAAGCCGGATGAATGCAGCGCCTGGCCCAAATTTGCCGAAGGATTGATGTATCATCAGGCGGATTATGATAATCCCGAAGATTACCATAGACTGAGTCAACTATTAACCGAAATTGATAAAAAAGTGGGCGCCGGCTGCAACTGTCTCTTTTATCTATCCACCCCTCCTGTCCTCTACCCGGTGATTGCCGAACAGTTGGGTAAAGCCGGGCTAGCCCAACAATCAGGGGATAACTGGCGGCGCATCATCATCGAAAAACCCTTCGGTCACGACCTGGCCTCGGCCATTGAACTGAACCACCAGGTGCACGAGGTCTTTCAGGAAAGCCAAGTTTATCGCATTGACCATTACCTGGGCAAGGAAACCGTCCAAAACTTGTTGGTCTTCCGTTTTGCCAACGCCATTTTTGAGCCGCTCTGGAATCGCAACTATATTGACCACGTCCAAATTATGGTCTCCGAGGAGGTCGGGCTGGGCAGCCGGGCCGGTTATTACGACACCGCCGGGGTGTTGCGTGACATGTTTCAGAATCACCTGCTGCAACTCCTCACCCTCACCGCCATGGAGCCGCCCGCCGAATTCAACGCCACCTCTCTGCGCGATGAAAAAGTCAAAGTACTCAAAGCCGTCCGCCGGATCAAGCCAGAAGATGTGGCCGATTATACCGTGCGCGCTCAATATCGCAGTTATCGCGACGAAAAAGGCGTGGCCCGTGGCACCGAAACGGCCACCTACGCCGCACTCAAGTTGTACATTGACAACTGGCGCTGGCGCAATGTGCCCTTTTACCTGCGCTCCGGCAAAGCCTTAACCGACAAAGTCAGCGAAATCTCGATTCAATTCCGCCACGTGCCCCACTTGATGTTTCCCCTCCCTCAGGACGAACAATTGCCTCCCAACCGGCTCAGCCTGTGCCTGCAACCTAACGAGGGCATGCAGTTGAGTTTTGAAACCAAGCTGCCCGGCGCGGGCATGCGGACCCGCTCCGTGGAGATGACCTTTTTGTACGAGCAAGATTTTGGCAAAAACACCCTGCCCGACGCCTACGAACGGCTCATTTTGGACGCCTTGCAGGGCGATGCCGCGCTCTTTACCCGCAGCGATGAAATTGAATTAGCCTGGGGCTTGATTGACCCGATTCTACAAGGCTGGCAAAGCAAACAGGCGCCCTTCCTGGCCTTCTACGAGTCGGGCACCTGGGGCCCCAGCAAAGCCGAGGATTTTATCAAAGCCGATGGCCGCGAGTGGCTGTATGGCTGCGGCGTGTCAGCAGAGAACCGGGAGTAAGGAGTGAACCTCCACCTTTGCTCCACTTCCCAGCAATTGGGCCAGGCCGCTGCGGCCTACGTGGCCCAGGTCTCGGCGGCAGCGATTGCCGCTCGCGGGCGCTTCAGCGTAGCCCTGTCCGGTGGCTCGCTGCCAAAACTGCTTGGCCCGGCGCTGACGGCTCAGCCGCTTGACTGGTCGGCCTGGCACGTTTTTTGGGCCGACGAGCGCTGCGTGCCCCCAACCCACCCCGACAGCAACCATTTTGTGGCCCAGGCATATCTCTTTGCTCATGCGCCGATTCCTTCAAGCCAAATATACAACCCCAACACCACGCTCGACCCCGCCCAGGCCGCCGCCGCCTACCAAGCGACTCTGGCTCAAATCTTTGCCCTTCACCCCCCCGCTCTGCCCCGCTTCGACCTCATCCTGCTCGGCCTGGGTGAAGATGGGCACACGGCCTCTTTGTTTCCCGGCCATCCGCTCCTCCAGGAAACCGAGCGCTGGGTCGCCCCCATCTTTGACTCGCCCAAACCGCCACCACAGCGCCTCACCCTGACCCTGCCGGTGCTCAACCATGCCCGGCAGGTGGCTTTCATCACCGCCGGGGCCGGCAAAGCCGATATTTTAGCGCAGGTATTGGCCGCCGATTCGACCCTACCTGCCCACCTGGTCCAGCCCAGCGCCGGCGACTTGCACTGGTTTGTGGACGAAGCCGCGGCCGCCCGGCTCAACAAGTAGGAGCGAACCCTTGTGGTCGCCCGGCAGGGGTAGGCACGAGGCGCTACCTCTACAATTTTTCTGAAGCGTGATCAGTCCAGGGGCCTCACTCATTTTGCCAAAAAATTCATCTTTACTATAATAAAGATAATAACTATTATAAAAATAGTCTTCACTTAAACGAGACCATCACAAAGGAGAATGTTTAATTTATGACTGAACGACCCGGAGAGGTAACCCACCGAGGCAAACCCCTGACTGTGCTGGGGTCCAAACTCAAGCCCGGCGACAAGGCTCCCGATTTTGAACTGGCCACCGGTTTATTCTCAACCGAGACCTTTAGCCTGGCCGATACCCCCCCCACCGTGCGGTTGTTCAACGTGGTGCCCTCCCTCAACACCCGCATCTGCGACGCCCAGACCAAGCGCTTCAATGAGGAACTGGCCCAATACGGCGATAAAGTGGCCGCCTATACCGTTAGTGTTGATTTGCCGGTGGCCCAGGCCAACTGGTGCGAGGCCGCCGGGGTGGACCGGCTGAAGATGCTGTCGGATTACCGCCACATGTCTTTTGGCGACGCCTACGGTACCCACGTTAAAGAGGTGCGGGTGGAGCAGCGATCCATTTTCATCGTTGACCCCGACGGCGTCATCCGCTACGTCGAATACGTGCCGGAAATCTCCCAGCACCCCAATTACGAAGCAGCTTTGGCGGCCTTGCAAGAAGTGCTTGGGTAAAAACTCAAATGCGACGCATCCACAAACCAGATGCGTCACATTTAACCAGGACTTTCGCTCGTATGTCATTTTGAGCGACCGCAGGGAGCGAAAAATCC
>CAZRYD010000096.1:0-19436 GCA_964604225.1 uncultured Caldilineaceae bacterium
TCAAACCGATGTCTTCATCGGCCTCGGCCTTATTCAGAGCAAGCCCCCATTCACTATTCGGTACGCTGGAGAACTCCATCAAACCGATGTCTTCATCGGCCTCGGCCTTATTCAGAGCAAGCCCCCATTCACTATTCGGTACGCTGGAGAACTCCATCAAACCGATGTCTTCATCGGCCTCGGCCTTATTCAGAGCAAGCCCCCATTCACTATTCGGTACGCTGGAGAACTCCATCAAACCGATGTCTTCATCGGCCTCGGCCTTATTCAGAGCAAGCCCCCATTCACTTTGATGATACACCGCCAGACCAGCTTCAGCTTCGACGGGATAAAATGGGGTCGGACGCGGCGGCCAGGCTAAGATGCGGGTCTCAGTTCCGGTCACACCAAAGGCAGCCAGACCATACTCTCGATCGTGTTGCCGGGTATTAATCTCGTTCGCAGTGATGGACACGCTCATATCCGCCCTGTTTCCCCACTCGCTCTGATGGTACTGAGCCAGGCCCTCCTCGTTGAGATGCAAGCTCGTGTACGGGACGAGAGTTCGCTCGCTTTGGCGGTATACTGTCAGGGCATCCTCTTTAGCCAGATCCGTCAGATTGGGGCGGACCCTCTGTGGAGCCTCAGACACACCGATTGTTGAGGCTGTGAACAAATTGCTGGCGAGTACGCCCAACAGTAGCCCCAGCATCAAGATGGCCAGGGTCATCGGCCAACTAAAATGGTGCTGCGGGGCAACTTCGATTAGACTGCTAACTTTACTTTGGGTTGTCAAGACTCATACTTCCTTTCGCTATGGTGATAATAATTTAAACATTATTCAATAAAAATAGTATTATCGTATCTTGGGTCTATTAAATCACACCTGGATTGGACAGTCAATGGGTTTAGTCGTACCATGAGTCGTACAAAAAATGGACGACGTATCGTATTGATGAGCATGGAAATATCCTTTGGCCATTGGATCAAACAGCGCCGCAGGGCGCTCGATCTTACCCAGAGCGACTTGGCCCGACAGGTCGGCTGCGCGGTAGTTACCATTCAAAAGATCGAGGAAGGCCGTCGCCGGCCTTCTAAACAGATGGTCGAATTGCTGGCTAAATATCTGGTTATCCCTATATTAGAGCAAGAACGGTTCTTTAGTCTGGCTCGCGGCGAAGCCTCGGCTCTAAGTGTGCCAACCAATCTCCCTGCCCCGTTGACGCCGCTGATTGGCCGCGCGGCTGAAATAGCTACGATCCAACGCTATCTTGAGCGGCCTGACGTGCGGTTGGTCACTATGACCGGACCACCAGGCGTAGGTAAAACTCGCCTGGGTATTCAGGTTGCGTCGGAGTTGCGCCGGCAGTTCTCCGATGGAGTCTGGTTTGTCCCGCTGGCGCCCCTCGGCGAGCCGTATCTGGTTGTGCCGACGCTGGCCCGAGTGCTTGGCTATATGGAAGCGGGGCCGCAGCCGCTGCTGGAGCGTCTCCAAATTGGCCTGAGTAACAAAAGTATGCTGTTAGTGTTGGACAATTTCGAGCAGGTAGTCGAAGCCGCGCCTCAGATTGCGGAGTTGCTGACGGCCTGTGAACGGATCAAAGTGCTGACCACAAGCCGTATCCCGCTCCATATCCGGGGTGAATACGAGATCACCGTCGAACCTTTTGTCTTGCCTGATCGGGCGGCTGATCTGTCGGCGGAAAAGCTGCTGGAATATGAGGCCATTCGCCTGTTTGTCATGCGGGTCCAGGCGTTTAAGCCGGACTTCGCCCTCACTGCGGCCAACGCGCCGGCGATTTTGAACCTCTGTACCCGGCTCGATGGGCTGCCGCTGGCCATCGAACTGGCGGCGGCACGTATGCGCCAGTTCACCCCCCATCAGCTCGTGGCCCAACTCGATAGCGAGGCGGCTAATCCTTTGCCTCTTCTGAGTAACGGGCCACGCGATCTGCCAGCACGGCAGCAGACCCTGCATGCCGCCATTGGCTGGAGTTATCACTTATTGGACGAGGCCAGCCAGAAGCTATTTTGGCAGCTAGGTGTGTTTGTCGGAGGGTGTACCGAGGCCGCCGCCATCGTCGTTTGCAGGGTGACGGGTTTGGCCGACTTGACCCCTCTGGTTGAACAGAGTCTCCTACGGCAAGAAACAAATGGTACGGCTGAACTACGCTTTACCATGCTGGAAATGATTCGCGCCTACGCCCTGGAACGTCTGGATGATGCAGGGGAACTGGCTGAACTTCAGCAGCGACATGCCAATTATTACTCGGCTCTGGCCCAGGATATAGGGGAGGATAAAGCCGCCTGGCTGGCCCGGATGGGGCCGGAGCACGATAATCTGCGGGCCGCTCTGCAAAGGTTTATGGATCAACGAGAGGCGGAACCTATTCTGCGCTTAAGTTCAATCTTGCGCTGGTTCTGGGAATCCAATGGCTACCAACGTGAAGGACAGCGCTGGTTGAACGCGGCCCTGGCTCTTGACCACGAGGGACTTGACCCGGTACTACGGATTGACGCCCGGATTGACTGTAGCGCACTGCATTGGCAACTGGGCGATTTTGCCGGCGGCTGGGCCTTCTTAAGTGAGGCCCTGGACCTGAGCCGCAGAGCCGAACTGCCTGACCTGATTGCCTGTACGCAACAGCTTTTGGCTCGCGTAGCCATCGAACAGGGCGACTACGACCAGGCTATACCTTTGCTCAACGAAAGTCTGGCCTTGAGTCGAGAATTGGGGACTACCGCAGATATCGAGGGAGCGCTCCTGGGGTTGGGTGAGGCAGCTCTGGCGCAGGGGGATTACGCCCGCGCTGAAGCGTTGTGCCGGGAGGGCGTGGCCCTGAAAGAGGGCGTGGCCCTGGAACAAACGTTGAGGTCATATCTTCAGTACGTCTTGTTGCGGCAAAACTTGGGTGAAATTGCCCTGGTTCAGGGTAACTATCCACAAGCCCTGGCTTGGCTCACCGAAGGCCTGGCCTTGGGTGGGGAGTTTAAGCATGTTCGCTCGCTGACTTTGCTGCTGGCCTATATTGCTGCTGTCATCGGTACCGCGCCGGACCGCAGCCCCAGTGATATGCAGCGAGCTGCTCGGATTTGGGGAGCGGTCGAGGCGCTACGCCAGACCAGCGGTTTGTCGTTTAGCGCTGCTCACCGCACCCGCCTGGAGCAATATATCGAACAAGTCCGCGCTGGTCTTGACCCGGTAGCCTGGGCCGCTGCTTGGGCCGAAGGGCGAGCGATGTCATTAGATCAAACCGTTGAATATGCGTTGAATATTTAACTTTCCAACCTTCAACCCTATGAGCAAAAATGGAACTATCTGAGATTCTCTATCAACACACCAACGACATTTTAAAACGGCTGGCCGGCTTGTGCGGCTGTTCCAGTTATACCCGCAAAGATGATCTGGTGCGCTGCATTCACAAGGTGGTCATGACCCCGGCTTCACTGGAGAAACTGTGGCAGCAGTTGGACGATTTGTCCAAAAAGGCGGTGGCGGCGGCCTACCATAATGACGGCGAGTTCAATGCCACGGCTTTTGTGGCCCAGTACGGCGCTTTGCCCGAACGCCCCCAGAGCAAGTGGTCGTGGGAAGTCAAACCCATTCTGTTGGATTTGTTTTTGTACGCCCCCCAGCCGTATTACACCTTCAATGCCGCCAACCCCATTTTACCCTCGGATCTGATGCCGCTGTTGGAAAATCTGGTGCCGCCGCCGGATAAGTTTCAGCTAGAAGGCCGGCCTGATGCACCCAAAACAGTTATGGGCCGCTACCGCAAGCCGGTTGATCTGATTTGCGCCGAAACGGAGCAGGCCGGACTGCATGACCTGTTGGCCTATCTGCGGCTGGTCAATGAGGGCAAAATCGGCTCCGATGTTTCGGGCAGGGCGCCTGTCGCCAGTATCAAGCAAATCCTGGCCAGCTTATTGCAAGAGGATTTCTTGCCCCTGGCCCCGACTGAGAAATTTCGGGCCAATCAAACCATCCGCCCATTTGGGTTGGATGTGTTTGCACGCGGGGCCGGCCTGGTCAAAACCGGGCGGCAAAACAAATTACAATTAAACCCAAGCGGCCAGGAATTTTATCAGAGCCAGGACATCGAAATTTTGCTGGAAGCCTTTGAAACCTGGACTCGTGAGGGTTGGTTTGACGAATTGAGCCGAGTTTCAGCCATTAAAGGGCAAAAGTCGCGCAGCACCGTTTTGACCCCGCCTGCTTCCCGGCGCGAGGCCATCATCGAGGCTTTGTCCTGGTGTCCGGTCGGCGTTTGGATTGACCTGGAGGATTTCTACCGGGCGACCAAAATCTGGCATTTTGATTTTGAAGTGGAGAAAACTGTCTATAGTAACCTTTACGTGGGCGATAAGGAATACGGGGCACTCTACGGGGAAGTCTATTGGCCGGTGGTCAAAGGGTCGTACATTAAGGTGGTGTTGTGGGAGTATCTGGGCAGTATCGGCGCGCTGGATTTGCTTTACACCCACCCTGAAGACGCTCGGTCCAGGGTCAGTTCGCCTTTTACCGACGAAATTTTTAGCCTCTACGACGGCCTCAAATATTTTCGGATCAATCCCCTGGGGGCATTTTTGTTGGGACAGGCGGGCGAATACGCGCCTTCAAGGCCGCTCGATCAAGCCCTTTTTACCATTTCGGCCAATTTGGTCTTGACCATTACCAATCCCGCTGAACTGACCCCCAACAATCGCAGTTATCTGGAGCAATTGGCTGTGCCGGCTGGCAACGGCAGTTATCGGCTGGACACGCAGCGCCTCTTAACCTCGCTTGAGGAAGGTCAGGCTTTGGAGCTTTTGGCCGATTTTTTGCAGAAACGCCATGCCGGGCCGCTGCCCCCGCAAGTGTTAGCCTGGTTGGAGCGGCTCAACACAAATACCCAGGCTTTTAAAAAAGGCGAAAATGCTTTATTTATCAAAGCCAAATCAGCCGACCTGGCTGAACTGGCTGCCACCGATCCGATTTTGCAGAAATATTGCACTTTGATTGATAAAAGAACGCTGGTTATTCCCGCCAGCAAAGAAAAAGCGGTGCGAGCCAGATTGAAAGAATTGGAGTATCTGCTGCCATAATAAAAAATCAGCGCCCGTTTTAAGCTTCACCGAAATTGCTTTCGATCAGTTCGCTCAGGGTCGCAATGGCGACTGCGGCGTCGGGGCCCTCGGCGGTGAGGGTTATGGTGTGGTTTTGGGCCACGCCGATGGTCAGGACCGCCAAAATACTTTTGGCATCGGCCGATTTGTTCTGGCGGGTCAGGTTGGTCACACTGATTTTTGAGCCAAATCTGCTGGCGGTTTGGACAAACAAGGCCGCCGGCCGGGCGTGAAGTCCAAGTTTGTGCTTGACGGTGAGAGTCGTTTCAATCATAAATCGTCTATGCCGGAGCTGAATTTACTGGTTAGGAATATTGCCTACGTAAAGGCCGTTGCTATCCAAAACGTATAATCTTCCCCCGATTTCATCCACAAAAATATCCTGTAAGTTGGCAAAAGATACGCCTTCGCCTTCACGGGGTTTGAACTGGCGGACAAAGCTGCCGTCTTTGTTTAACTGCACCACCCGCCGGTTGCCGGTATCCGCCACATAAATGTGTTGGACCGACTCATTGGGCGCAGTGAAGATCGAAACCGGATTGCTCAAGGGTTTGTCCAGCCCGGTGAGATTAAACGCGACCGGCTGGCCGCCTTCGAACTTGCTGATCCGGCCATCTCGGTAAAGAACGTAAACGGCTCCGTCAATGGCCAGGTCAACGGCGTTCGTCAGATCAATGGCTTGCTCGGCCGGAAAATAACTTTCCGGGGTGGCGCTGTAACCATCGGCGGTGGGCAGGTAGCGCCACAGTTTGTTAGCCTGAGGGTCCAAGACATAGAAATTGCCAAAAAAGCTGTCCACCGCTGCCGGCAGACCAAACGGCGTGGCAGGAGTCGCCAGGGCCGAGGTGGTAATGCCCCAACTAGCGTTGTATTCCAACAGGCCGGTGCTATTCAACACGATCAGATCGCTGGTTTGCCGATTACCGCCGGCCGGCATCCAGGTCATCGCCAGCAAGTCACCGACATTCACCTTTTCCACAGCCTGTCCACGCGACACAACCAGGAGCGACTCATCATCCGGCAGCAGCGCCTCCCCTAAATCGTCCAGACGATGGTGGAAAATACGGTCGGTCCCGGCGTCTAACACGTATAGTTCGACCCCCTGCACTAAAACACTTTTGAGATTGGTGCCCTCGTCGGTGTATTGGCGCAGTTGCGGCAGATAATACAAGCGCTGTGCATTGCCCACTTTATCCGTCTGCTCGGCCATTTTTTGACGTAGCTCGGCTATTTCCGGCTGGCCGCTCTTGATTTTTTCGGCCTCAACCAGCAGCGTTTCGGCCTCGTTCATCAGCCCCAGGGCAGTCCCCGGATCGGCAGTTTGGGCTTGTTGGAATTTGTTTTGGGCCCCGGTTAAGAATTGGGTGTACTCAGCCTCGCGCTGCCGGCCCTTTTGCCAATAAATCACCCCGACAATGAGCGCGACCAAGAGGGGAATAGCCAGGGCCACATAAAGCAGCAACTTCCACGACACCGGCCTGACCGGTTCTGACCGATATGCCTGGGCGCCAGCCACACGGGGCGTGTGGCCGCCAGCCTCACCTGATCCCAAGTTAAGCAAGGCGCTAACCCCGCGTCCCAACAAGGCCAGCGGGAGTAAAATAACCACACCCAACCAGCGCAAAATTTGGCCCGGCGACAGCGATCGCTCCGCCGGGTGAGTGCGTCGTAACTCAGGCTCAAAGTTTGAACCACGGGCCACCGAGGCCATCACCTTGGCTTCTCGTCTCATCTTCTCCTCAGCCCGGTAGGTTTCTTTGGAGGCAGGGGCGCTGCGTTCAGGTTCCCTGATTTTTTGTGGGGCTGGGGTGTCATCGTCCGCTTCGGGGAAGGCGTTGTAGTCTGCTTCGTCGGCCTCGATTTCTTCTTCGGCCGGGGCCGGCTTCTTGGAAAACATACCCAGCCACTCCACTTTGGGTGGGAAGCTTGATTTGGTCTTGTTTTCAAAAGCCGGTTGGGCCTCGGCAACCGTTTCCAGCGCCGGTTCAAGCTCGACTGCCGGCGATGCGGCTGAGGTTTTGCGTTGGGGCCCAGAGGCGCTCTTTTTTAAGAAAGAACCAAAACCCGAGGCCGTTTCTTCAACCACCATAAGCGTCAGGGCTGAACAGTTGCTGGCCTGGGCGATCTGCCCTAGATTTTTGATCGCTGTTTTGATATTGCGCCCGGCCACTGCCTTGACCACATCGTTTAGGGGCAGTTGACCGGCCAGCCCGCTGTCGGCCAGCACCAGCATGTCCTGCGGGCTAACCCGCAGATGGTAAAGATTTGGCTCGATGATGGCGCTGATGCCCAAAGCCGACTCGTTTACCTCGTCGGCGCGGTTACGCCCCTGGCTTGGGCGGGGCGGGAGGGCCTCATCCAGCCAGACCGATTGAGCCGGGTAGCGCTGAATATGATCGCCCAGCACGGCAAAGAGGGCTGCCGGTCCAACTTGAGCGATAAAGGCGTCCTCTCCACTCATGACCACGGCCACCACTCCGGCCACAACGCGGTCAGCCACATCGACCCGGGCGTTGCGGTGGTAGAGTTGATCCCCGGCGGCCTGCAAGGCCCGGCGCAAACTGGCGGTCACCGAGCCATGATCCAGATAATAGGTGTCGCGAATAAGGCCGGTCAGCTTTTGCTCCAGCGCCTTGTAATCAGATTTGGCGCCGGCTACCTGGGTCAGCACAAATAAATCGCCCTTGCCAGCGCCGGGCGCTCCCGCCGATTTTGGCTCGCGCACGGCCACCTGGTTGGGCGCATCGCCGCGCCAATTTCCTTCCACAATGTAAAGCTGGCCAATGACGGTTGTAAATTCGGCGGTCATAGATACCTCCCTTACTAAAACAGGTAGCAGAGTAGCAGGTAGCAGGCTTTTGACGATTTGCTACCTGCTACCTTGCTACTTGAGCTAAAATCCAAAGTCTAAAATCGTAAATCCTTACTCCCACTCAATCGTTGCCGGTGGTTTGCTGCTAATATCATAAACAACCCGGTTAACGCCGGGTACTTCGTTGACAATCCGGTTGCTGACCCGGACCAGCAAATCTGTGGGCAGCCGGGCCCAATCGGCGGTCATAAAATCGTCGGTGGTGACGGCGCGGATGGCGATAACATCGGCATAGGTGCGGTAATCGCCCATCACCCCCACGCTCTGCACCGGCAGCAGTACGGCGAAAGCCTGGGCGGTACGGTCATACCAACCGCTGGCGCGTAACTCGCCAATCAGAATGGCGTCGGCGGCGCGAAGCGTTTCCAATCGTTCCCAGGTAACTTCACCCAACACGCGTACAGCCAGGCCGGGGCCGGGGAAAGGGTGTCGCCAGACCATCTGCCGAGGTAGCCCTAGCGCCTCGCCGACCGCCCGGACCTCATCCTTGAAGAGATAACGCAGCGGCTCGACCAGTTGAAATTGCATATCTTCAGGCAGCCCGCCGACGTTGTGATGCGTTTTGATCTTGGCGGCTACGGCCTGCTGGCTGCGGCTGGCGCTTTCGATGATATCCGGGTAAAGGGTCCCCTGGGCCAGAAAGTCTACCTGACCGAGCCGGCGCGCTTCAGCCTCAAAAATGCGCACAAACTTCTCGCCGATTATTTTGCGCTTGGCTTCCGGGTCGGTCACACCAGCCAGGGCGCTTAAAAAATCCTCGGTGGCGTCAACGGCGACCAGCCGGGCGTGCAGCTCTTTTTCAAAGGTCTGGACCACCTGTTCCGGCTCGTTTTGGCGCAGCAGCCCATTGTTGACAAAAATACAGGTCAGTTGGTCCCCAATGGCCCGGTGCAGCAGCGCCGCTACCACTGACGAGTCAACCCCGCCGGACAACCCGCAAACCACTTTGCCTGCGCCCACCTGGGCTTGAATCTGGCCGATGCTGGCTTCGATGAAATTGCCGGGCGTCCAGCCGCCGCGACAGCCACAGACCTGGTACAAAAAAGCCCGCAGGAGTTCTTTGCCCTGGGAGGTGTGGGTGACTTCGGGGTGAAATTGAAGACCGTACAACCCCCGCACCGGGTCGCCGATGGCGGCCTGGGGAGAATTGGCGGATTGGGCCAGGGTATGGAAACCTGCCGGCAGGTGGGTCACCCGGTCGCCGTGGCTCATCCAGACCTGTAGATTAGAGCCTGGCGATTGAAGATCGGCGAAAAGTGGGCTATTCGGGTCGGTGAGTTCAATTTCGGCCGGGCCATATTCGCGCTCGTGGCCTGGGTCAACCTGGCCGCCCAGGTGATAGGCCAATAATTGCATGCCATAGCAGATGCCCAGGACCGGTTTTTGGCTTTTTAAAATAAAATCCGGCAGATGGGGCGCAGCGGTGGCGTACACACTGGCCGGCCCGCCCGATAGAATATAGCCCAGAGGATTGAGCCGGGTAATTTCTGGGGCGGGAGCATTGTACGGGATCAACTCGCAGTAGACTTCCAGTTCGCGCACCCGGCGGGCGATGAGTTGGCTGTACTGCGAACCAAAATCAAGGATAACCACGGCCTCAGGCGGCGCGGTCATGGCGATGTTCCTTCGGCGAAAATAATCTCATCGTCGGTCATTTGGGTGATGACCGCCAAGGAGCGGACACGTAAACCCATCGCCTCCAGTTTGGCTCGACCCCCTTCAAAAGATTTCTCAATGACTGCGCCCACGCCGATGACTTCAGCGCCGGCACTTTGGGCCAGGCGCACCAGGGCTAAAATCGTGTCGCCGGTGGCCAGAAAATCGTCAATAATCAGGACCTTATCCTGGCTGCTCAAAAATTCGGGCGAGACCATAAGCTCGACATTTTGGCCTTTGGTGTGGGAAGGGGCGCTGGCCACGTAAACCGACTCAGGCATGGTAATCGGCTTGGTTTTGCGGCCATAAACTACCGGCACGCCCAGGGCCAGGGCGGTGGTCAGGGCTGGGGCGATGCCGGAAATTTCGGCGGTGAGCACTTTGGTGATGCCCAAAGCGCCAAAATGAGCGGCCAGAGCGCCGCCTACGGCTAACATCAAGGCTGGGTCAACCTGATGATTGATAAAGCTATCCACTTTGAGAATGCCACGGCCAAGATTTTTACCTTCTCGCCGGATGCGTTCTTTCAGAGCTTCCATAAACCTCCAAACATTATGACAATTTAATTTTACCACAGAGGTCTGACAGGTTCAAATGTTATGGTAAGTTATTGAGGTAGGGCATTTCAATATATAGGGGTTTTTCCTCATTATAACACAATATATAGTAGATGCCAGAATGAAATTGCTGATTTTTAAGGCTGAAAAATAAAAAAATCCTGGCAAGGTCTCCAGGATTTTGAAACAGGGGCTCCGGTTTAGTTTACTTAAAGCGGCAGGGTTGTGGCAGGCCGATGACTCGTTCTTCGGTACTCTGGCTGATAATATTCTCACAGGAACCTTTGCCGATACTGGCCGACCAGACGATACAACGCATATTCTGGGCTTTGGCCACCCGAATCACGTTAGCCTCAATGGGAATGGCCGGCTGTTTGCTGCCGGTTGGGGGGAAACTCCAGTTTTCGGTGTTATTCTGGTCAAACCCTCTCAGAGTATTCAAACAGTATAACTCATCATAGGCTAGGTCGACCGTTTCAAATTCAAAGACAATGGCTCCATCCCGCCAGACCAAATTATTGGCCGGCTCGATAATTTTGGGCGCAGGCCGGAGAGTTGGGACTGGGGTGAGCGTCTCTGTCGGCAGCGGCTCTGTGGTTAGCGTCGGACGAGGGGTAGCGGTTGGGAGGGGAGTCGGGGTGGCGGTGAAGGTTGGGGTAGGGATAGGCGTGGCTGTGTCGGGCACAATCAGGATGACAGCAGGTGGGGTCGGACTAGACGTCGGCTCAGCCGAGGCAGCTTCTGGGGGCGATGAGAAGAGTCGGCCAGTAATGAGAAAGAGGGCCACCAAAATGAGAATAAGCAGGGCGGCCAGCCCCATCAACGCTCGATTTCTGATTTGATTGGTGGCTGGGCTGCTCCAGGTTTTGGCGAGTCCACCGGCTTTATTTTTGGCAACTTTACGGTTATATCGAACGCTGCGGATCGCTACCCCGGCATCGGGATGGTTATAGTGAGAAGCATTTTTGTACAGTTTGATGGCTTTATCATAATCTCCGGCTAACTCAACCTCAAAGGCTTCGCGATAAAATTGGCGAGCCGGAGTTTGAATTGACTCGTCGTTAAGGGCCAGCAGTTCGTCTTCAACCCCTCTAATCTCCTGGCGTAACTCGTTGATCTGGTGGCTAAGCAACTCTGGCAGGCCAGCCGAAGCCTCGATATACGAGGCCTCTTGCTTCCTCAAGTTAGCTAAATTCAAGTAGAGCGATTGTAATTCGGCTTGCTTGCGCAGGCGTTGTTCGCGAGAATGTACATCAGTAGCCATACTGATCTCACCAGGATTAAATTGGAGGCAACGGAGAGGTTTTAAGGTAGGTATTGAGGTACCAGCTACCAGCCGCGCTTGTAGTGACTTGTCAGGCTGCGCTTCTGAGTTGACAACAAGACGCAACAAATCAAGTCAGGCCCTTGTGGAGATTTGGAAATAAGTGGCTCGCCAGTTTAGGTGTAGGCGTTTATTAAGATGGCCTCATATCACTCGGCCTGATTGTAGTGCTTGAGCATTTATTGATAACGTGCACCACGAAAAATTCATTTAGGTCCAATACTTCTCAAATAAGGCTGTAGTATAGGGCCTTGCGCCCGCCCACTACGTTATTTGAAAGGTATTACATTTAGGTCCTATTTGGCTAATAGTACCTTAGACAACCTCTCTCTCCATACTAATTATGAAGAATTTGTCAGGAGAGGCAAATTTAAACCCGTAAAAATAGTTTTCAGTTGGGTAAGCCCTGGCCAACCTGCTATCCCAGCCCCAAAATTAAACCGGCTATTGTAAAATAGATAAACAGGCCGGTCGCGTCGACCAGGGTGCTCATAGCCGGGCCGGAGACGACGGTGGGGTCAATTTTGAGTTTGGCCGCCAGCAGCGGTAATAACGAGCCAAGGGTATTGGCCCAGAGCACGATGGCAAAAATGGCAATCGAGACAGTCAGGGCCAGGGCCTGACCGGTGCCCCAGGTAAGCGCGCGGATATAAGCCACCAGGCCCATGCACAGGCCGAGCATGGCCCCGGTGCGTAACTCATGCCAGAAGGCCCGCCACACATCACGCAGTTGAACGTCGCCGACCGCCAGAGCGCGGATGACGGTGCTGGTCGTTTGTGAGCCGGCGTTGCCGCCAGTGCCAATCAACAGCGGCACAAAAAAGGCCAGAGCCACGGCCGACTGTAACTCATTCTCAAAGTGACGCAGCACCGTGCCGGTCAGACTTTCGGTGATAAAGAGCAGTAATAGCCAGCCGAGGCGCTTGCGGGTGATGGTAAAAACGCCGGTGTTGAGATACGAGCGCTCCAACGGTTCGGCCCCACCCAGGCGTTGGATGTCTTCGGTCGCTTCCTCTTCCAGCACGTCCACCACGTCGTCAATGGTGATGACCCCCAACAGCTTGTTATTTTCGTCCACCACCGGCAGCGCGCCCAGGTCGTAGCGGGCCATAATGTGGGCGCACTCTTCCTGGTCGGTGCCGACCGGTACGGAGATGACCTCCGGGTCCATAATTTCCATGAGCGGGGCGGTGGGCTTGGCCACGATGAGCTGGCGCATGTTGACCACGCCGGACAGGTGACCATAGCGATCCACCACAAAGAGATAGTAGCTGGTTTCCGTGTCGGGCTGCCAATCGTGGATGGCCTGGAGGGCTTCGGCGGTGGTCATGCGGCGGCGCAAGGCCAGAAATTCGGAGGTCATCAGGCCGCCGGCGCTGTCGTCGGGGTGAAGGAGCAGGGGATGGATCTCGTCGGGGTCATCGAGACCGGCCAGCACGGCTTGGGCATGCTCCGGCTCCAGTTCGCTCAGCAGGTCGGCGGCTTCGTCCGGCTCCATCTGATCTACAATGCGGATGGCCGTGTCGGTAGGCAGGGCCGCGACTAACTCGGCGGCGTCCTCATCGTACAATTCTTCCAGAATGTCGGCGGAGTCGGCGGGCGGCAGTTCGGGCAATAGGGCGACCTGATCTTCCTCGTCCAGTTCGGCAAAGAGGTCGGCTTGATCCGGGGGGCGCAGGGCCTTGATGACGTTGGCTGCCCCGGCCAGGTCGTCCCGTTCCAGGGCGGCCTGCAATTGAACCAGGACATGATTTAAAATAGGGGTTTCCATGAGGCACCTCCGAGATATGACTATGCTCCCGGAGGCGGGGGCGGAGCCTGCCAGCGGGGCTAGTTGATCAGTTGGTTGGCAGGCGAGCGGCGGGACATCAGTCCCCAGCTACGTGATGCAGGTCCGTCTTCCACTGTTTCAATCACCGTTTGGGTAGGTAACATTTGCTGCGATTGTAGGCTTGATGCAGTCAAGTGTCAATTGGCGTCATTGTTGGTTGTTGGTGAATTATCTCTCAAATGGCAGTATAGTCGAACTTGAACCGAGAAACAAGAGGTATTTCGCAGGAGAATGGTTAGAAAAAACAGTCTGCCCTACCTGGTTAAGGTATCCAGGCAGCGTTCCATAAAGCGCAGCGTCAACGTGGTGACCTGTTCGGCTTCGTGGTCGAGGATGGCCAGGTGGCCGGAGTGTTCTAGCCAGTGCAGTTCTTTAACCGGGGAGCCAATCTCGCGGTAAAGCTGGCCCACGCTGCTCAGGTCAATCACCGTGTCCAGGCGGCCCTGCACAATCAGCAGGGGTTGGTGGATGGCCGGCAGGCGGCGACGTACCTCACGCTGCAAGTGGATCAATTGCAGAAAGGCGGCAACGGGGTTGACTTTGTAGCCCTGCCATTGACCATCAGCATCGTAATGGAGCGTGCGTTTGGGCACGGTACGCACGAAAGGCACCACCAAGCGGGCCTTGAGCGTGGTTACGCGGGGAAGGCGCAAAGCCGGAGCGTAGGCCAAAATCCCGGCCGTTTCCGGCTGCTGGCTGGCTATGTACAGGGCCAACAGCGCGCCCATTGATTCCCCGCCAACGAAGACCCGCTCGCATTGAACGGCGAGACGTTGGTAGGCTTCGGCCACCGCTCTGGTCCAATCCTGCCAGCGGCAGCGGTTCATCGCTTGTGGTGTATCGCCATGGCCGGGTAATAACGGCCCGGAGACCGTATAGCCCTGGGCGTGGAGGCGCTGGGCCAACAGGCGAACCTCTGCCGTGGTCGCACTCCAGCCGTGTGACAGCAGCACCCCGATGGGACCGCCTGGCCAGAGGAACGAGTCGCCGGGTAGGTGGGGGTTGTGGAGTGCAGAATTTAGAGACTTGGATTGATCCATGAAACTATTACAAAGCCGTAAAACGTAAAGCGTAAAACGTAATGGTTGAAGCTGAAAGGAATCTTTATTCTCGTTCGTTACGCATTACGCACTACGCTTTACGCAATCGCTTCCGCCACAATCTCGGCCACATCTTTGACCTTCAGCGGCGCGCCGGCCTGGGTGTTGGCGTCGTTGAGCATGCGGGCACAGAAGGGGCAGCCGACGGCCAGCGTGTCTGCGCCGGTGGCTTTGGCCTCGGCGTAGCGGTTGACGTTAACCGCCTGGGCGCCCTTTTCCTCCTCTTTCCACATTTGCGCCCCGCCCGCGCCGCAGCAAAAGGAGTCATTTTTGTGGCGACCCATCTCCAGCAAAGTCAGGCCGGCTTGAGCCAACGCCTCGCGGGGGGCGTCGTAAATGCCGTTGTGCCGGCCCAGATAGCAAGGATCGTGGAAGGTGACTTTTTCCACCCCCCCCCCTTTAAGGGGGGGGCTGAGCTTCAATTTGCCGCTGCCGATCAATTCGGTCAGCAGTTGGGTGTGGTGCAGCACCGAATAATTGCCGCCGAAATCGGCGTATTCCTTGCCAAGCGTGTGCAAGCAGTGAGGGCAACTGGCCAGAATGCGCTTTTGGTCCGCCCCGACCGAGTTGAGCAGTTCGATATTGGCCTGGGCCAGCTCAAAAAAGAGGTATTCATTGCCAGCCCGCCGGGCCACGTCGCCGGTGCAGGCTTCGTTGTTACCCAGCACGGCAAAATTGACCCCGGCGGCGTTGAGCACGGTAGCAATGGCCCGGGCGATGGCTTGGGCATTGGGGTCAAAGGCGCCGGCGCAGCCGACCCAGTAGAGCAGGTCAAAATCAGGGTTATCCTCCACGGTCGGCACTTTGAACGGCAGTGATTTAGCCCACTCCAGCCGGTCGGAGGCCATTTGCCAGGGGTTGGCGTTGCGTTCCATGCCGGTGAAAGCGCCCTTGAGTTCGTGCGGAAAGGTGCTGTTCATTAATACCTGATCGCGGCGGATAGCCAGAATATCGAACATCGGCTCGTTGCCTACCGGGCAGACCTCCACACACGCGCCGCAACTGGTACAGGCCCAAACCGCACTCTCACTGATGGCATATTCCAGTAGGGTCAGCGGGTCTTCTTGGCCCGCGGCCAGAGCGTTCATCTGGTCCCTGATATGGTAGCGCTTGTTGATCTCCAGGGCCGAAGGGGACAGCTCTTTGCCGGTCACGTAGGCCGGGCAGGCATCCTGGCAGCGGTTGCACATGATACAGGCAAAGGCGTCGACAACCTGGGTTTGGGGTAGGTCGGTCAGGCGGGCCACGCCGAACTGCTCGATGCTCTCGTCGTTGAAATCAATCGGGTCGAGTGTGCCCAGGGCGCGGCGCTGTGGGCGGGTCATAAAATTGAAGGGGCCGACAAAAAGGTGGGCGTGCTTGGTGTAGGGAAAGTAGGGCAGAAAGGCCAGAATCAGGCCGAGGGCGATCCACCAACTGACATGCCAGCCCAAGCTTTGCGCCCCTGGCGACAAACCGGCCCACAACCCGGCGACGGCGCTGGCAAAGGGCTGCCAGGCATCGCCACCTTCCAGGGCGACCAGAAAAGACGCGCCCAGAAAGCGAAAGCCGACGTGGCCGAGGATGAACCCGCCGACGATGAGCGAATCGCGCGGGATGCCGGTCGGCACTTTAGGGTGCAGCTTAACGTTGTCGTGGTAGGTCAAGGCGGGAGTTTTGACCCCAAAGCGGCGGAGCAGGAAGTAAATCATCCCTGCCAGCACGCCGATACTGAGCAGATCGGCCAGAAGGCGGTACAGGCCGCCTGCCGGGGTGTCACCCAAAAAGCGGAAGCCGGGCAGATAGCCTTCAAGGATGTCGATGGCGTTGACCAGAAAATAAAAGAGAAAACCCCAGGCAATAGCAAAGTGAAACAGGGAGGTTAATGGGCGATGGCGGATGATGCGGCCCTGGTTGACGAGGGCGACCAGGCCGGTCCATAAGCGCTGGGGCAGGTTTTCGAAGTTCAGCCGGCCCTGGCCCCGCAATACAACCCTGACCATACGGCTGAAGGTGACGTAGGTGAGGTAGAGTGAGCCCAGTACGGCCACGGCGAATAGGATTTTTTCGATTAAGGTCAGCATTGACTCCTCTAGATTTAGGGGTACGGCAGGCAGTCCGCACGCCTGTGGGGTTGGAATGGGGTCCCATTATACCAGCAATGCTGGTTGCGGGCCAACCAAAAAGCCCACACCCAATAAAAGGGTGTGAGCTTTTTACCCGTCCATACGGCTAAGGGGTCAGGCTGACAACAACTCAGGCGGCCCTCTTTAAGTCGGCATGGCTCTGCTGCTCGTCGAACAAGTTGCGGGCGTGTTCGTAGCGTTTGATTAACTGCTTGTCGCTGCCCTTAAAGCTGATAACGGTTTGCTGGGCGCAGACCGCACAGCCGCGTTGAGCCCGATAACTGTCCATCTCGCAGGTCAGGCAACTGCCCAGATGGATCATCATCATACAGAAGGCCAGGGCATCAGGGTGGGTTTCGGGCAACGTTGACAGGGTGTCAATAAACTTGGCCCATTCTTCGCCACGCAAATTGCGTAGACGGGAGATTAATTGCGGTGTGAAGAGCAAATCGTACTTTCCATAAACTTGTGGTAGATCACTCATAATTTACCCAATCCTGCTGAGGTCCCGGTTTAACCGAGCTATTTAGTTTAAATAATAGCTGAAAATAAACATAATTATTATAATCGGCCCACAGGTTCATGTCAATAGCTGAATTTTTATGAATTTCACTATAAATATTGACAAAAGTTGAGACGCTAAGTAAAATAGCCAGTAATCTACAGCACGATTAATCTTATCAATCAGGCTAAAATATTCAGGAGGTATAGATGATTACATTAACCCCGTCAGCGGCTGAGAAGCTGCAAGGTATTATGACCGAAAAAGGCTTAACCCATCACGCTCTGCGTGTGTTTGTGTCCGGCGGCGGCTGCTCTGGCCTATCATATGGGATGACTTTTGCCGAGGGGGCCGAGTTTGGCGATCAGGAATTTGATATGAATGGGGTCAAGGTTGTGATAGATATGGGCAGCATTCAATATCTGGATGGCGCCGAAATAGATTATATTGACAGCCTCATGGGCGGCGGCTTCCGCATTGAGAACCCCAACGCGGTGCAGTCTTGCGCCTGTGGTAGCTCTTTCCGCACCGCTGCCGGTGAACAAGGCACACCCTGCGGCCACTAATTTTTTTGCCCCTGTATCGCCCTCACGAATTTTTTGGTGGGGGCGATTTTTTTTGCCATCCACTGGAATTAAGGGAACCAAAGGAAAAAAATCCTCAGTTCCTTTTTGGGGTGTAGCCAATGACCAAAATTTTCACCGTGGCTGAGGCTAACGCGCTGCTGCCTCGGATTAGAATAATAATGGAGGGACTGCAAGCTATTCGACAGGAGGCCATGGACCTGCGCCCCGACGTCTGGCCGGTGTTGGAAAAGGCTGTCGGTAATGGTGGCAGCCGCAAAGCCGGTGAACTATTGGAACTATTCAAACAGTTTGAAAAATTAATGGCCGAGTTGCAGGGCTATGGTTGCGAATTAAAAGGTCTGGAACAAGGTTTGGTCGATTTTCCGGCCATTATACACGGCCGGCAAGTTTACCTGTGCTGGCAGTATAATGAGCCGGAGATCAAGTTTTGGCATGATATGGAGGCCGGTTTTGCCGGGCGACAGCCCTTGACAGGCGATGAGGAGTGAGTCGAAATTAGTAGCAAAATAGGAGTCGCCAAGCTTGCTTGGTGACAAAATGGCGGACAAAGCAAGTTCTATCACTCCAGGATGAGAAAGCCCGTTCGTATTTGAACTGGCTTTTTCGCTTTTTTTACCGAGTTAACGCTAAGCAAAAAAGCCTAACTTTATTGAGCTGATCTTCGCTTGTTTCGCGGTGAGAGTTGGGTTATAGTGGAGAGGTTTTGATTGGGAAAATTGGAAATCGGGATTAGGGGTTGAGGGAGTTTATGTTTTGGGAAGACTCTTGGCGTTGGGTTTTTGCCTTGCACCCGATAATGTTGTAGAATCGAAAAATTATTATAGTCAATTTTGTAAAAATTCGATGCTGCCTCAAACCCTCAAGGTCTGCAAGACCTTGAGGGTTTAAAAAGGTATAAGTGGAGACAAGCGATGTTTAACTTTTGGCCACAGAAGGGTAAAAAGTCGAAAATCCTGTGGTTAGATTTGGGCGATTTGGGCGACTTGGTCCAGCCCCATGGGCCGCATGAGCAGTGGCAAGATCACGGGTTGGGGCTTTTGCGAACCATTCTGCATCAGCATGGGCTTGAAACCGATTTGCTCTCGACCCGCGCGGTTACTTCGTGGCCGGAGCTGCAAAAGCAACTCACAGGGTACGAGACCATGCTTATGAATGTGCGGAGCTACACCTTCCCGGTGGCCCGCAAGTCGGCCCAGCTTTTTAAGGAAGTGAACCCCAACGGCATGATCCTGACCGGTGGCATGCACGCCACCGTCGCCGTGGACGAGATGATTGGGGTAGCAGAGTTCGACCGCATCTGCCAGGGACCCGGCGAGAATACGATTGTGGACCTGGTCAAAGACCCGCACTCATTTCCGCGCGTTATCGTCGGCATCGGGGCCAAGACCATGGCCGATTGGCCCATGCTTGACCGGACCCTCTGGCCTAAGCCCCACCGGCGCATTGCCAAAAAATTCAACTGGCCGATGGAGCCGGAGTGTGGTTGGGGACCGGCTCCGGTGGCGACCATTTTGACCAACCGGGTCTGCCCCTGGCAGTGTGTCTTTTGCAACGAAAATTCCTACATCCCCAACATGGGGCGCAAGCCGGTTGAGGCGGTGATTGACGAACTCAATTTCCTGGATAACAAATATGGGGTCGGCTCAGTGGTCATCCACGACTCGATGTTTTTCCAGAATCCAGGCTGGTTGCAAGAGTGGATTGAGAAATACCCGCGTAAAGCCAACAAAGTCTGGCCCTATTGGGCTGCCGGTCGCTCCGATACCGTCCGCCTGTGGCCAGATCTGTTCGAGGCGTTGGTCCGCGAAACTAACTGG
>CAZRYD010000097.1:0-19345 GCA_964604225.1 uncultured Caldilineaceae bacterium
GAAGAAATTCTGTACGAACTGCGCGAGCACATGTCGGGTTTGAACGCGGGCCGCTGGGATTATATTTTTAGCGTCATCAAAAAGTTTAGCCGGCGGGCCGAGTTTATGCTGCCCGACCGGGCCCAGGTGACGATGACCGTGCCTTTTATGCGCGCTTACACCGAATTGCTGGTCAAAAGCTGCCACAAGCACGGCGCGCATGCTATCGGTGGCATGGCGGCCTTCATCCCTAGCCGGCGCGATGCCGAAGTCAACGAGCGGGCGCTGGCCCGGGTCCGCGAGGATAAAGAGCGCGAGTCCGGCGACGGTTTTGATGGTACCTGGGTGGCTCACCCGGATTTGGTGCCGGTGGCCTGGGAGATTTTTGAGCGCAAACTGGGTGACAAACCCCATCAAAAAGAGCGCCTACGGGAAGATGTGCAGACTGCGGCCAAAGATTTGGTCAACATTAAAGTGCCCGGCGGCCAGATCACCGAGGCCGGGGTGCGGTTGAATGTAAACGTAGCCCTGCAATATGTCAATTCGTGGCTGGAAGGTAACGGGGCAGCGGCTATTTACAACCTGATGGAAGATACCGCCACCGCCGAAATCTCTCGAGCCCAGTTGTGGCAATGGCTCTGCCACGGAGCCAGGCTTGCCGATGGCCGGTCTTTCACTCAAGAGATGTATAAACAAATCCGGGCCGAGGAACTGACCTCGTTGGGCAGCTCAGGGCGCTTTCGAGAAGCGGCTGAGATTCTGGATGAATTGGTGCTGAATGACAAATTTATTGAGTTCTTGACCTTTGTGGCTTATCCTTATCTGGGTTAAAAGAGTATTTCCACGAAGTTCTCGACTACCAATCATCATGTTAAAACGCATTCAACACCTGTTTGGCGCTAAAGAAGAGGCTAAACCGATTACGATTGTGTCGGGTTTGCCCCGCTCAGGAACATCCATGATGATGAAGGTCCTTGAGGCCGGGGGGGTGCTGCCGCTGACCGATAACATCAGAGCTGCCGACACCGATAACCCTAAAGGCTACTATGAATTTGAGCGGGTCAAGCAACTGCCTAAAGGCGATACGGCCTGGCTGCCTGAAGCTCACGGCAAGGCAGTCAAGGTGATTGCCATCTTATTGCCCCATTTGCCAACTGATTACAACTACCGTGTCATCCTCATGCGTCGGGCGATGCCTGAAATTCTGGCCTCGCAACGGGAAATGCTTATTCGCCGGGGTGAAGACCCAGAAAAAATCAGCGATGACGAACTGGGCCAGCTATTTGAGAAGCATCTACGCCGGGTCAATGTCTGGCTCAATAGCCAGCCCCACATCGAGCGGATTGATGTAGATTACAATCAACTGCTGCAAAATCCTCGTGCCCAGCTTGAGCGGGTCAATCTATTTTTGGGCAACGCCCTTAACCTCGAAAAAATGGTCACGGCGGTTGATCCCAGCCTGTATCGCCAGCGCAAGCAAGACTGATAGGACCGTATTGGTTCAAATCCCCTCAAGCCTGGGGGAATTGCTGGCACTGAACTTTCAGTGCCAGCAATTCCTCTAAATTCTTTCAACCCACCAGCACAATCCCGGCTACACCTACCGCAATCACCACTGCTGCGCTAAGCCGTAAAGCCGGCGCCGGCTCCCGGAAGAGCATGCTTCCCAAGGCTACCCCGATAACGATACTCAACTGGCGCAAAGCCACCACATAGCTGGCTTGGGGACTCAACTGATAACTCCACAAAATGAGCCAATAGGCTCCAAAAACCCCAATAGCTCCCAGGCTAGGCCATTTCCAGCCTTGCCAGCCGCTAGGCTCGCCTGTGGGTTGGCCCAGCCCTTTGAGAATGAGCCAATAAGCCACGCCTGAGAGTATTGTTTCGTAGACCCCGTAACGGGCTGCCGTCCATGGCCCCGGCTCAATCAATTCAGCCGCAGCCTTGTCGACTACGGTATAACCGACTATTCCTAAAGCTGTGACCACAATCCAAATCATGGTTCGATTCCAGTAGTAGCCGATCTTGAAATTCTGCCAGGACTCAAGTGGAGTCACCATGCAGCCAAGTGAAACGGCGACCATCCCCAGCCAGGCAATGGCAGAAGGCGCTCGACCCCGGGCCACATCGGCCAGGGCAATCAAAAGGATAGGCAGGGCACGGGCTACCGGGTAAACCACCGTGAAATCGCCACTTTGGTAGCCCTGGGTTAGACCCAAATAGTAAATGGCTTGAAAGATGCCGGCCAACCCCAGGTAGAACCACACTTGCAGCGGGAAATGAGTCCCCCAAAACTCGGCCAGCAAAGCCGGGCCAATACCAACCACACTGATCACGATGGTGATCCGTAAGAAGGTATAAGAGCTTTGCCGGGAACGAACCAGCATGTTCCAACCCGCATGCACAAACGTTGAAATTACAATCAAAATAATAGCGGTGAGGGGCATATCAATTTACCTGGTTCATTCAAAAATTTCCTCTACACAGCGCCCCTCCCACTCCGGGTGAGGGGCGATCTTGAGTAGGTGGGACAGGGTCGGGGCGGTATCGAGCAAGCTCACGGCAGTTTTAAGCTCATAACCGGACCGAATACCCGGCCCGGCGACCAGCCAGGGAATGGTCATATCCTCCGGCGAGTCGGTGCCATGAGTGCGCTCGTGGCCGCCGTGATCGCTTTGGAGCAGAATCGTGCTCTCAGGCGGCAGACCGGCCAAAAGTGTGCCCAGGGCTTGATCGACTCGCTCCAATTGAGCCAAATATTCGCCCGACATCCAGCCGTGGCGATGACCGACCGTGTCAACCGTGCCAAAGTACACGAAAGTAAAATCAGGCTGGTCCGTACTGAGGTAGCGGACTGCCTCAGCGGCAATAACCTGATCGCCGTCGAGGTCTGTATAAACATTGTCTCGAAAATAGGAGAAGGCCAGGCTGCCGGGCAAATTGAGATTGCGCAGCGGCTCCCAATTGTGGAAGAAGGCGCAGCGCCGGCCAGCAGCGTGAGCCTGGTCAATCAAGCCAGGCAGAGGGCGAGCCATGGGCCGCCAATCGTTGCTGGTTACGCCGTGGCGGCCGGGTGGAATGCTGTGAAAAATAGACATGTGGCATGGCAGCGTCACCGAGGGCATGACCGAGGTAGCCTTGAGGGTCCAAGCGCCTCGCGCCCGCAAAGCGGCCAGGTTTGGGCAGTTTGCCATCTCCAGCGCGTCCGGGCGAGTTCCATCAATCAAAATAAATACAACTAACGGCATCAGCACTCCTTTATGATTCTAACATGGAATTTCTCACAGAAAATAAGACCGGTAGCAGATAAAAGGCTGCTACCGGTCAGTTTTATCGCAGAACTGCGCTTAAATAATTAATTTTGATAAACGCTCAACACATCGTGGTTGACGTTGGTGGCAATGCTCAACTCGACGCCTTGATCGGCGGCTAGATCAACCGTGCCGGTGGTGGCCACAAAAGGCAAGCTGGCCGTGTAGTCGTAGCGGCCCGGCGGCAGCGGCAGGGTGGTAGAGGTGTTGTTGGCAATCGAGTATGCCTGGTTATTGATGGTAAAGATCAGCGTATCACCGGCATAATTTTTGATAAGTAACCCTTGGGGAGCAGTAACAGCCGGCACATCTGTGGGTGGAAGTACCCCGCCGGAGGTGGGCAACTCACCCGGAGTGGCTGCCCCTTGCGGGACGGCTTTGGCAGTCAACTCTTCCTGGGCCAACTGTAACTCGACCGGCAGCGGCAAAGGCGACGGTTCGCCAATATCATACTTCGGTTCAGGCTGCAATTTGGCTGAAACATTCAAACCTACGATCTGGCCGGCCACTACATTGATCTCGCCATTGAGGCTGCCATTGGGCACGCTGGCGGTGTAGCGATACAGACCGGGGGCCACGTCAATTTGCAGGCGACCCGGAATATTATTGGCCGCTGGTGGTACTTTGTAGAGGGTCCCATTGAGGTCAACGGTCAACTCGTCGCCATTATAATTCGTCCAGGCAAGGCTGCCCTGGCCCGGCACAGCAGCGACAGGCTGCCAGGTATCGACGGCAGGCGCAGTCGGTACGGGGGCCGCAAATGGGTCAAAATCAAATACAAAAACGTAATCTTTGGGTTTTTCCAACACATTCCCATCGCGGTCTAGCAGGGCATTGGTCTTTTCCAGGCGAGCGGCTTTGCCCACATAGCCACCGGGGTCGATCACAAAGGTGCCCGCCGAACCGGTATCCACGCCGGGAATATTGGCGGCGTATTTGTGTTCGCCGGGGGCCAGTTGCAATTCCAGGCGACCACCGGCGGGGGCTGTGGCCGTGCCGGGGATGATATGGGTGACATCATCGAGGTCAAAAACCATATCCTGACCGATATAATTGACAAAGACAAAATTAGGTTTGCCAGCGTCACCTTGTTGGGCAAACGTGGCTGATGGGAAAACACCTAGTATCACGGCAACGAGCAGCAAAACTCCCCATCCAAGTAAATGGTTTTTCTTTAACATGAGGCTTCTCCTATCTGTGAAATTTAAACGATATAATCCACCTATGTCATTATACCTCACGCGCCCAAAAACCTTTAATGGGCCCTGTGACCTTGTGATCGAGGACAGATGAGCAACAAACTGAGCACGGCCATTCTTTTCAACGGTCTGCGGTCGTGATCACAAAAGCTAAAATTTAAGCTGACAATTAGGTTTGAAACTCTTACCGGTTGTACGGTTTATCTAAGAAACCATGCTGGTAAAGCCAATCTTCCAGGTCTTTGTTATTCGGCTCGGTGATCATGGGGCCGCGATTATAACCTTTGAGCGAGCGGTCGGTCGGGCGGGGTAAAAAATCGGTGTAAGGCAGGTCCTCGCCGGGGTTGGCGATGATAATCGTAGGTACACTGAGGAAATTAGTCCATTCCTTGACTCGGTCGGCCATAGCCGGATCGTCGCTGATACTAATCTCGCGATAAGGAATGTTGTAGCGATTTAATACATCACGCGCCAGCGCCACCGAGGGGCAATAGTTACTGCGGACGTACATGACAATTTCTTTATCCATTATTTTTTCTCTGAGATAGTTGGTATGATTTAGGGTGTAGACGAGGCTGGCGGTACCGTAAACCTGGCAATCTCGGTATTGCTGGCATTGCTCAAAATAATGCTTGTGCCGGGAGGCCAGGCGGATTCACCCTGGTTCAGGTAAAGATCACTGGCGGTATTTTCGCCGGCTACCGTGTGGATGCGAATGCTGCCGCCGCTGAAGAGGAAAATATCGGGGAAAGTGACCACGCCCAAGGGGGAGCCTTCCAGTTTCCAATCTTTCAGGCTGGTACCAGCCCCTTGATTGAGAATAACCAGCGTTTCCTGAAACAGATCGCCCGCCCCAATAACTTCACTGATAACAACCTTGATCTCATCAAAAGGAGCCGAGGTAAAGGTGGGCAGCACCGTTGGAGTGGGGCCACGGGGCGTTGGCGTCGAGGTGGGGGTAGGGCTGGGACCGACAGTGGCCGCGGGTTCGGGAGGAACGGCGGCGTCGGCGGGCAAGGGCGTCGGCGGGTCAAAAGGCAGCGGTGTGTCCGTGGGGATGGGTACCGCCGTAAAGGTAGGAGTGGGGAGCGGCGCGCCGCGCACCGGAATAATCAATTCCTGCCCCACTTGAATAAAATCCTGATTGGTTAAGCCGTTCACCGTCATCAAATCGGACAACGACACCCCAAATTTGTCGGCAATAGCACTCAAGGTATCTCCCGCTTGAACCAGGTAAGTGGTCGGTTGGACGCTGCCTTCGGCCGCGGGTGTTGCTCCCTGGGCAGCCGGGGTAGAACTACCGGCCGGTTCGGGGCTGACCGTGACCACACTCTCAACTTGAGGCGCCGGAGTCGCCACATCGCCGGGCAGGGCTTGTCGATTGGCAATCAGCACCACGGCCACACTGATAACCAGGGAAATGACGGCGTTGACGCCGATAATCAGGGCGAGCTGGCCAGGTGGCAAGCCAACACTGGTCAGCCCCCGCTGCCGATAATCGGGATAATCGTCGTAATCATAATCTTGATTATATCTGGGTTCGTCCATTATTTTTTGTCCAGATGCCTGTACGAATGGCATTATACTCCAGATTAATAGGGCTGACAATGAGAGGCCGAGGCCGTGAGAAATAGATCGCGCTTGATATATGACCTACTTGACAGGGTCGTTAAAAATTAGTAGAATATCTAGGTATAAAGAAAGGTAAAATGGAGGAGACCTATGACGAAACTTGATCTGCGTACCGGCAGTACCGCGGTGATGGTGCTGCGGCTACTGGCTGAAAGGCCAATGTATGGCTATCAAATTGTCAAAGAGTTACAGGCTCGTAGCGAGGGATATTTTGACCTGGAACAGGGCACTCTTTATCCGGCGCTCCATCGGCTGGAAAAAGACGGCCTGGTGGATAGCCAATGGGAGGTGGTGGAAGATGGTCCTTCGCGCAAGTATTATCACATTACCGAGTCGGGTCGAGCCGAACTGGAGCAATCAGCGCAGCAGTGGAGTGATTTTTCCCGCCATCTTCTAAAGCTATTGGGCGGAACGGCCCAGTAATCTTGCCCTCAAGGCGATTTCTAGGAAGGTATGACTTAGGTGGGATGGCCTAAATTTTTCGAAGCTGATAGGCTATAAACCGTATCATAGATGCGTCAAAAGACACTGCCTTCAACACCGGGTTTTGTGTTAAAGTAGCCTATGGAGTCAGATGCGCCCATGTCTGCCATTGAACAATATTTAAAGGATTTCCAGAAAACTGTCCCCACCCATCTGCGGCGCGAGGCCGCTGCCGAGGTTCACTCGCATCTGGAGGAGCTGACCCGCGAATGGCAGCGGCGCGGTCTGTCGCGCCCGGAAGCCGAAAGTAAAGCCGTGAGCGAGTTCGGCGCCCCCCGGCACATTGGCAATCAATGGCGCCGCGCCGCGGGGGTAGTTGATTGGCCAGACATTCTATTGGCAGCTTTGCCTATTTTGGGCATTACCGGCCTGGGTTGGGAATTTGTGGGCAAAATGATCCCCCTGGCCCTGTATTTGGTTATTTTCGGGCTGGGCGCGCTGGTGGCTTGGCGGCGCAGTTGGCCCACCTGGTGGTATGCCTGGCTGGGCTGGCTTTTTTTGGCCTTGCTGGTCAAACCGGAAACCCACTGGGCCTTTTTTGTTATCTTTCCTACGCTGGTAACGCTGCTGGCGATTGATAGTTGGGAACACGCCACCCTGATGACCCTGCCTTTTACCACTTATTTGGCCTTTGCCACTATGATCCAGCGCCAACAATTGGTCACCACCGGTTGGGGGCCGGGCAACATTTATCCGGGCAATATCGTCTGGCTGGAAACGGCCTTCTCCATTTTGTGGATTGCAGTTTTGGCCGCCAGTTTGCGGGCGGCCCGACCCAGCCGGCGTGGCATTTACCTGTTGGCCGGACTGATCGGCACCCAACTGATTTATGTGGGGGCGGTGGCGCTGATGATTGTGTTGGCTAAAAGCTTTCCGGCCTATTTTATCACCACCCTCACCACCGGCGGCCTGCTCCACCAAAAACTGCCGCTGGGCCTGGCGACCATCGGGCTAACCCTGTATCCTCTGGGGGTCTGGCTGACCGTCCGCTGGATTCGCCGCAGTAAAACCTGGCCCGGTTTACCGGCCTGATTTACGTTTACTTTCCTGGCTGAATTAGCCAGGAAATTTTTTAGAACTATTACCTAGATAATCTATTTACAATGATACATTAGACCAGAGAAAATCTATGAAAACAAGTCGACGTGGTTTTTTGAAAGCATTCGGACAGATGGTGTTGGGCGGCAGTATGGCCCTGGCCGGCGGTTATGGTTACAGCACGCAGATCGAGCCGGGCTGGCTAACCGTCGAGCGGGTCGAAGTTCCGCTCAAAAATCTCAAGTCCGGCCTGGAAGGGTTCAAAATTGTCCAGCTCAGTGATATTCACCTGCATCCCTATACCCAACTTGAGTTTGTACAGCAAGCGGTAGCCAGGGTTAACACCTTGCAGCCTGATTTGGTCGTTTTAACCGGTGATTATGTGTTGGAAAGCGCCGATTCAATTTTTGAACTGGCTCCGACGCTGGCCGGGCTTAATGCTAAATACGGTATTTTTACCATTTTTGGCAATCACGACTTGTGGACCAATGAAACAGTGGTTCGCCGGGGTTTGCAGCAGGCCGGGCTGCCGCTTTTGGTTAACGAGGGTCTGGCCCTGGGCGTCGGTAAAGAAATTCTATACCTGGCCGGATTGGACGATGGCTGGAGCGGCCAACTTGACTTAGAGGCGGCTCTGGCCCAATGGCCCAGCGCTGCCCCAACCATTCTCCTGGCCCACGAGCCGGATTTGGCCGACATCTTTGCCCTAGATGGCCGGATTTCGCTGCAATTATCGGGGCACAGCCACGGCGGACAAGTGCGGCTGCCGGGAATCGGCGCACCGATTTTGCCTCATTTGGGCCGCAAGTACGATCAAGGCTTGTACCGGGTGGGGGATATGTGGGTCTATACCAACCGGGGACTTGGCCTGGGACCTATCCCGACTCGCTTTAATTGTCCGCCCGAAATCACCGAAATTACTCTGCGGGGAGCCTGAGGGGGCAGGCGAGTTTAATTTCAAATTCAGGTTAGCTTGCTATACTTTGGCGATTGGCACGTATAGACAGAATTAAACAGGATTTACAAGATTTTTAATGGAAATTATCCTGTAAATCTTGTAAATCCTGTCTATATTTTGTCACCTTTTAAGTGAGGTGTAGGGTAACAAAAATGGAGGTAATTCGTCAGTTAATGGTCAAAAACCTGTTTATAACACTACTGAAGCACTGCTGGCGGCTAGCCCGCCGGTTTTTTTGGTTGAGTTGGGGTCTCTTTGGTTTGGGCGTGGTCACCTGGTATATCTTGCGCTGGTGGCCGGGGGACCGCTTTGTGGCGGTTCGGCTTTACAACTACTTTATGCCCTGGCTGCTGGTTGGCCTGGTTCCAGGGTTGGGGCTGGCCGGCCTGGCCCGGCACAAATGGGTCGCCCTGGCCCTGGCCGTACCCACCTTGCTCATCAGCCTGACCTTTGCCCCCCTCTTTCTGCCTCGCCCCCAGGGAGTGCTGGCGGCCAGCACTTCATTCAAGGTGATGAGCTACAATGTTTGGTATCACAATGAGCAGCCAGCCGACGTGGCCCGGCTCATCCGGCAGGAACAGCCGGATATCCTGTTGATGCAAGAATTGACGCCGGAGATGGCCCGGATACTGACCCGCGAGTTAGCCGACCTGTATCCAGACGGCCAACTTTATCTGACTTATGAGCCGAAGGTGCTGCAAGGGATTTTTAGTCGTTTTCCACTGACGCGGGTTGAAATGGCTTATGATAAAGGCCGCACCCAGAAAGTTTTGGCCGACACTCCCGCTGGGCCTGTGACCGTTTGGAATGTCCATACCAACACACCACTACGCTGGTCGCGACAATTCCAACAGGTTTCGGCGCTGGTCAAGGACATTGCCGCTGTCGATGGTCCGCTGATTGTGGGTGGTGACTTCAACACCACCGACCAGTCGGAGACCTATGGGCTGGTGAGTCAATATCTGCACAACGCTCACTGGGAAGCAGGCTGGGGCTTTGGATTCAGTTTTCCGGCGCATCAACCCCGCTTCAAGGATGTTCCTATCCTTACCCCGGTCATTCGCATCGACCACATCTTTCACAATGACCACTTTTTCGTCCGCAGCGCCCGCACCCTGAGCGATGCCGGCGGTTCGGATCATTTTCCGGTCACGGCGGAGTTGTCGCTGGTAAAGTAGGCTTAAAGGTTCAACGTTGACCTTTTAAGCCGGAAGCCAAATTCGCTCGGCCAGCTTACCCGCGCCTACCCGCAGGGCATAATTGCGCAGGTCATCTTCCATTTTTGCTTCGCTGTCAAACAGCGAAGACAATTGCGAGGTATAGGCCCGCACACTCTTTATTTTGGCTTGCAGATTTTCCTCGGCCAAGAAGCGTTCTTGGGGCTGCAAGTTAGCGGTGTGCGGGGCGGCCAGGGTGGCGGTCAGCGAATATTGATCCCAGCCGGCGGCGGCATAACGAGAGTCAGGGTCGGCGTAGGGGTAGTCTTCGTAAAAAGCAAGCGGCCAACCCCGTTGGCGTAACTGCCAGGCGGCGACATGGGCGATTTGATGGTCCACATGGTGACCAACCCCCAGCGGCGCGTAGATAGTCGTCTCCCCTGCTTCACCCGGTATCAATTCCAGCAGAGCCTCCACCACGCGGTTGACCAGAGGTTGGTCAGCGGGGTGGACGGAGCCAAACAATTCGCTCTCATTCTGGTAAAACCACTGCCCCCGCTCAGGGTGCCCCCGATAAATACAATCGCTAAAATTCAGCCGCAGGTAATCCGCCCCCAATATTTCCAGCGAGGCCCGGTCTTCGGCCTGGCGGGTGGCGACGACATCGGCGGGGTTGCCCCAGGAGTGATGAATCGCCTCGGCAAAAGGTGAAAACGGCTCATCTGGCTGGGGCGGCGCTGCAAAAATGGTGATGACCAGCGCGGCCTGGCCCGCCTGGGTATGCTGATGAATGGCTCCCCCGCACGACAGCGACACGTCGTCGTAGTGAGGGGAAAGATAGACCTGGGAATAAGAAAGGGTCATTTTGTCTCCGGATTAGTAGCGCGAGGGGGGGAGCTGATAGGTTATGTCACGCCCTACGCCACACCCCTCACCCTGCCTCGTTAGCTATCTTTACTACTGAAAATATCATAATAATGGATGGCCGCTTCAATACCCCGATAAAAATTGGGCAGATGAAATTTTTCATTGGGGGCATGCAGCCGGTCGTCGGGCAGGCCGAAGCCCATCATGACCGTAGGGATATTTAAAAGTTTGCTAAAAAGACCGACCACCGGGATGCTGCCGCCCTCACGCATGTACAAAGGACGTTTGCCAAAGCCCTGTTCATAGGCTTCGACGGCAGCCTGAACCGTTGGCGAGGAAATATCCACCACGGCTGCGTCGCCACTGTTCATTTTCTCGATGGACAGCTCCATCGTTTGGGGGGCGATGCGGCGGATATGATCCATAAAGAGCTGGGCAATCTTCTCCGCATTCTGGTTGGGCACCAGGCGCATGCTCACTTTGGCGCTGGCAGTCGCCGGGATGACCGTTTTTTGGCCGTTGCCGACGAAGCCGCCTTTGATGCCGTGAATATCGAGCGTTGGTCGGATGCTTTTGCGCTCTACCGAGGTATAGCCCGCTTCGCCCCACAAAGCCGGCGCGCCGGTTTCAGCTAAAATCGACTCATCGGTAACCAGGCCGTTGTTCAGGGCAGCGCGCTCGGCGGGAGATAATTCCTGCACGTCATCGTAAAAGCCGGGGATAGTGACCCGTCCCCGCTCGTCGTGCAGCGAGGCCAGCAAGCGGGCCATGGCGTTGAGCGGATTTTCTACCACCCCACCATACATGCCGGAGTGCAGGTCGTGCGACGAACCGCGCAGCGAAACCTCCAAATAGGCCAGACCCCGCACACCCGTGACCAGGACAGGCGTCTGCGGGTCAAGGATGTGGGTATCGGAGATAACAGCGGCATCGGCTTTGAGCAAATTGGCGTGGGTCTGCATAAAACCGCTGAGGTTCGGGCTGCCAATTTCTTCTTCGCCCTCTAGCATAAATTTGATATTCAGGGGCAAGCGGCCGCTCGTCTTGAGATATGCCTCCACGGCGGCAAGATGAACATAAAGCTGACCTTTGTCATCCGTAGTGCCCCGGCCAAACAGGTTGTCGCCTTTTACGGTTGGTTCAAAAGGTGGGGTCAGCCATTCGTCGAGCGGATCAACCGGCTGCACATCGTAATGGCCGTAAATGAGCAAGGTGGGGTCAGCGGGACCGGCCTCGAGCCAGTCGGCATAAACAATAGGATGGCCGGCAGTGGCCATAATTTCTACATGCTTCAAGCCGATACTCTCCAATCTAGCGGCCAGCCACTGGGCGGCTCGCTGCATCTCGGGTTTGCTTTCGGGCAGCGTGCTAATGCTGGGGATGCGCAAGAGTTGCTGCAAATCCGCCAGAGCTTCGGCGCGATGAGTTTGAGCATAAGTTAAAGCGTTGTGACGCATACAAGAGGAATCCTTTCGCTGGTAAAGTGAGCAAGCTATTATATCATCTCAAATCTTATATCTCCAATCTTCAATTCAAAATTTGGCCAAAGTTTTAGTTTGGGGTATACTTGCGGTTTGTGTGCTTGCACAAAACTTAAAACGTGAGGCGTAAGGGATATTGGTGGCAAACCACTACGCTTTACGCCTCATGTTTTATGAATTAATATCCTGATTTCTGGCGCAACTGGAGTAAAGCAATGAAGGTTTTATTAGTACAAGATGTTGATAATTTAGGCTATGCCGGCGACGTCAAAAAGGTTGCCGATGGCTTTGGGCGCAACTATTTGCTACCGCGCAACTTGGCTGTTTTGGCCACGCCGGGGGCTTTGAAGCAGGCGGAGACCATTCGCAAGGCCGCGGAAAAGCGCCGCGCCCATGAAACGGCCGATGCCCAGGCCATGGCGAATCAATTGGCTGGTTTGGAGCTGTTCTTCGAGCGGCGGGCCGGCGAAACCGGCAAGCTGTACGGCTCGGTCACTTCCGGCGATATTGCCGATGAGATCGTGGCGAAAAAAGGCCTGGAGATTGACAAACGCAAGGTTGCCCTGCCTGAGCCGATTCGTCAGTTAGGGGAGCAGGAGGTGACCGTTAAGTTGATGATTGATGTCTCCACCACTATCAAGGTGCATGTACTGCCGGAAGGCGGCATTTTGGAGCGGGAACGCCTGAGCAAAGCCGAAGAGGAAAAGCTTCTGGGCCAAGCGGAGCAACCTGAGGCAGCTCCAGAACCCGAAGAAGTTCCGGAAGCTGAAGCATAACCTAATTTAGAAAGAGCTTACCTCGAGCAAAACCCGTGCTACTGGCGCGGGTTTTTGATTCCATCGCCGGTTTTTTATGTTCCTTTTCGACCTTTAGCGGGAATAAACGCCTGTGCCCTGAGGTGAGTAAACCACTGCTCAACATCCGCGCTCAGACGCTCAAAATTAATTGTGTCGAGTTGACTGGCTGCTTGTAAACTAATCCCTTTGATCAAGGCGATCACTTCAGACGCCGCACGATGAACATCAAGATCAGATCGAAACGTGCCCTGGCGCACACCCTCCCGGAAAATAGACTCGATGTGCGCCTGCCACTCCTCATTCAAATTTCTAAGAATGACCCGCACGGCCGGGTCTCGCTGCGACCGCAAGTGAAGTTCAGTGAAGACAACAAACATCTGCGGTGCTTGCTGCAACTGGTATTGCAGATCCAGGAAGATGCGCCGCAATTTTTGAGAGGCCGTCTCACTGCCGCTGGCAGGGATCGGGGCAGTGATGGTAAAAAACAGATGGACCATGTACTCTACCACCCCGCGAATGAGATCTTCTTTGCTGTTAAAGTAGTAGTGCAAGGTAGCGATGTTCACTCCGGCGCGCACCGCCACATCACGAACCCGCAACCCCTCAAAACCTTTTGTAGCAATTAAATGATAGGCGGCCAGAACCAAGTCTTGGCGGCGGGCGTCGCTACGAGACGACCTGGGTAAAACAGCCTGCTTTTCTCCAACAACGCTTTTTTGATTCAACCTGACCTCTTTTCAAGCAAATGCTTGACTTTTATGATACTACCGCTTAAAAATTATGTCAAGCACTTGATTAAAAATGAGTAAAACGATTAAGTCGCTTCTCTCGCGTTGATGGCTTCTACTTTGGTCAGCCACGCCGGCAAAGCCTCAACCAAACGCTCTAAGATTCCCTTTGCCCCTTCGACGAAAACGTGAATATTGCCGGCATACGCTTCGCCGCCGCTGCCGCCAACCAAATCGCTGACGCCGCGTAGGATCAGACAGCGCGTCCCATTGCGGGCTGCCACCCAGGCAATGGCCCCGGACTCCCAATCTCCGGCCACTGCTCCAAACTCAGCCTTCAAGCGGGGGATATCTTCCACCAGTAGGTCACGGTCGGCGGAGACGAGCAAGGCCCGCTGAACCGGCTGGGGATAATTATCGCCCAACCAGGCGAGATCAATTTCGGTGGTATAGTGAGCGATGTGCTCGTCGTAATCACCCATCAACTCGACGATATCGTAGACCAGGGTGCGTTCGGCCAGGATAATTGTGCCCTTCTCGATTTCTCCTTCAAAACCGCCGCAGGTGCCCAAATTGACCAGTAGTTCCGGCGACCAGCGATCAATGACGTACTGGATCGAGGCCGCCGCCGCAATTTTGCCCCAGCCGCCGTGGAAGAAGACCACGGGTTCGGTATGTCCGGCCACATCCAGCTCGACGACAAACCACGGCCCCAGCGGGGACGATTGCAGCTCGATGTGGGAAAAGAGGGTTCGAATCACCTGCCACTCGATATTGGCGGAGATAAGGACAACATATTTGTAAAGTTGGTTCATCTCCACCTCAGACCGCCAATCTATAAACGATCAAGCCAGCGCCTTGATCACCGCTGCATGCAGGGCGCCGTTGCTAACGATGACGCCGCGATTGTGGTGCATCTTGCGGTCGCTGGCAAAATCCAGCGGTTGACCGTACATGTCGGTCACGCGCCCGCCGGCCTCTTCGACAATGAGCGAACCGGCGGCGTGATCCCAGATATTTTCACGGTAGTCGGGGGCTTTGGGCGAGGGCAGGCGCAGGTACAGGGCGGCATCGCCCCGAGCGACAAGGCCATATTTGGCCTGGCTATCCATTCGCAGCGAGGGTTGGGTAATGCCCGTGGCCAGGGCCAGCGCTTCCTGGCGGGACTGATCCCCGTGCGCCGCTTCCACACTTTCGGCAAAGCGCAGGCCAGCCTTGTCGGTTTCGCGGGTCACCTGAATCGGTACAAAGGAGTTGCTGTGCAGCGGAGCCTGCGCCGCTCCCTGGCCGCGTACGGCCACAAAAACCACCCCCACCGGGCCAGCCGGCTCGTTTAGGTTCAGCGGCAGGGCCGGACAGGCCAGGGCGGCCACTTTGACCTGGCCCGCTTCAATCAAAGCCAGGGCCACGGCATATTGATCGTTGCGCAAGAAGCCCTTGGTGCCGTCAATCGGGTCGAGCGTCCAGAAGCGGAGGGCCACCGCGCCGCTGCCGACATCAATCCAGCGGCAAATCGTTTCGGGGGTGGCAGCGGGATGAAAGCGCCGCACATATTCCGTTACCTGGGCTAACCTGGCTGCATGCTCCGGTTTTTGCAACTCGGCCGAGTCTTCCTCGCCCACAATTATCGCCTGCGGAAAATCGAGCAATAAGCGTTGGCAGACCAGGGCTTGCGCCCCAAAATCGGCGATGGTGACGGGGCTTTTATCATCTTTGGGCAGGGAGTCAGCGCCAACCATCTCGGCGCGGACGGCGATGCACAGGTCGGCGGCTCGGGTGACAGCTTCAATAGCGACCTGTTTTTCTCGGGCGTAGGTCATGAAATACTCCTTGACGCGCAGACTGAAAAATGAGAACCGCTAGATCCAAAATTGAGGAGCCACCACGCTTCGCGTCAGATGCGGCACTGTTCGGCATCTAAGGATGCCTCACTCCTCAAAAATTGGATATACTGAGAATGGTTAGGTGGATTGTATAGTTTTTGGCGATTTAGGCCAGTTTGAACGCCGGGTTAGCTTCTCTGGCGTAGAGGGAGCAGCACGTGAAACTGGCTGCCGGGGAAATTCTCTTCGTCGTGGCCGGGGCTTTCAGCCCAAATTTTGCCATGGTGGGCTTCGACAATCCCCCGCGCAACGGACAGCCCCAAACCCGGCCCGGCCCCTTTGAAAACGGTTTTGCCGGTGGAATGGAGGGCCAGTTCGCCGGTTTGATAGAATTTGGTGAAGATCAACTCGCGTGCGCCGGGGTCGATGCCGATACCGGTATCGCTGACAATGATCTCGATACTCCCGAAGGGGTTGCCGGGGCTGCCGTTTAAGCAGCGGCCGGTCACGGTAATCTTGCCGCCATCGGGTGTGTATTTGATGGCGTTGACAATCAGGTGGTAAAACACCTTCTGCATGGCGTCGGGGTCAGCCATAACGGAGGGCAAGTCAGCCATGTCGGCCACGGTTAAGCTTTGCTTTCTTTCAGCCAGCGGCTCGGCAAAAGTTTGAACCACCAGTTCAATCACCGAGGGCAGATAAAGCGGCTCCGGGTAAAGCTCCAGAGTCCGGCTGTCAATTTTGGTAATATCAAGCATGCTAGTGACGACTTCTTGCAGGCGAATGGTGCCGGTATGAATCCCTTTGACCAGTTCCAGCCGGTGGGCATTTTCTTTGATCGAGGCATCGTTCAATAGCATCTTGCTGTAGCCACGCAAAACGGTCAGCGGGGTGCGCAATTCGTGCGCGGCAATACTGATAAAATCGGACTTGGTGCGGTCCAGGCGCTCCAATTGGTCATAAGCCTCCTGGACCGCCACAGTGCGCTCGCGCACCATCTCTTCAAGCTGTTGGGAAAAACGGACAATTTTGTCGTACAGGCGGGCGTTCTCCAGGGCAAAGGCCGCTTGGCCGGCAAAGGTAACCGCCAATTTGACCTCTTCCTGGCTAAACGCGTTGGGCACTTCGCGGGCGAGGGAGAGCATGCCAATCACCTGATCAAAACGGGTCAACGGAACGCCCAACCAGGCCCGGACCTGGGGCAAATTTTCCACGTGCTCCCAATCGGCCCGCTGCAACACATCAGGAATAACCAGAGGCTGCTGGGTCTGATAAATTTGCTGAAAAACGTCATCCGCTTTAATGGCGACACGCAACTGGCGAGACTGCTCATCATCGGGGAACCCGCGAGTGGCGACGATTTCAAGTTCGTCTTTGTTTTGCAGCATGACCGCAGCCCGGTCGTAGGGCACGGTTCTGGCCAGATATTCCAGAATAAGGTTTAACACCTCCGGCAAATCCAGAGTCCGCGAGAGCGCCCGGCCGACTTCGTACAGGGTTTCGGCCAGTTGGCGGCGTGTTTTTTCGCTTTGGTAGAGGGAGGCATTATGAATAGCCGTGGCTACCTGGTCGGCCAGCGCTTGAAAGACCGGCAGGTCGTCCAGGCGAAAGGCGGCGAGTTGGTCGCTCTGGATGTCGAGCACCCCCAGCACGGTTTTACCCATCAAGAGGGGCAGCACCAACTCGGAGCGGGTCTGGGGGGTGACCTCCAGATGCAGATAGCGATGATCTTGGGCTACATCGTCAACCCGGGCCAGGCGGCGATTTTGGGCTACCCAGCCGATAATACCTTCTTCACCTACCTTCAGGCGAAAGCCATCCTGGCGCAGGGCGCGTCCGGCCTCGCCGGTACCGGCCTGGGCGGTGACATAGGCGCCGCTTTCGTCCAAGAGAAAGACGCCGACAAAGTAATAGCCGAAGCGCTCCTTGATCAGTTCAACCACATAGTTTAGCAACTGGTCAAGATCGAGGATCGAGGTGATATGGTAGCCCACCGCGATACTGGTTTCGAGCTGGCGGTAGCGATGGTCGAGTTCCTCGGTCCGCTCCTGAACCCGCTGTTCCAGGTCGGCATACAAATCGGCCAGTTGGGCGGCGGCATGGTTGAAAGCTTGCCCCAAATGCCCCAGTTCGTCATCGCCGGTCATAGCGATGGTCTGATTGAATTCGCCCCGAGCCAGGGCTTTGGCTCCGGCGTCCAGGTGAGCCAGCGGCTGGGCAATGCTGCGGGTGACCACAAAGCCCAACGCACCCGCCGCCAGCAGCGTCAGCAGGCTGACGATGAGCATGGTGGCCAGGGCTTGCTGCTGAACGCGTTCCATTCTTTCCAGCGTATTTTGCTGCTCAGCGGCCACTTCGGCGTTAATCTCCTCCACCAACACTTGCGTGGTTTGGCTAACTTGTTGCAGGTTGTTATTGAGGCGCAACTGCATCAAAATCCAATCATTGGCCTGAGCCAGGCTGATCAGGGTGTCCACCTGGGTAGGGAGGGAAGCTTTAATGTTTTCTAATTGTTGGATTTGTTTGGCGTGGCGGGGCAGCGGCCCTAAAACGGCCATGGCCTCATCGACAGTTTTAACAAAATCGTCGCGCAACTTCAACGCGGCTGTGGCAAAAGGGGTGACTTCTCGGACCAAGGCCAGACGCTGCAATTCGTCTTTGAGAGTTAAGACGTGATTGTGCACCCGCAAAACAGCCACGGCCTGGGTATCCACCCGATGCAGACGCTCAGTCTGCACCTGAATAGTATTCAATTGCCACAAGCCCACCGCCGTTCCTAAAAACATCAACAGCAGGATGAGGCCGAAGGAGAGGATGAGTCGGGAGCCGATTTTCACTCGTCGCATGGGGTAACCATAATCTTGGCCGGGGCCGCGCCTGCTCTCAGGATCACTGCCTTGCTAAAAATTATTAATGGAGCAAAACGTAAACTTAGTATACCATATTTTAACAATAGTGGTCTGAGTATTTGGTACTAAGTTTTTGAAAAATGAGGGGGTAGCAAAGATATTTCCAGGCCAAACTGTTAGCTAAAAGCTGACAACCTGGCCTGGAAGTGGGAACACACAGTGCGGTAAGCGTCCAACAAAGGGCGAGGTAGATCGGTTCAGACCCCTCCTCTAAATTTGGGACGTACCCTCTAACCGGCCGATCAATCTCCGCCGAGGATATTCCCCAGCAGATTGCCGCCGCTCCCAGAACCTTGGCTGGCTATGCGCGCGCCGGCCAAAATTCGGTCCGCCAGCCGGGAGAGGGGCAGACTTTGCAAGTAAACCGGGCCGGGGCCGGTCATTTTGGCCAGAAACAAGCCTTCGCCGCCAAAGAGCGCATTTTTAAAGCCACCCACAAATTGAATGTCGTAGTTGACCGAAGGGGAGAAAGCCACCAAACAGCCGGTATCTACCCGCAGGGACTCATTGGCGGCCAGCTCTTTTTGCACAATCATGCCACCCGCGTGAACAAAAGCCAGGCCATCTCCTTCGAGTCGCTGCAAAATGAAGCCTTCCCCGCCAAAAAGCCCGGCGCCGATCTTTCTGGTGAAAGCGACTTCAATTTCAATCCCTTGAGCGGCGCACAAAAAAGAGTCCTTCTGGCATAAAAAGCTGCCGCCCAATTTACTCAAATCCAGCGGGATGACCCGCCCTGGATAAGGCGCGCCAAAGGCTACCCGGCTTCTGCCCTGGCCGTTATTGACAAAGGAAGAGATAAAGAAACTATCTCCGGTGAGCATGCGTTTGAAACCCTTAAAAAGACCGCCGCCGGTGGTGGTTTGCATTTGGATGTTATTTTCCATGTAAACCATCGCGCCAACTTCGGCCCTGACGCCTTCACCGGGATCTAATTCAATTTCAACCAATTGCAGGTCTTCGCCAAAAATTTTGTAATCAATTAC
>CAZRYD010000098.1:0-16764 GCA_964604225.1 uncultured Caldilineaceae bacterium
CAAACAACGCGCCGACATCACCCTCGGCCGGATCAAAAGTGGCCATGAATGCAACAGCATCCTCTTTAGAAGGGATGCGCAGTTTAGAGCCGACTTCGATAACGTCGGGGTTTTCAATTTTGGCATACGAGGGGTCTTCGGCGTTAGCCTTGTTGGTGGCCGACATGATGGCCCAGTAGGCGTTGATATCGCCAAAGAATTTGTCGGCCAGTTTTGAGAGGGAGTCATCGGCCTGAGCGGTGTAATCTTCACCGCCACCCTGAGCGCTGACCAGTGAGGCCGGCAGCAAAGTGACCAGTAAAGCAAAGAATAAGGCAATTGCAAAAAACTTCTTCATTGAAATGCTCCTCCTTGATCCTTAACATTCATTGTTATTTGAGTTTTACTTCAAGCTTGAAAACACGGAACGACTTCGTTTTTGGGGTTTTTGAATCGTCCCTCCTTTCAAAGTGGATTTGGGGTACGGCTTAGTTGCAATAAACAACTATTTACCTGGGGCATTAGGAGATATACTTTACAAGCCGGGCCAATTTTATCACGAACTCAGTAAACCGTCAATCTGCCCAAGAGCGACAACCTGGTAATTTCGCCTTGACTGCGCTCTGTTCAGAGCCAAAATATATTAATGTGATTCCGATCAACGGGTCGAAGCGGCTGCTTTTTGAGGATAAATTTCAATACAATGCTGTGCAATTGCACATTGTACTGTATATTTGCACAAAAGTATATCATGTAATTTTGGGTTTGTCAACAGTTGTGCTATACTTTGCTGGCGTAGAAGGGGTGTGATGGAAGCGTTGAAACTAGATACAAAACGAAGTAGGGCGGAGACCCGGCCAGATCAAGCGGCATGGGTCATCGGCGTAGACCTGGGCGGCACCAAGATTGCCGCCGGGTTGGTCAGCCCCCACGATGAAATAGTCAAGAAAGTCTATGTTCAAACGGGCGCGAGCGAAGGACCGGCCGCCGCTGTCGAACGGATCGCCGGGTGTGTCGAGCAATTACGGAGCACGCTGCCTGCCGGTGAGCAGGTGGCTGCGCTCGGTGTTTGCTGCCCGGGTCCACTCGACCACCTGGCCGGCATGGTGTTGGACCCACCCAACCTGACCGGCTGGGTCAATGTACCCTTACAGCGCATGCTGGAAGAGCGGCTGGGCTTGCCCGCGCCCATTGAGCACGATGCCAAGGCCGCTGCCCTGGGTGAGTTTTACTTTGGGGCAGGCCGCGAGACCAACGATATGGTTTTTATCGTGGTTGGCACGGGTGTGGGTGCGGCCATTATTATCAATGGCGAATTGTACCGAGGCCCAACCAACTCCGCTGGTGAAGTGGGCCACATTACCGTAGATCTGAACGGTCCGGCTTGCTCGTGTGGGTCCAACGGCTGCGTCGAGGTTTATGTAGCCGGGCCTGATTTGGCCCAACGCTTCCGCGAGGCCGTAACGGGTCAGCAGTTAGCCGTGCCAGAGGAAATTGACGGGCGATATGTGGCTGAGCAAGCCATCCAAGGCCAGCCGCAAGCTCAGCAGGTTTTTGCCCAGGCTGGGCAGGCCCTGGGCACAGCGATTGCGACGATGGCCCACCTGTTTGATATTGATTTTTATGTGATCGGCGGCAGTGTGGCTCAAGCCGGTGATTTGCTGCTCGCCCCGACACGTGAGGCGGTGCGCTATCGGGCCTTTGAGTCTATCGGCTCGCGGGTCAAGGTGGTCGCCAGCCCGCTGGGCGATGATGCGGCTATTTTGGGCTGCGCCTGGATAGCAAGGGAACGGAGATAATTGTGAATTGTAAATAGCCAATTGTGGATTGTGAATGAACAAGAAGCAGTTAAACAATTAATAATTCACAATTCACAATTAATTCCCCTACTGGAGAGTGCGGTAGCGCCGGCCTTGCGTGGCCAGTTGTTCCAACATCTGGCGAGTTTCGGTCTCACTGGCTCCGGCCAGCCGCTCGACCTGGCAGCCGGCGGCGCGCAGAATTTGCTCGGCTTGAGCAGGCACGCCGCCCGTCCCCCCCACAATGGTCACATGCCTGGCCGACTTGGCTTCCTCAATCGAAAAACCAATCGTCACCGGAAACTTATCAATGTAAGCGAAAGCGCCCAACAAATCCCACCTGGCCCAATTGCCGGAACCTTGATGCCAAAACAGCAGGTAATGCTCGATGGGTTTGGCTGCGGCCGGGGCGGGTGTCGGAACCGGCGTTGGTATGGGCGTAGGCGTCGGCGCTGACACGCCGGCGGCCATCAGGCTCTGCACTTTGGCCAGGAGCGGCCCCTTCCAGGTTGGCCAGGTAGCGCCAGGGCTGGCGGTTTTGACCAAATCACTGTAGCCAAAAATTTGGCTGGCCGGAATGCCCAGTTGGACCGCCAGTTGAGCCAGCAGCGCCGCTGTAGCGTCGAGTTGAGCCTGGGGTGGGGTGGCGTCGGTAAAATTGCCGATCAGACAAACGCCGACGCTCTCGCCGCTAAAATTACCGGCGTGACTGGCAGCCACTTCTAGTGGCTGAGTTTGAAAAACCTGCCCCGCCGCGGTGACACAGTAGTGATAGGTGATACCCGGTAAATTGCGATTATTCACCTGAAATTCGGCTACCCGTTGCACGGTCACATTAGCCGGGGTGGCGGTATGATTGATAATCAAGCGGCGAATAGCCGACCGTGATCGGGTAGGATACTGCTGGGTAGCGCTGCGTGGCAGGCTGGCGCTGACATCCTGAATCTGGATCAAGGCAGTTGAGGTAGGAGTCGGAGTAGGCACAGGCACAGAAGTCGGGGTGGGCGCTATTTCAACCGGCAGGGCGGTGGTCACATTGATCGGCGAAATAAGCAGCCCCTGGTCCCCCTGCGAGGTGAACCAGGTCACTTGTTCCTGGATCATATCCCAGCGGAGTTGATAAACTCCGGGTACATCAGGAGTCCGCAGGCGAGCCTGAATGGTGATCGCACCGTCGGGCGGCACATCGGTGGGCAGCGTAGTATGAAAATCGAGCTGGGATGGAAAAGTCAGCATTTGACCGGCGGCATTGTACCATTGAAACCCCAGCCGGAAGGGCGTAGTTCCGCCCTGGGTCCAGGTCATGCCGCCGACATTTTGTACCGCCACGCTCAGGTTAAGCGTTTGACCAGCCGGAACCGTCGCCGGGGTATTGTGGCCGGTGTAGCGGGTACGGTAAGGCGGCCGGTTGGCTACAGGGACGGTTGAGGCAGGCATAGCAATTTCGACGGGCAGGGTAGTAGCCGCACGGGCAGCGGCCAACTCGGCGTTCCACTGATAATTGAAGGTGATGGCCTCGCGGAAATCATCCTGGACCTTAAGTTTGCCATCTATGTTCCATTTATCGTGCTTGGGCCAACGATACAGGATGGCGGCGCGAATTTGTTGATTGCCGGCCTGGTTCCAATCATTAATTTCTTTGTAGGCATTTTTGACCCAACCTCTATTGGCGTCTTCCCAGGCGTCGTCTTCATCTATCTCGGTCAGGTAGACCGGCAAATGGCGAAAAGCCGGGGGAACGATATTCATCTGATCCCGATAGGTTCGAAAATGAAAATTATATTTATCAAAAGGTGGGCCCATTTTCTGATCGCTGAAGACAAGTTTGGGGTCAACACCGTGGGTGTAAGCATGGATGGCCAGGCCATCGCAGTTATCTGGACCTATGACCGTTAAAATATCACGCAGATATTTGATGTAATCGCCGTAAAAGCCAAAGTAAGGGTAATTAGGAGGGCCGCCGGGAATTTTATTGGCCGGATATTGACCCTGCGGATCGGCGTCGTAGGGTGTTTCGGGGTTCCACGGTCCAATCGCGCCGACAAGCACCTGGTCGTTGCGGTGTCCCGCCAGCCGTCGAATGGCATCTCGGCACAGTTTGTAACAGGTAGCATAGCGACGTGGCGTGATGGGTTCGGCTTCGTTGCTGCCGGGTTTGCGCGGCTGTTCCCGTTCTAGGTTCATCTCGTTGCCGATGATCCAAATGTGCGCCCCGGGCGACCGGCTGACGAAATTGCCCACTCGTTGGGCAAAGTCTTGATATTTGCTCGAAAGGGGAATGGTGCCATCCGAGCCATAAGCGTGGTTCAGACGGACAATCACGCCCAGACCCTTATCGGCCAGGTCGGTGTAGTTGCTGCCACCCATATCGTTGGGATTGGCCCGGATTTCTTCCGTTACCAAAACCCAGCCCTTGGCTTGTCCGTTGACCAGCATCAGGTGCTCACCACCGCGGTCGTGCATGCCGTAAATATAGGAAGATTCTGCTTTAGGAACAGCCATGTGTCACTCCTTTGCAAAGTGTGGAGAGATTGGTAAAGAGGTGTGTTAAAATTATAAACGATAATGACAATTGAGGAAAGCTCTTTTGCCCGATTTGACATAGTGTAGTTGAAACAGTTGAAACAATGGAGAGGATGTTGTACAATCGGGCCAAAGAAAGACCGGCGACCGGGGACGAAAATGGAACACCGGCCTTTAAAATTGTCTCCGGTCCTCGGTCTTCGGTCAAAAATAACGAGAGGTGACACGATGAAAAAAATTGGCATCGCCATGATTGGTTACGGCGGCATCGGTCGGGTGCACGCGATGGCCTACCGGGATATTCCATTTCACTACGGCCTGCCCGCCGATAGCTTTGAGATTGTGGGTGTGGCGACCAGCCGGGCGGAGTCGGCCCAGAAAGCAGCTCAAGAAATTGGCTGTCAGATTTGGACAGCGGATTATCGCGAGCTGCTGGCTCGCAACGACGTGGATCTGATTGATTGCTGCACCCCTAATCACATGCACGAAGAGATTCTGTTGGCAGCAGCAGCAGCGGGAAAACACATCTACTGCGAGAAACCCCTGGCCATGAATGTGGCCGAGGGCCAGCGTATCCTTTCAGCCGTGGAGAAAGCCGGCGTTAAAACCCAAATGACCTTTAATTTTCGCTTTTTCCCGGCCATACTCCGCGCCCGCCAACTGGTTGAGGCCGGCTTTTTGGGGCGCATCTTTTCCTTCCGGGGGCGCTATTATCGTTCCAGCTATATCAGCCCGCAAAAGCCGCTTTCCTGGCGTTTGAGCAAAGAAATCTCCGGCGGCGGCGCACTGTTTGATTTGGGATCGCATGTGTTGGATTTGATTTATTATCTCTTGGGTGATTTTGGCTCGGTGCAGGCCACGCTGGACACCCTGATCAAAGAGCGCCCTCTGGCCGCCGGCTCCAAAGAGAAAGGGCCGGTAGATGTGGATGATATTGCTCTGATGCATGTGCGCTTGAAAAATAATACCCTGGGGCTGGTCGAAGCCTCACGCATGGGGACCGGCGTAACCAATGATCTACAAATTGAAATTTTTGGCGAGCAGGGGGCGTTGCGTTTCAGCCTGAAAGACCCAAGCTGGCTAGAAGTGTACGATGTGCGTGACGTGGACAAACCGCTCGGCGGCATGCGCGGTTTCAAGCGCCTGGAAACAGTGCAACATTACGAAGGTCAAAAAGCGCCTGATTGGACTATGACCCCAACCTTCACTCGGGTCCACGCGGAATGTCAATATCAATTTCTCAAAGCCATCCGTGATAACTTGTCTGCTTCACCCAATGTAGCCGACGGGCTAAAGATTCAGGAAGTAATGGCTGCCGCCGAGCGCTCGGCGGCGGAAGGACGTTGGGTGGCAATTGAGGAAGTGCGAAAACCCTCATAGCCCGGCACTGAGCCGGCAAAAGTAGCCTAGACCCCCGCTTTTTACCTTATTTGACATTGCCATGGCAGGGGATTATAATCGAAATGTTTGTACGATAATTCTCACTCGACAAAAATAATGTCGGTGAATAGATAGAGGCATAATTCAATTTATGAGACAACATAACATCACCGTTGTCATCGGCATTTTGCTCCTGGCAGCCCTGGCCATCTGGATAAACTCCGTCAATCTGGAATATACTTTCCCCGACACGACTGAAACCGCCACCGCAGAGGCAGCGCCCTGGTGGTCAGCCTTATTACCCTGGCAAGGTACGCAACGTAGCATTAAAGTCCATGAGGGCCTGGATTTGCAGGGCGGGTTGCAGGTGGTCTTAGAAGCCGACCTGCCCCCAGACCAACAACTGGGCGATGGGGTGATGGAAGCGGCCCGGGTTGTGGTAGACAATCGCGTGAATGGCTTGGGGGTGACCGAACCGTTGGTGCAGCTTCAAGGTAACAACCGTATGATCGTTGAACTGCCCGGCATCTCCGACCCGGAACTGGCCATTCGCACCTTGCGCGAAACCGGTTTATTGGAGTTTGTGGATGCCGGTCGGGTACCCGTACCCGAAGGAACGGTCATCCAGACCAGTTTTGGCGGAGCGAGTCAAGCCAGCGCCACCGAAGCTGTAACGGGTGCGACCGCAATCTCATCGACCAACGAAATCTCAGGTACCAACGCCATTAGCGGGAGTGCGGCAACCCCACCGGAAGAAATCTACCCCACCATCATTACCGGCAGTGACCTCGATGAGGTGAGCAACGCCGGCTTTAACCCCGATCGGCGGGTGGTGGAAATCAACTTCAGCCTCAAAACTGAAGGAGGGCGGAAATTTGGCGAATACACCGGGGCCAATATTGGGAATTACCTGTGTATCGTTTTGGACAAAAAGGTCCTTTCTTGTCCCACCGTCAACGCCAGAATTGATCAAAATGGAACTATCTCTCTAGGTCAGGATAGTTTGGAACAAGGCCAGGCGCTGGCAATCCAGTTGAAATATGGCGCACTGCCGGTGCCCCTCAAGGTCGTCGAAAATCGGACGATTGGGCCAACTTTAGGACAGGACTCCGTCCAGAGAAGCATTCAGGCCGGGACGATTGGGTTAATCATCGTGTCGCTGTTTATGCTGGTTTACTACCGGCTGCCCGGTTTTATGGCTGTGCTGGCCTTGGTAGTTTATGGCCTGCTCAACTTTGCCCTCTATAAAATTATTCCGGTTACACTGACCTTACCGGCCATCACCGGCTTTATCTTGTCGGTGGGTATTGCCGTAGACGGCAATATTCTGGTTTTTGAACGATTGAAAGAAGAGCTGCGGGCCGGGCGCAGCCTAAAAATGGCTCTGGAGCCAGCCTTTAACCGCTCCTGGCCTTCCATTCGCGACTCTGCCCTGAGTACCTTAATCACCTGTCTGATTCTGTTTTGGTTTGGCTCCAACTTTGGGGCCGGCGTGGTCAAGGGTTTTGCCATTACCCTGGCTTTGGGCGAACTGATCCACCTTTTTACGAATATTACGGTTACGCGAGCCTTTTTACGGCTTATGGTGAATATTGCCGGTGAAAATCTAAAAGACCAGCCATTTTTGTTAGGCTTTCGTGCAGAACCAGAAGGCCGGGTGGCGCAGGGTTGGGCTGCCTGGTTATTTGATATCGTCGGCAAAAGAAAATGGTATTACATTTTATCGATGATTTTTATTGTGCCCGGCTTGATTGGGATGATCTTCTCTTTCACCCAATTTGGCACGCCGCTAAAGCTGGGGATTGATTTTACCAGTGGTTCGCTGATGGAGCTACAGTTCGAGCAGCCCGTCGCCCCCGCTCAAGTCCGTCAAGTATTTGACAGCTTCAGCTACAACGACGTTGATTTTAAAGACACCGCCGTAACCACGGCGAACCAATTGGGCCAAGAAACCATCCTTATTCGCTCCAAGTTTTTGGAAGGCGAGGCTAAACCCCTCATCCAAGAGCAATTGCAAAAACAATTGGGCAACTTTAAAGAGTTGCGTTTTGACTCGGTTGGGCCCACCATTGGTCAAGAAGTTGGCCAGGCCGCCAGTTATGCGGTTGCAGCGGCAGCGATAGCCATTTTACTTTTCCTGATTTTTGCTTTTCGCTCGGTTCCCAATGCGTTCCGCTACGGGGTGGCTGCGGTCGTAGCTATGCTCCACGATATTTTGGTAACTGCCGGCCTCTTCGCCATCGCCGGTCTCATCCTGGGCTGGGAAGTTAACGCCCTCTTCCTGACCGCCATTCTGACCGTCATCGGCTACTCCGTTCACGATACCATCATCGTCTTCGACCGCCTGCGTGAGAATCTGCCGCGCCACCGCAACGAACCTTACGAAGTTGTTTGCAACCGTAGTCTTCTTGAAACGCTCAACCGCAGTCTGGCTACCTCCATCACTACCCTCTTTGTGGTGGCCGCTATTCTCCTATTTGGCGGGTCTACCGTCAGGCAGTTTGTGGCGATCATCCTGGTCGGGATTATCAGCGGTACCTATTCCTCAATTTTCAATGCCGTACCTATTCTGGTTTCCTGGCAGTTGGGCGAAATCGGCAACTTGTTCCGCCGCCTGACTGGCCGCACTCCGGTCGAAGCCACAGCGCAGAGTTAAAAAAAGACTCCCTGTGGGGGAGCCTTTTAAGATTGGTTAAAACTTACGGGGTCCAAAGCTGAGCTTTGGACCCCGTTTTAACTACTCTGCCAGCAATCATCACTCCACAGGCAGGCTAAAAGTGAAACGACTGCCGACGCCTAACTGGCTCTCCACCCAAATATCACCGCCGTGAGCCTGGATAATTCTCTTAGCCACAGCCAAACCCAAACCCGCCCCGTTGACTCCGGCCTCATTTTCCCTGACCCGGTAAAACTTATTAAAGATCAACTCCAAATCGTCTGGGGCAATGCCCACGCCTGTATCCCTCACCGATACCTGAACCCTGACCAAATTGCACGAAATCATGATCTCAACCAAGCCGCCAGCGCGATTATATTTTATGGCATTATCAACCAGACTGACCAAGACCTGTTCCAAACGCTGGGCATCCCCGTAAATAACGGGCAGGTTATCTTTTATATCCAACGAAAGGCTAATATTTTTTTCAAGAGCCGAGGTCTGCCAGTGCTCCAAAACTTTCTGGGCCAACAAGTCGAGCTTGATCCTCTGCCTCTTCAAATGAACTCGCCCCGTTTCTAACCGGGTCAAATCAAGAAAATTATTTACCATTTGGGCCAGATAAACTGCCTCACGGTTAACCGACTCCAGCCCAACCCGCCAATTTTCCGTGTTGACCTCAGGGTTAGCCAGCATCAACTGGCTAAAATCTATAATAGAAGTTACCGGAGAATGTACCTCTTGCGCCAGTTTGGTCACTTCATCATTCTGCTCAAACATGCGGGCATTTTCAATGGCTACGGCCGCTTGCCCGGCCAGTGTATTAAGTAAGTGAATATCATCGCTGGTAAAACCGGCAGCCAGGCGCTTATTAAAAACCTCTAAAACACCCAATGTTTTTTCTCTAAATTTAAGCGGAGTGCCCAAAACTGAGCGGGCCTCAAATTGAGGCAGCCGGTCAATTTCGCTAAAACGACGCCCATCCTCCAGCAAATTGTCCACCACCAGAAACTCGCCGGTGCGGACAATCCAGCCAGCCATGCTGTCCTCAATTGGAACCAGCGTCCGTTCAACCACGCTCGACTGCTCGCCAGTGGCTGCTTCAAGATAAAGCTCGCCCATTTTTTTATCCACCAACAGGATAGCTGCAACTTCAGTATCCGTCAGCTCAGTGGCTACCTTAACTACAAATTGCAACAAAGCCGACATCTCCAGAGTGGCATGCAATTTCCGGCTGACTTCCAACATCATTTCCAACCGGGCCACCTGAATTTCAGGAGATAGACCATGACTATGCGTTAGCTCTCTAAGACTCACCATCTCACCATCCTTTTATTCCAAAAAGGAACCTGTTTGGACGATCCCAAAAATCTCTGTTATCTCTAACCCAATTTTGAGATGGTCTTAAGAACCAAAAATAAATTATCATCTTTGGATGCCTAAAATTCTAACATCGGCGCGGTGGGCTGGCAAGGGGGTTAAGAGTCCTAGAGCCGGAGCGTTAACTTAACTTTTTCTTAACTTTTATCCAACCTTCAGCCTAAAAGTGATTTTTCCCACAAAGTTGATAGTTTTTGAGAGTCTCTGAGTGTTATAATGACCGTGCCTTGAGAGAGCAATATCACGCTGCTAGCGTTCAATTTTAGCGCAAGAGAGCTACTCTCCTGGCTGGAGGTTTAAGGCGTTAAGCGATGAGCAGTTCATTCGCCGGGTTCTACAAATTAACTCAACCTGAGCGTCTTCAAAAATTGGCTGAGTATGCCGACCTGCAGGCCGACGACCTGACCGCTTTGCAGACTGGTCTTTCGGCGGAGCAGGCCGAGGTGATGATTGAAAACGTGGTGGGACGGTATACCCTGCCGCTCGGCCTGGCCCCCAATTTTGTGATTAATGGTGAGGATGTAGTTGTGCCGATGGTGGTGGAAGAGCCAAGCATTGTGGCCGGGGTAAGCTATGCGGCCAAACTGGCTCGGGCTGGAGGCGGCTTTCGTACCAGTAGCAGCCAACCGGTCATGATCGGCCAGGTTCAGGTTTTGGAGTTAACCGATTTAGCTGCCGCCGCAACCCGGTTGATGGCTGCCGAGGCTGAACTGCTGGCTGCCGCCAACCAACATCATCCCACCATCCAAAAATTGGGCGGGGGAGCCAAACAGATTGAATGTCGGCCTCTGCCGGATACACCCGCCGGCCCGATGCTGATCGTCCATATTCTGTACGATTGCCGCGATGCCATGGGCGCTAATGCGGTGAACACTGCCGCCGAAGCGGTTGCCCCCTTAATTGAGCGGATCACCGGCGGGCGAGTCAATCTGCGCATTTTATCCAATCTGACCGACCGCCGCACCGCTCGCGCCGAATGTTTTATTCCGGTCAGCCAGCTTACGCGCGATGGCGTGCCAGGGGATCAGACGGCTCGCTCTATTTTTGAAGCCTGGGCTTTTGCCGCCGCCGACCCTTACCGAGCCGCGACGCACAACAAGGGCGTTATGAATGGCATCGACGCGGTAGCTGTAGCGACCGGCAATGATTGGCGGGCCCTGGAAGCCGGAGCACACGCCTATGCTGCTCGGAATGGCCGTTATACCAGTTTAACCGAATGGTCGTTGGTAACGGCGGCCGACAGCAGTGAACTGACCCATCTGCGCGGGGTGTTGGATATGCCTCTGAGCGTCGGCACCGTGGGCGGCGCGACCAAAGCTCACCCCACCGCGCGGGTCTCCATGAAAATTTTGGGCCAGCCGCATGCACGGCGCTTGGCCGAAATTATGGTGGCCGTTGGGTTGGCCCAAAATCTGGCGGCCATCCGGGCGCTGGCCAGCGAGGGGATTCAACGGGGCCATATGCGCCTGCACGCTCGGCAGGTGGCGCTGGCCGCCGGGGCTAAAGAATCCCAGGTACAGGAAATTGCCGATAAACTGGTGGCGCTGGGCCATATCCGAGTAGAGACCGCCAGGGAATTAATTGACGATAGTTTCAAATAGCTAAATCTGGTTACACCTCGAAATTCGGATTTAGTTAAACAAAGTCATTGACAAAATATGGACATAGTAGTATAACACTAGACAAAATATAGACAAAAACTAGGTCTCAGGTTGGAGCACAAGTTTATGCCCTTAATGAAACCCTCTGCCGAAACCGGCATCGTCGGCTACGGTAGTTATATACCCAAATATCGTTTACCGGCCAAAGAAGTGGCCCGCGTCTGGACGGGTAACAACGGCGAATTACCGATTAAAGAAAAGGCCGTGCCGGGTCCCGACGAGGACACGTTAACCATCAGCCTGGAAGCAGCGCGTAATGCCCTGGCCCGCGCCCAAATCAATCCGCAAGAGATCGGTGCGGTCTGGGTTGGCAGCGAAAGCCACCCCTATGCAGTTAAGCCGACCAGCACTATTATCGCCGAAGCAATTGGGGCCACTCCCTACACCCAGGCCGCCGACTGGCAGTTTGCCTGCAAGGCCGGCACCGAAACCATCCAGGCGGCCATTGCTTTTGTCGGCAGCGGCATGGCCCACTATGCTCTGGGCATCGGAGCGGATACCGCCCAGGGCCGTCCCGGCGACGCCCTGGAATACACGGCGGCAGCGGGCGGCGCGGCCTACGTTGTTGGTCCGGCGGCGGAGAGCTTGGCTATTTTTGAAGCCAGTTCCTCCTATGTGACCGATACACCCGACTTTTGGCGGCGGCCCACGACCCATTATCCCAGCCACGGCCAGCGTTTTACCGGCGAACCGGCCTATTTTCACCACGTTCTGAGCGCCGGACAGGAGTTTATGAGTCAACTGGGCCGCACCGCCAAAGATTTTGATTACGTGGTGCTGCACCAGCCTAACAAAAAATTCCCGGAGCGAGCCGCCGCCACACTGGGCTTTGAAAAGGCTCAATGGATCACCGGCTTGCTGGTGCCAGTGGTGGGTAATACCTATGCCGGGGCGAGTATTCTGGGATTGACCGCTGTGCTGGATATTGCCAAGCCGGGCGACAAAATTTTGTGCATTTCCTTCGGCTCCGGCGCAGGCAGCGATGTCTTTTCAATTCGGGTTACGGATAAGATTACGGCTAAGCAGCCCTTGGCCCCCACGACCCAAGCCTACATCAATCGCCGGGTGGAAATTGATTACGCCACCTATGTTCGCTACCGCCAGAAATTGCAAATGCACTAGGAGTTTACCTTGAGAGACGTATCGATTATCGGAATTGGACAAACACCGGTTGGGGAACATTGGGATCGAAGCCTGCGCCACCTGGCCTACGATGCGCTGGTCGCGGCTATGCGCAATGCCAACATCGAACGGGCCGACGCGTTGTATGTCGGCAATATGCTTTCCGGCGAAGTGTCGGGACAGGCTCATCTGGGCGCACTGATCGCCGATTTTGCCGGGCTACGCGGCATCGAAGCGGTTAAAGTTGAAGCGGCTTGTGCCAGCGCCGCAGCCGCCTTTCGACAGGCTTATATTGGGGTCGCCAGCGGCTTGCAGGATATTGCCATTGCCGTTGGGGTAGAAAAAATGACAGACGACGTGGGCAGCAAGTTAACCGCCGGGCTGGCCTCTGCCGCCGACGCCGAGTATGAAGTTATTCACGGGGTCAGTTTTGTAGCCCTGAACGCCTTGATTATGCAGCGCTATATGTATGAGTACAAGCTGCAACGGGAGGATTTTGCCGGATTTGCCATCAATGCCCATGCTAATGGGGCGCATAATCCCAACGCCATGTTTCAAAGCCGGATCAGCCGCGACGATTTTGCACGTTCCAGCCTTATTGCCGATCCGATTGCTTTATTAGACGCCAGCGGCATGGCCGACGGCGCGGCAGCGGTGGTGCTCTGCCCCACCGAACAGGCCCGCGAATTTACCGACAATGCCATTCGCATCAAAGGCAGCGCCGTGGCGACCGATAGCCTGAGCGTCCATGACCGGCGCGACCCGCTCTGGCTCCAGGCTGCCGAGGATTCGGCACAGCGAGCTTACCGGCAGGCCAAAGTTGGTCCGGCGGACCTTGATTTCTTTGAATTGCACGATGCTTTTACCATCATGGCGGCTTTGAGCCTGGAAGCCAGTGGTTTTGCCGAGCGTGGCCAAGGCACCTGGCTGGCCCGTGACGGCGAAATTACCCTGGAAGGGAAAATCCCCATCTGCACCCAGGGTGGTTTGAAAGCGCGGGGCCATCCGGTCGGAGCGACGGGGCTTTACCAGATTGTCGAGGCTGTGCAGCAATTGCGCGGCGAGGCCGGCGAAAATCAAATCGCCAACGCCCGCCTGGGAATGACCCAAAATATTGGCGGCAGCGGGGCTACCATTATTACGCATATTTTTGAGAAAGTGAATCAATGATAGAGGATGTGAGATATGGGATGTGGGATAAGAAAAGCTCCCAGCTCAAATCTCCCATCCAATACACATTATTTTTAAGGAGAACTTATTTTTATGTCTACCGAAATTGCTCAACATTGGCGCTTAAAGTCACAGCGGTATCAACTGGTCGGAGAAGTTTGCCCCAACTGCAACGGCAAGATTTTCCCGCCGCGTGACGTGTGCCCTTACTGCGCCGAGGGACCAGCCCAGCCGCCGTTTAAATTCAGCGGCCGGGGTCAGGTGTATTCACACACAACCGTCCACAAGCCGCCGGAGGGTTACGAGGAAGTAGCGCCGTACACCGTCGCCTTAATCAAACTGGATGAAGGTCCCCTGATCACGGCTCAACTCACCGACGTAGCCAACGACGAGGTTGAGATCGGCATGCCCGTCGAGATGGTGACGCGCAAGCTGCGCACCCAAGGTGATGAAGGCTTGATTATTTACGGTTACAAATTTCGCCCGCAGTTAGCAACGGCGTAATTTAGGTTTTGAGGTGTGACGCGTGCGGCTGTACGCGTCACACCTCAGAATGTCTATTTTTTGGGTGAACCTGACAGGGCTGTGGTCAGCCCCAGTCCAATGTAAACCGTTCCCGCAAAATAACGCTGCGCCCGCAGAAAACGCAAATTCCCCTTGAGCCAATGTCCCATGGTTCCGGCCAGGAGGGCATACAGGCCATCACTACAGATACCCAAAACCACAAAAGTGAAGCCCAAAAACAAAATCTGCCCGGCAACCGCGCCTTTGCCAGGATTCACAAATTGGGGTAAAAAGGCAAAAAAGAAAAGGGCCGTTTTGGGATTTAGCAGATTGACCAGTACGCCCTGATAAAAAATACGGGCCAGTTTCCTGTTCTCGACAACTTCGGGCTGGTGCAGTTCCTCGCGCGCCAGCAGTTTGCGTAGCCCCAGATAGATCAGGTAAGCCGCCCCGATATATTTTACCACATTAAAGGCCAAGGCCGACGACATCAGTAGGGCTGAGATGCCCAAGGCTGCCGCCGCTACGTGAAAGAGCGTGCCAACGTGTATGCCCAGCATAGACACAATTCCCGCCCGCCGGCCCTGGTCAATACTTCTGGCCACAATATAAAGTACCGCCGGCCCCGGCGTGATCAACAGCGCCAAAGCAGCTACCATAAATAAGGCTAGCGTCGAAAATTCAGGCATGAACCCCCCTTTATATTTATTGTTTCAAATAATTGAGTACAATCACGCTTGGATCGGCCAGCTCAGACACTCAGCGTTGAAAAGCTATATCCGCGGCCAAAAGCGTTCAACATTGCCGATAAAATGGGGCATAGCGTCACAAATATAATCCACCACGGCATAGATGTAGGCTTGCCGGGCCGCCGGGTTTCGCTGCTCATTGGGTACAGCTTCCCAAACATCCAACACCGGCGCCGCTGTACCAAAACAGATTTGATTGAACAGCCAGACCTCTCGGCCAAACTGCGCCTTGAGATAAGCCTGGTGATCCAGGCCCATAGCGACGACGACATCAGCCTCATGCAGCATCTCCGCGGTGACCCGTCGCTGCCGGTGATCGGTCGGGTCAATTCCCCGCCGCCCAAGCCGCTCGCGAACGTGAGGTGACATAGCTTGCGGCTCGGCTTCGATTCCGGCAGAGCTAACCCGATAAGGCGGTTGCGGTCCCAGCGCCGCTTTCAAAGCATATTCCGCCGACATACTTCTAAAAATATTGCCGGTACAGACAAACAAGATGGCTTTCATACAGATCAATCAACCAGTGATAGGGTCACACCCGGGTACAGCGGCGGCGGCCCATCAGGATGCAGGAACAACCAGCGCAGCAAATCGCGATAAAAACGGAACAAAGGAATCTGCTCCGCCACCTGATTGCGAATCCGCTCGCGATTGGCCCGAAAGCTGGTATGGCTTTCTTTGGTCAACAACTCTCGCTCATAAAGGAAATTTCCCAAAGGTTGGATTTGAATTTCAACGGTTTTCTCCGACCAGCGGACCACAGATTTTAGGGCTTCCCAGCCGCTGCCTTTCTGCTGGCTCGGTGCGAGGTAATCTTTAATCTCTACAAAATGCAAACGTCTATTTTCGGGTAAAGGCTCAACTTGAAACTTCAGCAGCGCCTCGTCGGACCAAGCCAGCGCAGTTAAAGCCAGGTGAACTTTATGAGCATCTTCCAAGTTCCCTACGACAATTTTGATGCCAAAGATATCTTTTACATATCGACTCAAATGGCGCAGTTGCTTATCTCTCACCACAATACTGTCCAGGTGAAAAATTTCGTCCACCACCTTGTTCCAGATTTCTTGTTCAGCTTTTATCCGGCTGATAATTTTGTGGATGCCGTAGGGGTTGACCTCTGTGGGCTGGTAATCGACCATATTCGCCACCAGGTTGGCCCCGCTCCAATCGTGTCCATCAAAGAAGCGCAGTTTCTTCAATTGGCGGCTGCCCAGATCAATATCGGTGATTGAGTACAAATCCTCAGCCGAAATACCCTGGGTAATGGTAAAACGTTCGTGGGTCGATTCAATCTCGCCAATGACCACACTCTGAATCTGGTGGGACGCGACCAAAGAATCACAGATAAGCTGGCACAAGCGATGCAGTTTCTGCTCACCATGGAGAATCATATTGGCAAAGGCCTGGCGTACCTGCTCCAGGTGAAACCTGGAAAACTGAAGCTCGTGGTGAGCCGCCGGGTGCTCCAGTAACTCCAGGCGCAGGCGCTGAAGCTGAACCACCATCTCGTTTAACAACGGTTCTGTGGTCACCATCCACAACGGCGAGTCTGAGGTTGCAGCCACCGTCGATTGACTTGAGGTATCACTCTCGACAACGTTTTCAACAGTAAAGGGCACAGACAAGACTCTTTTGGGTATCGGCACTCCACCTCCTTAAATTTTTAGGTGTTAACCTCACTCCTGCTGAAATTGTATATCGAAATTTGATTTTTATCTAGTCCAATTTTGAGCAACAAAACCCCAAGCGTGTTAGCACACTTGGGGTTTGCAGATATTCGGGATTGAGTGGTTAGGTTAGCGGTAGTAGCGACCGGCCAGTTCCACCAGGCGCTGGCGGCCTTT
>CAZRYD010000098.1:16864-19315 GCA_964604225.1 uncultured Caldilineaceae bacterium
TCGCGTTTGGCCGCCTGCTGGTCTCTCGACCTCAGGGCTAGCTCTTTTTGAGCCTCATTGTGATAAAAGAGGGCCGCCTTATACTGTTGACTCCACGAGCGCCGGGTAGGATTGTGGCTGCTCCAAAACATCTCCAACAACTCTTCATAAGAAATTCGGGCCGGATCGTAATCAAGTTGCAGGGTTTCAGTATGGTCGCCCAAACTGTGATAAGTAGGATTACGCTTGCTGCCGCCGGCATACCCCACGCGGGTCCGCACTATTCCAGGGAGACTCCCAAACTGGGAGTCCGGCCCCCAGAATCAGCCCAGGGCAAAAGTGGCTGTTTCCGTTTGGGCCGGCGCAGCGGCATCAATCGGCGGGATAGCGGTGGAGGCAAGCGGCGGAGCGGAGGGCTTTTTGGTAAAAATCATGATTATCTCCTTGACCAACTCTAATCAGGGTTCAATACCTATGATGAATCATAACTTAAATACCTTACAAATTGCTTAAATTTTATCAAATAAGCCAAAACTCGTTCCGCAAAGAAGTAGCATTTTGTTTCCTCCTATAATACCTGTAAAATAAAGATATTAAAGCTGAACTAAAATCACTCAACTGCCGTTACATCTCCAACTTCAAAGATAGCTTAAGTTTTATTCAAAGCAACCTTACGTGAACGATAGCACTTTCAGCCAATTTCGGGACTCGCTCCTAGATAAGCGCACTTCCCTCCCCTTGCACTTCCTTGTCTCTATCGTGCTTATCCTCCTTCTCACCGCTTTCGCTCCACCTCCCCCAGCCGGCCCTGGCCATGGCCGGCCCAAAACCCAGGCTCGACCGGCCTTGAGCGGTCCGACCCTGACCTACCCCACCGAGCATTTTGTCATTCACTACACCCTCGACGGCCAGGATGCCATCTCCACCACCGACGACAACGCCAATGAACTGCCCGATTTTGTTGAAACCGTAGCCACAGCACTGGAACGCTCCTGGCAGCGCGAGATTGAGGAGCTGGGCTGGCGCCTTCCCCAGCCCGATGAGGGGGAAGGCGGCGATACCAGGCTGGATGTTTACCTGGAAGATCAAACCGATTTGTACGGAGCCAGCGATTTGTATGGCTACACCGACACCTTTGGCGGTTTCATCGGCGACAACCCGACCACGCCTGAAGAAGAGTCTCACTCGGCCTACGGCTACCTCAGCCTGGATAATGATTACAGTCCCGATCAATTTGGCTACTCCGAAGTGTCCCCGCTGGACGCCATGCGCACTACCGCCGCCCACGAATTCAATCATGCCATCCAGGCCGCTTATGATGATAACGACCCTTATGCCTGGCTCTACGAGGCTACTGCCGTCTGGATGGAAGATGAAGTTTACCCGGAGATAGGCGACGCGCGCAGCTATTTAACGGATTATATGGACGCCCCTGATATTTGCCCCCTCAGCGTGGGACGCGACGACCAGGATGTGCGCTGGTACAGCGGCTGGATTTTGCTGCGCTATCTGGCCGAGCAGTCCGGCGGGCCGGAAACCATCCGGCAACTCTGGCAGCATCTGGCCTCGCTGGAAGGGCTGGCCGCCCTGGAAGCCACCCTGGCCGAGCAAAAAATCACCCTGGCCGATCTGCTGGTCAACTTTTCCGTGGCCAATTTAACCAAATCGGACTGCCCCGCCAACGCCCCCTATTGCTACGCGCATGGCAGCGACTATCTGCGGCCCTACGTCGAAGGTTCGCTGCGGGTAAACCCCGGCCAAACCGAAACCTTTGTACCCAAAGATGGGGTCCAGCAATTTGGGGCCGATTACATCCGCCTCAAAAGTGACGGCCCTATTAGGCTGAGCTTCCAGGGGTCGCCGGCCGGCGACTGGCAGCTTCGGCTGGTCGGCTTGAGTGGGAAGCAGGCTAAAGTCAGCGCCTGGCCGGCCGCCAGCCCAACCACCATTGATCCCTCCGCTTTTGATAAACTCTACCTGGTGGTGGTCAATACCGAACCAGTTGAAGCTGAAGCGGATTGCACTTATCGCAATTACACCCTGGCCGCAGCGGCCGGTCAGGGGGTCGTCTTGCCCCCGGCGCCGCCACTGCCTGCCGACCCCGATCCTTACGTTCCACCAGTCTACCAGGATAGCAGCGGCGCAGAGGTTGCTGTGCCCACGCTCAGCGGCGGTCAACCCATCAACCCAACAGAGACCCCTTTTCCACCGTTCTACCCCAGCTATCTGCCCGCCGGCTATAGCTTGAGCGGGCTGGTCAGCTACACCCTGGCCGACTTGGGCGAATGGACTCAGGCTTACGCTCCCGGCGGCGGTCCAATTCTGGGTTTAACCTACCACAGCGATAGCCATAATACCTCCCTGACCATCAGCCAGAGTCCCGCCCCGGCCCAAACTCTGGCAGCTTGGGTCAAGGGCCAGGATTATCAAGCAAACGATGTGCGCCTGGTCAACAATCAGCCGGTCCATCTG
>CAZRYD010000099.1:0-19237 GCA_964604225.1 uncultured Caldilineaceae bacterium
TGGAGCGATACATAGGCATTAGGGATTTCTTCCTTCGGTCGAAATGACCCGGCCGGGCAGTTATCTTTACTCATAACTTAACAACCTCGCCGGTTTTGGCGCTTTGGTAAGCTGCATCTACCACCCGCATATTGAGCAGTCCCTCGGTTCCGCCCGGACTCGGTTGGCGCCCGGTACGGATACAATTAAAAAAATAGGCCATTTGGGTGTCGTACATGCTCTGCGGACAGTGAGGATCGCGCACTGGCGGGAAGCCGGGATCAACCGTTTCGACTTTACCTTGACCGGTTGGCGGCAGCAGCAGCCGGGTGGGAAAAATCTGTCCAAAGCCGCCCGTCCCGTAGAGTTGTGTCGAAGCTTCGGGGCCATCCATATGGGGCTGCCACCAGCCCGACTCCAGGTACGAAGTTACTCCGTTAGCCCAATTGACCCAAATGACCCCGGTATCGTCCACGTCGAAATCCTTGTAATGGGTACCAAGGCGGGCGTAAACACTGACGGGCTGCGGGTCGCCCAGCAAAAAGCGGGCGGTGTCCAGGGCATGGATGCCCATGTCGGCCAGCGCGCCGCCGCCGGCAAATTTTTTCTGGGTAAACCAGCCGCCCGGCCCCCAGTTGACGTGCACGCCATAACCTTTGGTGCGAATAATCCGGCCCAGCCGGCCCTGTTCAACCTGCTCTTTCAGCCACAGCACTTCGGAGTCGAAGCGCCAGCAGTGGGCGACCATTAACAGCGCGCCGGAGTTTCGGCTAGCAGCCAGCATGGCCTCGGCTTCGGCGGCGTTCAGGGCCATTGGTTTCTCGACCAGCACGTGGACTCCGGCGTTGAGCGCGGCGATAGTTTCGGGAGCGTGCAGGTAGTTGGGCGTGCTGACAATCAGGGCGTCAACCTGGCCCTCTTGCAATAGGTCGGCCACCGCAGCGTATTGGCGCGAGATGCCAAATTCGGCGGCAAAGACGGCCATGGATTCGGGCCGGTGGTTGACCACGGCCACCAGTTCGGTATCCGGCTGGACTCGGGCCGCGGCTGCATGAATCTTGGAAATGTAGCCCGTGCCGGTAAAGCCAATTTTTAGGGTCATTGTTTATCCTTCCCCTAGCTCTGGAAAAGTTTGAACAGGCCAATGATAGCCAAAGCGGTCAAAAAGAGCCAAACCGCAAGGATGACCCCGGCGGCGATCCAGTTACTCGGCTGGCCTTCACTCAGCCATAACCGGCGGTGGAAAGGGTCGCTACCCTTTCGACCCGGTCAATTTAATACCCTCGATGAAGGTTCGCTGGGCGAAGAAAAAGGCAATGACCACCGGGATGGTGAAGACTACCGAGGCGGCCATCATCTGGTTCCAGATGACTTTGTGTTGGGCTTGAAAATCTTGCAAGCCCAAGGCCAGGGTAAAATTCTCCGGGTTGGTCAGGTAAAGCAGCGGCTCCAGGAAAAGGTTCCAGGACCACAAGAAGGTAAAGACGGTGATGGTGGCCAGGATGGGCTGCGACAAGGGCAGCACCACACTTAAGAAAATGCGCAGTTCCGAGGCCCCATCCACCCGGGCCGCATCCAACAACTCTTCGGGGATGGTGCGGAAAAATTGGCGCAGCAAGAAAATATCAAAGGCGTTGGCAAAAAAATTGGGCACAATGATGGGCAAAAACGTATCGCCCCAATGAAGCGTTTCGGTGAAGAAGAGGTAGAGCGGAATCATGGTCACTTGAAAGGGCAGCATCATGGTGCTCAAAACCAGGATAAAAACTAAATCTCGGCCTGGCCAGCGAATACGGGCAAAGCCGTAAGCCACCGGTGCACAAGAAATGAGCGTGCCGATAATGGTAAAGAGGGCGATAATGGTGCTGTTTTTAAAGTAGGTCCAGAAGTTAACGCTCAACCCTGGCCGGACCCCGCGATTCATGGCGTCGGCAAAATTGTGCCACTGAAACTCAATGGTCCAGACCGGCTCGGTAAATTTCATGCGCACTTTGATCGGTTCGGTGCTGGGGTTGGCTGGGTCAATAAAGTCGCCGTGGCCTTCGGCTACTTTGAGCAAGGCCAGGCGGCGAGTCTGGCCCTCGATGGTCACATCGTAGACCGGTAAGTCCTGCCCGTTCACGGCGACCTGTAGGTTGGCGCGCGGCAGCAAGGTGGGCGGGATGCTAAAAGTATCTTGATCGGATTTAAAAGCTGTAAAAAACATCCAAACAACCGGAACGATAAAAAACAGACTAATCGCAATGATAACGGCATGGCCCAAGACGCTGTAGCCTATTTTCTGCCACTTTAGCGGCGCACGTTGTCTGGAATTGAATGTATCAATCGTTATTTGAGCCATAGCTTCACCCCATATCCCCATAATAGGTCCAGCGTTCCGACAGGCGCAGGATAATGAGCGTACAGATCATGATGATGATAAACAAAATCCAGGCCATAGCCGAGGCATAGCCAATTTTGAGGTCGAGAAAAGCTTTGTCATATAGGTAGATACTGTAGAAAAGGGTAGAGTCGAGAGGCGCGCCTAATACTCTGGACGCGCCGCCGTAGTTAGTTTGAGCCTCGGCGAAGATGAGCGCCTGAGTAAAGTATTGAAACATGCCAATTACTCCCAGCACCAGGTTAAATACGGTGATTGGCGAAACATAGGGAATGGTGATATGCCAGAGTCGCTGCAACCACGACGCCCCATCCAATTCAGCCGCCTCCAACAAGGAGGCCGGCACATCTTGCAAGCCGGAGAGATAAATGACAATAGTATTGCCCATGCCCCACAGGCCAAGGATAATCAGGGCCAGCTTGGACCAGCGCGGGTCGCTGATCCAATTGGGACCAGGTAGCCCCAGGTAGCCCAGAAAAGTGTTCATAATACCGTTATTGGTATTATAAATCCAGACCCACAGCATGGTGCCGGCCACCAGCGGAACGATGGCAGGCAAAAAATAAATAACCCGGTAGATAGATTGGCCCGGCAGTTTTAGATTAAGCAGCACGGCACAGCAAAAGGAACAGAATAGGGTTAGCGGGACAGCTATCACCACCATGTAGCCGGTGTTGTAAAGCGCAATCCAGAAGCGTTTATCATGATACAGGTCAATATAATTGGTCAGGCCAACCCACTCCGACGGCGCTCTGAAATGATATTCGGTAAAACTGTTATACAAAGAAGAAATCATGGGGTAAAAGATAAAAAGAAAGAACCCAATCACCCAGGGAGAAATAAAGAGAAGACCGGTAATAAAATTACGGCGGGTCCGAGGGCTCCAACCTCGACGTGAGGCCGTTTGCGGGGACGGCACAGGCGCACTCTCCAAGTTAGCTTCCATCAACTCACCTCCGGTTGCAGGTTACAGGTTGCAGGTTACAATATTTTTACGACCTGCAACTCTGTAACCTTGCTACATTGCTACCTGCTCCTTTATTTCTGGCTCAAGGCTTTGTCCAAATCAGCCTGAAGTTTCGCCTGCATTTCCTTCAGGAGCGGCTCCGGGTCTTGGCCGCCATGCACGACTTGCTCGTGAATGCGTCCCAGTTCGGTCAGGAGTTCGGTGTGGACCGGATTCAAGACGATGCTACGGGTATTGGGTGATTGGCTCAACTCAAGGAAGACTTTAAATTTCTCATTCTCCTGGAAGCGGGGGTCTTCCCCTGCTTTCTTGCTGGAAGGCAGGTTAAAGTTAGCGATCATTTCCTCGGCTACAATTTCGGGCGACATCATCCAGGCCAGCAATTTGCCGGCCGCTGCTTTATCTTTGACCCCGCTGGGAATCACTGCCACGCTGCCCTGCAACGTATTCGTGCCCGCCCGCTCCGAATGGTCGGCTGGCGGGGGTAAAGGCGCCACGCCGTAATACAGGTCTGGCTTCAACCCCTGGATAAAGTTAGGCCCGGTCATCCATTCGCCATCGACCATCATGGCCACTTTACCGTCCATAAACCCATGCTGCGGTGAGCCGTATTCACCCAGCGACGAGCTGAACTTGAGGACTTTATCGGCCCCATATTTGCTGTAAAACTGCTGCTCCCACTTCAGGCTGTCAATCACCGGCTGTGAGTCGAGTTGGATTTTGGTCCCATCGTCGCTAATCCAGAATCCTCCAAACATCGGAATATATTGCTCAAAGTGGGTCCAGGAAAAGTCGGGGATGAAGCCAATCTGGGTGATCTCACCATTGGCGTCCACTTTGGTCAGTTTGTCGGCATACTCGGCCAGCTCTTCCAATGTCTGCGGCGGCTTCTCCGGGTCTAGCCCGGCTTCCTCAAACAAATCCTTGTTCCAATAAAAGGCATAAGTATCGGTGCCCCAGGGCAGGCAGTAATGATCGCCTTTATAAGCGCATTGGGACAGCACTGCCGGGAGGATGTCATTTTTATCAATGTTATTGGCGCTGATAACCTCATCCAGGGGACTCAATAAACCCTCATTGGCCCAACCTGGAACGTTATCGGGGCCGCCCGTCACCAAAATATCAGGCGGTTGTGAGCCAGAGAGACCGGCGATGATTTTATCTTCAGGCACCGGCGCGTTCACCTGGACCTTCACATTGTTAGCCTGGGCGTACTTATTGAAGAGTTCCTGCAATTGGGCCGGGTTGTCGCCCCAAGCTACCCAAACCTGGAGTGTGCCCGGTTCTGCCGGTGCCTCCTCAGCCTTCACTTCTTCGGTGGCAGCGGGCTGCTCGGCTGCCGCTGCCTCGGTGGCGGCAGGTTGTTGGGCTGCCGGTTGTTCCTCCTGGGCCGGCGCTGGGGTGGACGCAGCCTGGCCGCACGCGGTTAACAGGGCCAGCACAATAGTTAAAAATAAAATAGACCGTAGACCTTTTGCAAACATGTTATCCTCCTTCGCTTAACATTAGTAATTTGACTACTACGTATCCCCAATCTTAACGGTTGGGGCCGCCAAGCTTTTGAGCGATTGTCCAGTATCACCTCCTTCCAAATGCCCTTTACTTGAATAAGGGCAGTTTATAGCCGATCACCCACAACCACAGGAGCGGCGAATGACCAATTCAGTTGGTAGCAAAATCAGGGGATCAGCCCGGCCCGACCGAATGAGTTGTACCAGTTGCCGGGCCGCTTCACGCCCCGCTTGTTCAATGGGCGCGCGGACCGTGGTCAGGGGAGGGCTCAGGTAACGAGAAACATCAATATCGTCAAAGCCAACCAGGGCCATGTCCTCAGGGACACGTTTTCCGGCCCGCTGGAGCGCAGCCAGAGCGCCGATGCCTGCCTCGTCATCGCCGCTAAAAATGGCCTCAATCTCTACCCCTTGCCTTAGCCAGTTTTCAACCGAGTGTTGAGCCTGATCCTGGTTAAATCCGCCCAAGGCCATCAAGGCTGGATCAAAAGGCAAATTGTGCGCGGTCAGGGACTCGCGATAGCCCATCTCGCGCCAATAAGAGTCTTCATGCTCCTCCGGCCCGGCCAAAAAGGCAATCCGCCGGTAGCCATGCACTTCAATGAGATGGTCAATCAGTTTGCGAGAACCAGATTTATTCTCAAAGGTAACGCAGGGAATATTGAGTGAGTCAGGCGGGGAGCGATGTAATAAAACCATGGGGAAACCGAGTTGGTACAGGCGGGTTAGCTCAGCGTCATCCAGGCTATCGGTGAAGATTAAGAGGCCATCGGTATTGTGCTCACCCAAACGACGACGGGGAACAGGGCCAGCTCCACTTTCTACGTGAGTGGAGTGAATCAACAAATCATAACCGCCCGCTCTGGCTCCAACTTCGATGCCGCGCAGCATGGCCGCAGAAAATTGGTCGCTAATTCCGGGCAGCAGCAAGCCCAGCGTATGGGTTTTGCGGCTGGCTAGTCCTCGGGCAGCGGCGTGAGGTACATATTTCAACTCGGCAATGGCGGCCTGCACTTGGGCCGCAGTTTCTTCGGCGACTGGGCCAGTCTGGTTGATAACCCGGCTGACGGTGGCGATGGAAACCCTGGCCCGTTCGGCCACGTCGGCAATAGTAGCGCGGGGAAAAACCTTTAACTCAGCCATACCCCCAGAATGCCTCCAGTCACCCCATACTATGTAAGCGCTTTCTGTAAGCGCTTACATAGTATAATAAAAATATCTGGTTGTCAAATAGCTACGTGGCTGAATCCATTTCTATAGATAAACACCCGTGAGATTATTGGGTGTGCTTGAGCAGCAGAAGCAAAAATAGCTCGTCTAGTAATACCTGTCCTTTTGAACAGGTGTATTTCCTTCAAAAGAACGATGTGGTGACAAACTTTCTTGAGTATACTGAGCGATGTTGTAGAGTAGCGGTTATTTGAGCATATCGTTAGCCGTCTAATTACTAACGGGCCGGGCGGTTTGGGCAAAAGGGGTATTTGGCCATCACCCCTACCAAGTCGTGGAGTTGGGGTATCGAGCCTGAAAACTACCAAAATGGTCAGTTTGCGCCCAAGAAAATTATCTGGACAGAAAATGAGGATTGATTGGGTAAGATACCACAGCATCGAATAGTCTAACGATAGAACTCTGGATGAAGAAACACAAAACTTGAAAGGTAAATGATTGCATGAGCATCGTTTCAACGTTACGAGAAAGCTTCTCTCCCCTCAAAATCCGTAATTTCCGCATCTATCTGAGCGGCCAGGCTGTCTCGCTGGTGGGCACTTGGCTGCAAATGACCGCACAGAGTTGGGTGGTCTGGGAATTGAGTCACTCGGCTACAGCCCTGGGCGTGACGGCGATGTTGGGCTCGCTGCCTATTCTCCTGCTGGGGCCGTGGGCCGGTGTCTGGGCCGACCGGCTGGACCGGCGCAAACTTTTGATCCTCACCCAAATAGGCGCTATGATCCTGGCCTTCATTCTGGCGCTGCTCACCCAAACCGGCCTGGTGCAACTATGGCATGTTTACCTGTTGAGCGGCTTATTGGGGATCATTACCGCCGTTGACATCCCGGTCCAGCAAACCTTTCTGGGTGATTTATCGGGCATGGCCGAAGTGCGCAAGGCGATCAATTTGAACATCACCATGTTGCAGGTCAGCCGCATTCTGGGTCCGGCCCTGGCTGGTCTGATTATCGCCACTTTAGGAGTGGCGGTGGCTTTCTGGCTAAATGGGCTGAGTTTTATAGCGGTTATTATCAGCCTGTGGTTGGTCAGCTCTAACCAGGTGCGAAAACCCCATAACGGCAAATTTCTGGTCGAGTTCAAAGAAGGAGTCAGCTATGTGGCCACCCAACCGCGGCTGCAAGACCTGATCCTGCTGGCTATTTTGGTCACCTTTTTTGCCTTCCCGGTGATTATGAGCCTGCTGCCGGCAGTAGTAGGTAAAGTTTTGCAGGGTGATGCCGCCACCTTGAGCTGGCTGATGATGAGTTCCGGAGCCGGGGCCCTGATCGGGACTATGTTTTTAGCGCCCCTGACTCAGGCGACTCGCCGCACCGGAGCGGTGCTGGGCGGCATCATCGGCTGGGTCGGCGTGTGGCTGGTTCTCTTCTCCGAGGTAAATTGGCTGCCCCTGTCGCTCATCAGTCTCTTTTTTGTGAGCATCGGCATTCCGGCGGTACTGACCACCACCATGGGGCTGATGCAAGTTCTGGCTCCGGCCGACATGCGGGCGCGCTTGATGAGTCTCTTTTTTACCCTCAGTTTCGGCATGCAGCCCGTGGCTTCGCTGCTGGCGGGCTACAGCGCCGATGCCTTGACCACCCCTGTAGCCATTCGGGTTAACGGCTTGCTGCTAATCCTGGGCGCCGTACTGATGCTGGTCATCCGGCCAGCCTTACGGAAATGGGAAGCAAACGCTTCCCACCCGGCCACAGTGATTGTCGAAACAGCATGAATCACGCCGACCATGTCAACTTGCTGGCGGGTGGGGTGTCGGCCAGTGGCGGGGTCTGGGCCGACTTTGGCTCAGGGTTGGGGGCTTTTACCCTGGCCCTGGCCGATTTGCTCGGCCCCGGTGGAGAAATCTATTCGGTGGACCAGGACCGGGAATCACTGCGCACCCAGGAGCGTACGATGCAGGCCCGGTTTCCCCAGACTGCCGTCCACTACCTGGCCGCCGATTTCACCCAGCCCTTGCATGATAAGCTGTCCCTTCTGGACGGGGTAGTGATGGCGAATGCACTTCATTTTCAGCGCCATGAAATCCAGAGAAAAGTGGTTCAACGGGTCAAAAGTTACCTCCGCCCCGGTGGGCGCTTGATTCTGGTCGAGTACAACGTTGACCAGGGTAACTTATGGGTCCCTCACCCGCTCTCTTATCGCACCTGGGAGAAGTTGGCCGATGAATGTGGTTTTGCGCACACCCAACTCCTGGCGACGGTACCCAGCCGGTTTTTGAAAGAAATTTATGCCGCGCTGAATTGGTAGACAACCCGCTAGAACTGAGATTAAATCCTCTCTGCTAAATTCCCCCTAAAAACTCAAGCATAATTACGTCAGAAATTGACGTATACTTATTGTAGAATAAACTCTGTAGATCATTCACTGAATGATCAAGGAAACAGAGTATGGCAAATACAGCCACCCGATTGATAACCCTGATTATGCTGCTCCAGCGCCAGCCCAACCAGACCGCAGCTCAATTAGCCCAGGCGCTCGATGTCTCCGTGCGGACAGTACAGCGTTACATGACTATGCTGGACGGGATGGGCATTCCGATTTACGCCGAGCGCGGCCCCTATGGCGGCTACGCCCTGGTGCGCGGCTACAAGATGCCCCCCCTTATCTTTACCCCGGAGGAAGCGGTCGCCGTTTACCTGGGGACCAGCTTTCTTGAACAGGTCTGGGGGCGCTTGTATCAGGAGGCAGCGCGAGGGGCCTTGGCCAAGCTGGGTAATGTTCTGCCCGACGAGCAGCGGCGCGAAGTCGCCTGGGCGTGCCGGACCTTGCTGGCCATTGGCATGCACCAGGCCGACCCCACCCGTACCTCACCCCACCTGGAGAAATTATGGCAGGCCGTTCATCAACGGCGGCGAGTCAGGATGATGTATCGAGGAAGGAACCAGCCGGAATCCTTGCAGCGCGACTTTGATCCTTACGTACTGGTCCACGGCTGGGGCAGGCAGTACTGTCTCGGTTACTGCCATCTGCGCCAGGATATTCGCTCCTTCCGGGTGGACCGCATCCTCGACCTGGACCTGCTGGAGCAAACCTTTGAGATCCCGGCTGATTTCGACCTCCAGACCTACGTCGCCTCGCAGCCTTATTTTCAACGCCGGATCCAGGTGCGGCTGCACTTTGCCTCGGAGGCGGCCCTCCAGGCTTGGGATAACCGCTCTCAGTGGGATGCCCTGGAGGAGCAGCCGGATGGCTCGATCATCGTCACCTTTGAGATACCTGATCTAGAGGTAGCGGCTACTATCATGATGAGTTATGGCCATCTGGCCCGGGTCCTGGAACCGGCGGAGCTACGCGAGTTAGTACGGGAGCGGGCCAGGGCAATGGCCGACCGGCAGGCTTCAACCGAGCAAACAAATGAAAAACAAAAATAAAGGAGCATGAAAATGACTGATACACAGATTTTGCGAGGGATTGCCACCATTAGTTTTTGGGCGGCTGATCTGGAGGCAGCGAAGAAGTGGTATACCGAACTACTGGGCATCGCCCCATACTTCGAACGCCCAGGCGCCGACGGCAGGCTCGGATATATCGAGTTTCGCCTCGGCGACTATCAGCACGAACTGGGCATTATCCACAGCAGCTACGCCCCAAAAGGGGCAACAACCGGTCCGGGAGGCGCCGTTGTATTTTGGCACGTTGACGATGTGGCCGCAACGCTTGAAAAGGTAAAAGCTATGGAGGCGAAAGAATATGAACCGCTCATCAACCGTGAAGCGGGATTCATCACTGCTTCCGTGGTTGATCCATTTGGGAACATCCTCGGCCTAATGTATAACCCACATTACTTAGAAATCTTGGACTCAACCAAGAAAGCATAACTCACGCCGGCCTTCGCTCCTTCGCCAACTGATCGGATACTAAGGTCATGACAGACATAGACATTATCAACCGGCGCTTAAACAATCAGCACCTTGTAGGCACGGCTTTTCAAAAGCCGGAGGAAGTGGTCGCCTGGCAGGGGGCGGTTCAGGCCCAGGATTACGCCGGGGCCAAGTGGGCGCTCGGTCTGCGGGTGCAGGGCGCTGACGATGCCGCCGTCGAGCGGGCCTTTACCGCAGGAGCCATTCTGCGCACCCATATCATGCGGCCCACCTGGCACTTTGTAACCCCGGCGGACATTCGCTGGCTGTTAGCCCTGACCGCCCCGCGCGTCAATATAATCAATGGTACGATGTATCGGCAATTGGAATTGGACGAGGCTCTATTCGCTCGCAGCAACAGGGTGATTGCCGAGGCTTTAGCCGGGGGTCAATATCTGACTCGGGTAGAGTTGGGAGCGGCGCTGAGGCAAGCCGGCATTGTTGCCGAGGGAATGCGGCTGGGCTATATTGTTCACCGGGCGGAGTTGGATGCGGTGGTATGCAGCGGTCCTCGGCGCGGCAAGCAGTTTACCTATGCCTTGCTGGATGAGCGAGCGCCACAGGCGAAGACCCTGGCACGAGATGAAGCCCTGGCCGAGCTGACCAGGCGGTACTTCACCAGTCATGGGCCAGCCATGGCCCAAGATTTTGCTTGGTGGTCGGGCCTGACCCTGGCCGATGTCCGTAAAGGTCTGGACACGGTAAAGGACTCCCTGGTTGCGGAGACGGTTGGCGACCAAACTTACTGGCTGTCGCCGGATAGGCCGGTCGTCAAAGCGCCGTCGTCTACCGCTTATCTTTTGCCCAATTACGATGAGTATTTGGTCAGCTATCGAGATAGCCGCCCTGTCTTTGAGCCGAAGTACGCTGAACTGTTCATGTTGCGTAACGTGGCCTTTAGCCATTTCGTTGTTGTAGATGGCCGCGTTGTTGGCAGTTGGAAGCGGGCTTTTGAGAAAAAGATGGTCGTTATCAGACTGAGGTTATTCGAACCCTTGAGCGAGACCCAATTCCAGGCCATCCACGCCGCTGCTGAGGGCTACGGCAGCTTCCTGGGGCTGCCGGTCAGGCTCACTGATGACACTCTGGATGATTACAATCTCAACTTAAGTACATTGATGGATCACTTATGACACCTCAAGATATTGCTCAATCTAGGCTCTATCATCAACAAATTGCCAACACCAGGTTTAAAGAACCAAGCCAGGTCGTGTCCTGGCTCGGCGCGCTTCAGGCTCAAGATTACGCCGGCGCAAAATGGTCCATCGGCTTGCGCTTGCCTGACGCCACCGATGCGGATATCGAGCAAGCCATTGCCGACAAAACCATCATCCGGACCTGGCCGATGCGCGGCACATTGCATTTTGTAGCGCCCGAAGACGTTCGCTGGATGCTGGCGCTCTTGACCCCACGGGTTATTGCCAATAGTGCGAAGCGCCACGAGCAGCTCGCCTTAGATAAGGCTATCTTCGCCCGCAGTAAAGAGTTGTTCGCCCAGGCGCTCCAGGGCGGTCAGCAACTGACCCGCCAGGAAATGATGGACGTGCTGGAGCAAGCCGGTATTTCTAGCAACAATCAGCGGGGCTATCATATCTTAGGGTGGGTTGCCCAAACTGGCTTTATCTGCTTTGGTCCAATGCGGGGCAAACAGCCGACCTTTGTGTGGCTTGATGAGTGGGTGCCTGGGGGAAAGAATCTGACGCGTGACGAAGCGCTGGCAGAGCTGGCAAACAGGTACTTTACGGGTCATGGCCCGGCGACGCTGCAAGATTTTAGGTGGTGGTCGGGCTTAAAGGTTGCTGACGCCAGGGCTAGCCTGGAAATGGTCAAATCGCAACTCAGCCAAGAAACCGTTAACGGCCAGACCTACTGGATGTCCCCAGATATGCCGGTCACAAAAGATACTTCGCCCACGACATACTTACTGCCTGGTTTCGATGAGTATATGCTGGGGTACACCGACCGCAGCGCCGCCCTTGAGTCAATACACTCCCCAAAAATAATTCCCGGTAATAATGGCATGTTCAGCCCCACGATTGTTATAGATGGCAAGGTAGCAGGTACCTGGAAGCGGACGTTCAAGAAAGACAGTGTTGTGATTGCGGTCAGTCCTTTCACTTCACTCAGCGAAGCCCAAAGCCGCGCCATCGTCGTCGCCGCAGAGCGCTATGGCAAGTTTGTCGGGTTGTCTCCCGTGGTCGTCAGCTAAAGGCTCAGGTGCAGCCCAGGTTTCATGATTATGGGTGAGTGTCGGCTCATGGGCGGCTGGCTTGTTAATCAAACAGGGTGCGATTATAGTAACAGGTATGAATTTAAAGGCTGTGGCCAGAAAACTTATAGACACTTCACCCCTTCTCAAGAGTCTACGAATTCCTGAATTTCTGGTTTTGTTGTTCATTCACAGGAAGGTGACGATGTCAATCCGTGGCGCAAAGGAACAAATTACGCAAACAGTGTTAAGCTGGGAAGGCGTTACCGCCCAGCCACATCGTTTTGGTGGCACGGAATATCGGTTGGGGCGGCGAGAAATCGGGCACATCCACGGTGACTATTTGGTGGACATTCCCTTTCCCAAAAAAGTGCGGGATGAAATTGTCGCCGCCGGACGAGCCGAGCCTCATCATATCCTGCCGCAGAGCGGTTGGATCAGTTTTTACCTGCGCGAACCCGCCGACGTTGAGCAGGCTATTAACTTGTTCCGGCAGTCGTTTGAGTTGGCGGAAAAACAGCGCTCTCTCAAAAGCGCAGAACAGCCGGGCGGGAATGATCCCTCATCGCCAGACTCATCCCCTGGAAATGGATAAACCCTCACCCCCAGGATGGTAGGGAGAGTCATCACCCAATTAGGAAAAAGAGCCTCGGTCAGCCGCGAGGCTCTTTTTGCGTAACTGCATGGGTGCAACCGCCAACCATGTTGGTAACGAACAATTGTTCGTTTGATATTGCGAAGAGTTCAAACTATCGGTATAATTTGTCCAGGCGAGAAATTGAGCAACATAGGAGGTTAAACGATGAACACGGATCAGATCATGCGTGAACAACTGCTGGCGCTGCTACGCGGCGGCCATGCTCACATGACCTTTGACGAAGCCGTGGCCAAGTTTCCTCTGGAGGTCATTAACCGCAAACCAGCCAACGTGCTCTACACGCCCTGGCATCTGCTCGAACATCTGCGCCTGGCCCAGTGGGACATTCTGGAATTCATCCGAAATCCGGCCCACGTTTCGCCTGATTGGCCGGCCGGTTATTGGCCGCCGCCAGAGGCGCAAGCTGATGCAGACCAATGGCAGCGAACAATAGCCGCCTTTCGAGCCGACCTTAAAGCTCTGGAAGGGCTGGTGACCAATCCTGAAACCGATCTCTTTGCCCCTCTACCCCAGGGCCTACCCTACACCATTTTCCGGGAAATCATGGTCGTCGCCAACCACAACTCCTACCACATCGGCGAGTTCGCCATTTTGCGCCAAGTGATGCAGACCTGGGGTTAATTTCAAGCTTTGAGGAGTACTGAGCAAATGATAGCGGGACGTGATTATATCGGCGTCGGCGTTGGTGCGCTGGTTTTCAACACGGCAGGAAAAGTCTTCCTCTCTCAGCGAGGGCCGCAAGCGAAAAATGAGCGGGGCTACTGGGAGTTTCCTGGTGGTAGTGTCGAGTACGGCGAAACCCTGGCGGCGGCGATTACGCGGGAATTCCATGAAGAGTACGAAATGGAAATTGAGGTGGTCGAGCTTTTGCACGTGGCCGACCACATTCTCCCCCAAGAAAGGCAGCACTGGGTCTCACCGACCTTCATCGCCCGCCACATTGGCGGCACACCCCGCATCGTCGAGCCATCCAAGTGCACCGCCATCGGTTGGTTTGACCTCTCGGCGCTGCCGGAACCCCTGTCCGTGGTTACGGTTGAGGATGTGCGTTATTATCTGGTTAAATACGGCATGAAATGAGAAGTCCAAAGGGTTTCCTCAAAATATCAAAAGGTGAAGACGCTTGTCTATTTCTACCTTATTGAGCCTCTGGCGCGACACGCCCACTATTGCCGATAACATCGCCGCCTGGCGGACCTTTCCCGCCCGGCCCGGCCAATTTGCCCCCTTCCCGACTGACCTTCACCCGGCCCTGGCCGCGGCGTTGCGGGCACGGGGTATCACCGCCCTTTACACCCACCAGGCTGCCGCCTGGCAGCACGTCCGGGCCGGTCAGCACCCGGTCATCGTTACCGGCACGGCCAGCGGTAAGACCCTCTGTTACAACCTGCCCATTCTCGACTGCCTGCTCCACGCCCCCGACACCCGGGCCCTCTATCTCTTCCCCACCAAAGCCCTGGCCCAAGATCAAGCCGAAATGCTGCGCCAGCTTTTTACAGAAATCAGTCGTCAGAAGTCAGTCGTCAGAAATTCAAAATCTAAAATCCAAAATCCAAAATCTAAAATCTCCGTCGCTACCTATGACGGCGACACCTCCACCTCCCTCCGCCCGACCATTCGGCAGCACGCCCGCCTCGTCATCACCAATCCCGACATGCTCCACGCCGGTATCCTGCCCCACCACACCCGCTGGGCCGACTTTTTCCACCACCTGCAATTTGTGGTCATTGACGAGATGCATGTCTATCGCGGCGTGTTTGGCTCGCACGTAGCCAATGTGCTGCGTCGTTTGCAGCGAGTCGCCCGTTTTTACGGCGCAGCGCCCCAATTCATCCTGACCTCGGCGACCATCGCCAATCCGCGCGAACTGGCCGAGCGGCTGATCGAGGAGCCGGTGGCGCTGGTGGACGACGACGGCGCAGCCAGAGGGGCCAAACATTTTCTGCTTTATAACCCGCCTATCGTCGATTACGACCTGGGCTTGCGCCGCAGTGTCCTGCAAGAAACGGTGCGCTTAACTCAGGAACTGCTAGCACACGATGTTCAGACCATTGTTTTTGGCCGGGCGCGACGCACGGTAGAGATAATGCTGAAATATCTGCAAACCTCACCCCTAACCCCTCTCCTTTTAGGAGAGGGGGATCAAGAGTCCTCCCCTCTCCCTATGGGAGAGGGGCCGGGGGTGAGGGCTTATCGCAGCGGCTACCTGCCTCGCCAGCGCCGCGAGATCGAGCGCGGACTGCGTGTGGGTGAGGTGCAAGCGGTGGTGGCCACGTCGGCCTTGGAGTTGGGTATTGACATCGGCGGTATGGGGGCGGCGGTGCTGGCCGGCTATCCGGGCACAATTGCCGGGACGTGGCAGCAAGCGGGTCGAGCCGGCCGTAAAAGCGAAGCAGCGTTAGCGCTGCTGATCACTTCGGCTAACCCGCTGGATCAGTTTGTGGCCCATCACCCCGGCTATTTCTTTGACCGCTCACCCGAACGGGCGCTTATCAACCCGGACAATTTGCTCATCCTGCTCCAACATCTGCGCTGCGCCGCTTTTGAACTATCTTTCCGGCGCGGCGAGGCTTTCGGTTGGGTTGAAAGCGGACAGGTGGAGGAGTTTTTGCAATTTTTACAGGAGGCCGGCGAGATTCACGCCTCCGGCGATACCTTTTTCTGGATGGCCGACCAATATCCGGCAGAGCGCGTCTCCCTGCGCAGCGCCTCGCCCGAGTGGGTCATCCTTCAGGTCGAAGACGGCGACAAATGGACGACCATCGGCGAGGTAGACCAGGCCAGCGCTCCCTGGATGGTCCACCCACAAGCAATTTATCTGCACGAAGGTCAATCTTATCATGTGGAAGACCTTAACCTCAACCAGAATGTGGCCCGTCTGCGCCCCTCACGGGCCGATTACTACACCGAACCGAAGCGCGAAACAACGGTCCAACTCACGGCCACCTTGAGCGAGGCCAAAATCCAGGGGGCGACCAAAGCCTATGGCGAAATTGTGGTGACCACCCAGGTGGTCGGTTATCGCCAAATTCAATGGTTCAGCCACGAGCGGCTCGGCGAGGGCGAGCTGTCCCTGCCGCCGACCGAGCTGCACACCACCGGCTACTGGCTGGCCCTGGCAGAGGAAACGATTGAACAGTTGCGGGCGCAAGGTTTGTGGACCAATGACCCTAACGATTACGGGCCGAACTGGCCCAGGCAGCGCAAGCTGGCCCGCACCCGCGATCAATACCGCTGCCAGATGTGCGGCATGCCGGAACAGGGCCGCGAGCACGACGTTCACCATAAAATCCCTTTCCGCACCTTTGCCTCTTATGAGCAGGCCAACCAACTGGCCAATTTGATCACCCTCTGCCGCTCCTGCCATCGCCGGGCCGAAACCGCGGTACGCCTGCGCAGCGGCCTGGCCGGCCTGGCCTTTGCCCTGGGCCATCTGGCCCCTTTATTTTTGATGTGCGATTTCAACGACGTGGCGGTGCATCACGATCCCAAATCGCTGCTGGCCGACGGCCAACCGGCGGTCGTCATTTACGATCTGGCGCCCGGCGGCATCGGCTTCAGCGAGCGGCTGTTTGAACTGCACGACGAGCTTATCATCCAGGCGCATGAGCTGGTAGCCGCCTGTCCCTGCGCCGATGGCTGCCCGTCGTGTGTTGGTCCCGGCGGAGAGGAGGGGCGGGGCGGCAAGCCAGAGACGCTGGCGATTTTGGCGGCGCTATCGCCCGGTTAAACGCCGGTTTCTTTTTGCCTCTTTCTTTTTGGCAAGCGCCGTTCAAATCGTTTACAATCTAGCCTGAGCTAATTTTCATCCAACCTGCAAACAAAGGAAAAACCATTCATCATGAATTTTGAACAAGCCTTAACCCACTTCGTCCCCCAAATCGAGGCCGAAATGCGGCGGCAGATGACCCCACCTCAGGGGGTCTTGAACCCCTTTTACGGCATGATGCATTACCATCTGGGCTGGCTGGATGAGTCCTTTCAGCCGGTCCAGGTTTCGGGCGGCAAATTATTGCGGCCCATCTTTACCCTGCTGTGCTGCCAGGCGGCAGGCGGCCGGCCCGAAAAAGCGTTGACCGCCGCCGCAGCCGTCGAATTGATCCACAATTTCTCGCTGATTCACGACGACATCGAAGACAACAGCCGCACCCGCCGCGGGCGAGCCACGGTCTGGGCCATCTGGGGCGAGCCGCAGGCCATCAATGCTGGCGACGGTCTCTTTGTTTTGGCCCGCCATACCTTGCTAAAAATGAGAGAGCAAGGGGTGTCCCTTGAGACTATCTTCGCCGCCCTGGAGCGCCTCGACCAGACTTGTCTGGCCTTATGCCAGGGCCAATACCTGGATATGAGCTTTGAGCAGACCTTGCAGGTTGATTTAGCGGCTTACCTGGACATGATCGAGGGCAAAACAGCCGCCCTGCTGGCCTGTTCCGGCTATTTGGGCGGCCTGGTAGCCACCGAAAATCCGGCCCAAGCGGAACTTTTTTGGCAGTTAGGCCGGGCGCTGGGTCTAGCCTTTCAAATTCAGGATGATTTGCTGGGTATCTGGGGCGAGGCAGCAGTGACCGGCAAACCCGCCGCCGATGACCTGCGCCGCCGCAAAAAATCGCTGCCGGTCGTCTACGCCTTGAGTCAGGCCGACCAGCCCCAAGCAGCTCGATTTAAGGAAATTTACGCGGCGCCTAACCTGACCGAGGCGAACGTAGCCGAGGCCATTACTATTTTGGCCGAAATTGGGGCCAAACGCTACACCGAAGCCCAGGCCAAAGCCTACGTTGAAACGGCCAAGTCGGCCTTGCAAGCCATCGAAGCGCCCCCGGAGAACAAGTTGAGCCTGGAAGAGATGGCCCACTTTTTGATCGAGCGGGTACATTGATGAGCGACCGCTGACGACCGACCCCCTCCCTGCCCTCCCCCTCTGAGGGGGAGGGCAGGGAGGGGGTCACAGGTGTTGAGAATGGTCACACTATCCGACAAACTCAAGTCGCTGGGGGTGAAGCTGGGTGCGCGGGACCTGCCGCGTCCCGAGTTTAGCCAAGAGCCGCCACTCAAAACGCAAACGGAGACCTACGCCATCGAACAGGTGCTGCCCGGCCGGTTTCAGGCCACCCCACACGGCGACGCTTTTGTGGTTGAAACTGTGTACACCCCAGAATACCGGCACGGTCAGTTTGGACTGTGGGCCACGGCCTCGCTGCAAAACATAGCTGAGTGGGCGGGCGAAGCGCATCTGGCCGACTGCGAGTCACCGGGCCTGGTTTTTCTCGACACCGAAACCAGTGGCCTGGCCGGGGGAACGGGCACCTATGCCTTTCTGATCGGCGCGGGCCGTTTTGAAGGCGAGCACTTCCGGCTGCTCCAATTCTTTATGCGTGATCCGGCGGAGGAGCCAGCTCAACTGGCCGCGTTGACCGATTTTTTGCAGCCCTGCGACGCCCTGGTCACCTTCAACGGCAAGTCGTTTGACGTGCCGCTGTTGAACACCCGTTATATCGTCCATAGCCGGGCCACCCCGCTGCTGGGACCGGCGCAGCTTGACCTGCTCCACCTGGCCCGGCGTTTGTGGCGCGACCGCCTACCCAGCCGCGCCCTCGGCCAATTGGAGATCCACATTTTGGGCGCTCAGCGCACCCACGAGGATGTGCCCGGCTGGCTCATCCCGCAGCTCTATTTTGACTACTTGCGCAGCGGCGATGCCCGGCCCCTGAAAGGGGTCTTTTATCACAACGCGATGGACGTGCTGGCCATGGCCGCCCTGCTGACCCACATGACCCAACTGCTCGACGACCCGCTCAACACGGCGCTTGAACACGGCCTGGATGTGGTGGCGCTGGGCAAACTCTTTGAGGATTTGGACCGGCTGGAAGCAGCAGTGCAATTGTACGAGCGGGGGCTGGCTTACAACAACCTGCCGGAAGAAAACTATTGGGACACCCAGCGGCGGCTGGCCGTGGCCCAGCGGCGGCAGGGCGACCTGGCAGCGGCGCTGGCGACCTGGCGGCTGGCGGCGGAGGGTCGGCAAATTTACGCCCACGTCGAGCTGGCCAAATATTATGAGCATCAGGTACGTGACTATGGCGAAGCGGCCCGTTGGACCCAAGCCGCGCTCGACCTGGTCAACGCGCCCAATTTCTCGCGCTATGAACGCCGCCAATGGCTGGCCGACTTGCAGCACCGGCTGGCCCGTTTGCAACGGAAGTTAGACAGGTAACAAAGGAGCAGGGTAGCAAAGTTACAGGGTTACAGAGTTAAAATTCGGCACGGTTCAGCAATCCAATGAGTTAGATTGACATCCGTAAAACGTGAAACGTAATGGTTCTACGACGATAAATTCATTACGTTTTACGTTTTATGTGATAAAAAGTGTCAATCTAACTTGAACCATATCTAAAATTCATTAGAGGTAACTTTTCTGACTACTGACCTCTGACTACTGACTACTA
>CAZRYD010000100.1:0-17159 GCA_964604225.1 uncultured Caldilineaceae bacterium
ACCAGCGAGAGGAAGATAATGATAAATTCGGCAGGGATCATTAATAGGAGGGTATTGGGCAAGCGTTCGGTAATGAGTTCCAGGGCAGGGCGGCGGTTGACGATGGAAACGCCAAAATCACCCCGGATGACCCCTTTACGTACGCCGGGAGTTTCGGCCACGCCATCGCCATCCAGGTCAACTTTGGTCCAATCATTGCCGACAAGCCAGTAGACATATTGCACCAGGTCAGGTTTATCCAGCCCCATCTGGCGCATCAGGCGTTCCCGGTCGGCGGCGCGAAGCTGTTTGCGCCCCCCCAAGGTGGCCAGGGGGTCGCCCATATTTTGGGTGAGAAAAAAGAGCACAAGGCTGATAATGAACAGAAGAGGGATAGCCTGCAGGCAGCGTCGGATAATGTACTGAGTCATCAACTCCTCCCCGGATAGCCGGGGCCAGGTCACAGGCGACAGCGGGCAGATTCTTGGCTGCGCTTCTGTTTCCTGCGACCTGTTGCCGGCTTACCCAGTCTTGTTATTGGCTAATATCCCATTCGGTGCAGTTATGGAAGGGGGTGACGCCGGATAGTTTAACATTTTGGAGGCGGGGATTCAAGGCCCAGATATCAGGGTCTTGCCAGATGCCGATAGTGTAGACATTGTCGTGCATAAGCTGCTGAACCTGGTAAACTATTTCCCGGCGCTTGGTGGCATCAACCGTAACAGCCTGCTCCTTGAAAAGCTTGTCCAATTCCTCGTCGCAAATATAGTAGTTGGTGCCGGAGGGGTTCTCGTCGGAGGGAATCTCACTGCAGAGCCAATACTGCACATCGGCATCAGGGAAATTGACTGCATCAGACCATTGGCAGATGTCGGCTTCGCCGACAGCGCACGGGCCGCTTTCGGCATAACTGCCAAAGAAGATGTCAGACTCGAAATTGCCCAGTTCAATCCCAATGCCAATTTCTTGGAGCTGCTGCTGGACCACGGCCTGGGTATCCATGCGCACGGGGCGGGTGGTCGTGATATAGCGTAAAACCAATTCTTTGCCATCCTTGTCACGCGTGCCGTCGCCATTACTGTCCACCCAACCGGCCTCATCAAGCAATGTTTTGGCCTGCTCCGGGTCGTAGGCATAAGGTTTGATTTCTGGATTAACCCAGGCCGAGCCATCCCAGAAAGTGGCCGCCGGTTGGGTCAGGCCAAAGAGTAAATCCTGGCTGATTTGCTCTCGATTAAAGCCCATGGCTAGCGCTTTGCGCACGTTAACATCGAGCATGGCCGGATGGGCGCTATCGGGCCGCATATTCAAGAACATCGTTTCATTGTAGCCGGATGAGACGGTTTCAATGCCAACCCCGCCGCTTTTCAGGTCGGGCACATCGGTATTGCTAATAAAGGTGCCAATATCGGCATCGCCCGTCTTGAGCGCAGCCACCTGGGCGGCGTCGTCGGGCACGATGCGGAAGAAGACCTCATCAATTTTGGGCGACGTGCCGTAATAGGTGGGGTTGCGCACAAAGGAAAGATGGCTGCCGCTTTCCCACTCTTTGAAGGCAAAGGGACCGATCCCGACCGTGGGAGCGCGGTTCCAGTCGGCATCGTCAATAGTGCCTTTTTCCTTGAAGACTGGCTCGAGAATATGTTTGGGGATAATTGTCCCACCGTTGGGATTTACAAAGAGGGAGGCCTGCCAACCGGCAAACGGTTTGCCCAGTTCAACTACCACCGTTTTGGGGTCAGACGCAGTGACATTTTTGACAAATTCTTCATAGGGGTAACGAGTCGCAACGGCGTTGCTATCAGCCATATACATCTGCCAGGTGAAAACAAAGTCATCCGAGGTGAAGGGTTCGCCATCTGACCAGGCCAACCCATCTTTGAGATGCATAGTGATGGTCATACCATCCTCGGATACCCCGCCATTTTCGACGCTGGGCAGTTCGGTCAGCAAGACTGGATAAGGCTCGTTTTTCTCATTGAAGTTCCAGGGGCGTTCCAGCCAAAAGTTGGTGGTAATTTGGGCAAACCACTGGTTCATGTAGAGGGGATTGAGGGTACTCGGCTCTTGGGTGAAGCTAATGGTGACAACTTTGCCCCCGCCGCCCGCAGCGGGCGCAGCGGCTTCTTGGGTAGCGGCCGGGGCTTCGGTAGGCTCGGCGGTGGCTTCGGCGGTGGCAGGAGCCTCGGTCGGTGCGGCGGCTTCTGTGGTAGCGGCAGCCTCCTCAGTGGCCGCCGGAGCGGGCGCAGCTTCTTCGGTTTTGGCCGGTTCAGCCGGGGCAGCGGGTTGGGGTTGAGAACCACCACAACTAGCCAATAACAGCAGTGTTACCATAACTACGAGCAATGACCACCAGGATCGTTTGGATAACATAATCTCCTCCTAAATAATTCTTCTTCATTGAAGGTTAGTTGATAAAAAGCTATGCTGTTAAATCAGAAGCTATACCATTTAGGCTCGGCGCGGGTCTGAAACCCCCTCCGAGCAGTCAACTCATAATATTCCACCTCCTTTTGGCAGGGCTAAAAATTCAACCGGCCTGGACTCGTCAAGCCTGCTTACTGAAATTTTCCTTTCACAAAACGCAAGACCGCTTCGGCCAAGATGGCCGCCCCAAGGGGCAAAGCGTCTTCATCCAGATCAAAGGTAGCCTCATGCAAGCCGCCATAGGCGCCGTTGGGCGGTTTGATCCCCAGCCGGAACATCGCTCCCGGCGCTTTGGCCGCCATATAGGCAAAGTCTTCGGCCCCAAAACTGACCATGTCCTCATCCGTCACCCCGGCCGGCCCTAACAGATCACGACCTACCTGTTCCAACCAGCCCACAACCGTGGGATCATTGGCCAGGGGTGGATAGCCAAAATCGAACTCCAGTTGATAATCGCCGCCCCAGGATTTTACCAGAGCTGCCGCTCTGGCTACTTCTTCGCGCAATTGTAAGCGGACTTTCTCATCATGGCTACGCAGCGTCCCTTCGATGTAAGCTTCGGCCGGGATGACGTTGCTGGCGCTGCCAGCTTTGACAATGCCCACTGTCACCACGCCGGAGCGGAGCGGATCTAACCGGCGCGACGGAATGCCATACAAGCCTTGCAGGGCCTGGGTCATCAGCCAGATCGGGTCCAACCCGGCGTGCGGGCGGGCCGCATGTCCACCCCGGCCGCGCACATAAATCCGGAAGTCATCCACGGCGGCCTGCACCACCCCAGGAGCGATTTTAATCTTACCCACTTCAATTGAGGTGTCCACGTGCAACGCAATCACCGCATCCAGCCCGTCAAGCGCACCATCGTCAATCATGCGGGGTGCACCGCTGACCCCATCGTGATCAAAGGTTTCTTCAGAGGGTTGGAAGATGAGCCGGACTTCGCCGGGAAAATCGGCCTCTTTCAGCAGCATGGCGGTGCCCAGGAGCATCGCCGTATGCGCATCATGGCCGCAGGCATGCATCTTGCCGGGAATCTTGCTGGCGTACTCGGCCCCGGTCTGCTCCAAAATGGGTAGCGCATCCATATCGGCCCGGATACCGATGGCCGGGCCCTGCCCCTGCCCCAGGTGGGCCACCACCCCGGTTTTGCCGACGCCTGTTTGGGCCTCGATGCCTAAATCGGCCAGCGTTTGAGCCACCAGGCCGGCCGTTTGATAAACTTCAAAACCCAACTCCGGATTTTGGTGAATCGTCCGGCGCAAGCGGACAAGCTCACCCCTGAGGGCTTGGGCACGTTCTAACAGTGTTAGTTCGGTCATGGATCAGGTTCCTGTTTGTTGAGATAGGCTTGGTTTGAGAAAGGAGTAAATCGGGTATTTGTGAGGGAAGGTACGAGCATTATAGCCATTTCAATTTAATAACGCAAGCCTTAAGAAGGTGCGGGGTAGGGCAATCGTATCTAAATTTGTTAAATATTTTGGGCCAGGGGTATTGCGGTACTTTTGGCTCCTGTATTTTTAGTCTGCTATTCCTTATAATGAACCTAGCACAAATAAATACTTCCAACTAGTTTGAGGCGGATTTCTACCTGTACATCGTGAGGTTAACATGTCGACCAACTTGCAACAAGCTATCAGTGCGATCAAATTAGGGGATAAAGAGACGGGTAGACGGCTATTGACCAGAGCTTTGCAAGCTAATCCGCAGGATCAGACCGCTTGGCTCTGGCTGGCTTATGCCGTTGACTCTGAGAAACAGCGCCGCGAATGTTTGGAACGGGTGTTAGCGATCAACCCCGCTCATGAAAAGGCCCGACATAGCCTGGCTGCCCTGGGCGTGTCGATGCTTCCCCCACTGCCATGCCCGCAGCCAGCCAACCATACATCTACCCAAACAACAACTACTGCTTTGGCCGGATCACCCCCGCTGGGAGCGAGTCCGCTACCTTTTGCCGCAACCAGCGAGACGCCCTCTGAAAAAGAAGAAAAAGCCAAGCACCGCCCATTTATCTCGTTGCCAACGACGATTGCCCTGCTGCTGATCACGCTGGCCATCCTTATTGGAGCCAACTTGATCGAACGATGGGCCATGTGGTCCCAACTGGCCCAAGCCGGCGTCACCACCGAAGCGACTATTGTTGACGCTCGGGTTGGTGAGGGTGACGCTCGTTATATCACTTATCGTTTTGCCGCCCCGGAAGCCAAGGGCGAGGTTGGACAGTTTGAAGTGGAAGAGCGGGTCAGCCAGGAGCTTTATAATCTTTTGGGGCCAGGTTCGCGCATAAAGATTCAATACCTTTTTGGGCAGCCAACCCGGGTGCGAATGGGCGGCAGTGATAATCTGAGCCATCTTTTCTTCTGGACAGCCTTGGGGCTGCTAACGGGTGTAGTCGGCTTCTCTGGCCTGGTTGGGGCGATGGGGGGGATGATTAAACAGAGTCGAACCCTCTTCAAAAAGAAACCGGCCCAGCCAAAAGTTGTCTGGCAGGGTGAGGGGCCGCCTCCGCTGAAGCAATGGACCGGCACTTATACCCTGGGCCAGGATAATTATGAAGGATTTTTTGTGATTGAAACCGATGACGGCATTTTTCTGGGCGAAGGAGGGATGGAAATCTTAAAGAGCATCCCCGATACCGAGCCTAAACAGCCTATCGCTTTTGATGTCGGTCTGTTTGATAAGACAGACATCACCACCCTCTCCCGCGTGATTATGAGCGAGTCTGCTTACAATGATGCCACCCTGCGGGCCACGGTCGAAGCCAACCCAAACGCAGAAGCTATTTTAGCCCAACCCGGCGCCCAATTTACGCTGGAGAGTACTGCCATGCGGGTCGAAGCCAAAATTGACGAAATGGAATATGGTGACGAGGCGTGTGCCTATTTCAAGAAACTCACGGTCAGCCTGGCTATCTTCTTAAAAGAAGGTGTTGATTTGGCCCAACCGATGGAAGTTCCCGATCAATTCAAGTAAACCGAAATATAACTGTGCTCCCTATAACTTGTTTAACTTTTCTACTAACCTTTGAATGTTTTTTTCCTCATCTCTGATGGCATTGAGTAAATGCAACGGCTTATCAATTCCATACTTCGCAGCTTGTATATTCAATTCATTCAAATTTTCCTGATGTACTATAAGTTCTCGTTTTAGCGCGTTTCGCTCATCAAAGGATGTATCTGGAGAGAGGGTAGCTTCGGGTCGGTTAGGCTTCGCTTCTTTGACTTGATCTTCGATCCAACGTGAAAGTCGTTCACCCATTGAAGCTGTGTTGGTATACTCCAGGAAAAATAGACCTTGAATGTCGGTAGACTGTTTAGCTCGGCGATCCTTGAGAATAGCGCAATGAACGCCAACAGCGTGCATGAGACCTAATTCATAGAGGACGTTAGTTCCGGAGAATGAAATATCAGCAATACCATACTTGCAGGTCTGAATTAGCTTGCAGATATTACAAAGCAAGACAACTGGTTCTAGATAGTCTTTGGAAAGAACTGGCACTAAACCATATCTTTCCAAAGTATGTCGAATAACATGCTCATATTCCACATATTCTGGCAGGTAAGGTACATTGACAAAAACGCGACGAGATTTATAAAGGCGAAAGATCTCTTCTTTTTTGCTGCATGCGCCCAGATTGAGAGGACAGATGCATAAGATGGGATTGGGTTTGGTGTCTTCGTCTGGCTCAGATGGTCTGTAATTGCGAATTTCAGGGCGTAGATGTTCCGGCTCAATGATTTCACCCTCTGTGATAGCCAGTGCATTTTTGACTACGCTCTCCAACTCACGCACGTTCCCGGGATAGTCGTAGCCACGGAGTAAAGCCACGGTCTCCAAGGAAAAGCTAACTTGACGATTGTTGCCATGTCGCTGTAAAAACATCGCCGCCAAGGTTGGAATGTCATCACTATCCTTGCGTTCACGTAAGGGCGGCACAGAGATGACAAATTCGTTCAATGCATCAAAGAGACGGCGGTCGAATTGTTTAACCGAAACCATCGCTGGTAAATCTTTGTCGGTCGAGGCGATGACCCGCACATTCACCGGAACAGGTTTTTGCCCCCCGACACGTTCGACAACTCGATCACAGACTGCCCCCCAAAGACGGGTTTGCAGGCGCATGTCCAAATCGCCAATACCGTCCAGAAAAATTGTCCCTCCCGCAGCTTGCTCAAATTTACCAAGCCGCCCCTCATTACCGCTGTAGAAGCTGCGGGCCTCATAGCCAAACAACTCGCTTTCCACGAGTGACTCGGATAAACGACCACAATCAACGACTAGGAAAGGACCACCTCTGCGTCGGCTTTGCAGATGAATGGTCTGGGCAATGAGGCGCTTGCCGGTACCGCCTTCGCCGTAAATCAGGATATTAATGTCACTTTGGGCAGCCCGGGTAATCTGTTGAGATAAAGCTTTCATCTTGGCGCTGTTGCCGATAATTCGATCAGATTTTAACTCGACATCATCGGGTGGTTTGCTGTCCAGTAATTCCCACTTGAGGGCCTGGGTCTCTAATGCGCTCTGTACTGTGAGTCTTAACTTTTTGTATAGGTTCTTGTTTTTGACGATGTAATCATAGGCGCCGTTCCTCATTGCCTGTATCGCCCGGTCTTCGCTGCCATAACCAGTGATAACAATGACCTGCGTATCTGGATTAACCGCCCTGGCTTGTTCCAACACGCCAAAGCCGGCGAACTTTTCCTCACCGTCTACTAACATCTTCAAGTCAGTAATGACGAGATTGAAAGATTGTTCTTTTAGCAAAGCTAATCCGTCGCCAAATTCTTGAGCAGCGGTTATTTCATAATTTACTTCGCCCAAGCCTCGACGATATATATCCAGCCACTTTGTGTCGTCTTCGACAAGGAGAATCCGGGGTCGAGACATAATTTTTTCTCTTATGCTACTTTGATGGGTAAATGTAAGATAAAAGTTGTGCCTTCTCCAAGCTTGCTTTCCACCGTAATTGTCCCTCCGTGGCGCTGAACAATGGTTTGAACAATGGACAGCCCCAATCCATAGCCCCGTTCTTTGGTAGTAAAATACTTCTGGAAAAGTTGAGCCTGATTTTTCGATGAAATGCCTCGACCTGTATCGCTGATTTCAATCCGCAGCATCTCGCCTTCGCGCCGGGTGCGGCAGGTGAGCGTGCCTCCCTTGGGCATGGCCTCACCTGCATTTTTGATCAAATTCATAAAGACCTGTTTTAGCTGACCCTCATCCGCTCGTATCGTCGGGGTATCCGGGTCAGCCTCAACAACAAGAGTTACCTTGACTAATTTGTGTTCCAGCATAAAAGAAACTTCACGAAATACGCTTTCAATGTTGACCTCAGTGGATTCAAAAATTTCCGGCCCGCCCAAGGCCATCAAGTTGCGAATGACGACTTCACAAAATTCGGCGCTGTGCAAGATTTTCTGCGCATCTGTGGCGAGAGGGTCGTTTTTATCAAGATCCTCCAACATAAAGCCAGCGGTGTTACTGATAATACCTAATCCTCCCCGCAAATCGTGAACAATCCCGGAGACGAATTGTCCTAGTTTGCGAAGGGGAACAGGCGTTCTTTTTCTTAATGTATCAATTTGCCGGAGGGCATCCTGGTACTGGTGATTGAGTCGCTTGTTATCGGCAAGGAGTTCGGATTTCTCTTGTTCCAACTGAGCGATCAATTCCTTGTGGTCAACAACTTCGGACTCTATCTTGCCAGCCTCAAATTTGTAACCTATTCCCCGCTCATTGAGGATCAAATTCGGATTCTTCGGGTCTTCTTCAAGTTTGTGGCGTATACGGCTAACGTACGATTGTAAATAGTCTACCTCTCCCACACATTCTGACCCCCAAGTTTCGTGAAGTAGGAATTCATAGGGTAATACTCGGCCTTTGTGCTTAACGAAGACTGATAATAGGCGAAATTCGGTTGGGGTCAGATAAATCTGTTTATCATCAACGGTAACTTTTTGTTTGTCAAAGTCAATCATCAATCTATTATCAATCACAATTGAGCTTTCGGTCCTATTGTCGGAACTACTTGAACTCTGGCGACGCCGAAGCACAGCACGTATACGCGCTGATAGTTCCTGAGCAGTTACCGGCTTGGCGATGTAGTCATCGGCTCCTAGTTTCAGACCTTTAATTATGTATTCCTGCCCGCCCATAGCTGAAAGCATAATGATGGGAACATTGGACACCTCTCTGAGACGAGTGCATATCTGCCAGCCGTCCATATCGGGCATCATGAAGTCCAAAATCACTAGATCAGGCTTAAGTGTATAGCACTTCTTCAGACCTTCGACACCATTATGTGCCACCTCTACGTCAAAGCCTTCTTTGGTTAACATGAACCGCAGCGCTTCGCACAGCGTAACATCGTCATCAACAAGTAATACTTTAGGAGCCATCTCAGATTTCATTGCCTTTTGCTTATTCCTCACCAAATAATAACAAACGCTGCCCAATGGGCCAGGCGGCGTGTTTGAGATAGGAGACTATGGCCTCGGTTGGGGGAGTATCCCACTGGTTCAGGAAGATTTTTCGATTATGGAGGAACATCTTTCATTGCGCTCAGTATAGCATATATACCACCCCGTGACAACCAATTTTATTTCATAAATGGCTTGAATCAATTTATTGCTTATAATGAAGTCAAGGTGGGCCGATAACCTGCCCACTAAGACCATTTCCAAATACAGGGGGAACTTGATGACTACTCAGCTCCGCACCGAACCAATCGCACCAATCGTTGAAGAGGACTTCCAAACCGGACAGGTTTTGACCATTGTCGGCGGGCATTTTGTGCATGATACCTATCCGTCGTTTTTGGCTCCACTTCTGCCTCTGCTGATTGAAAAGTTATCACTCTCGCTGGCGCAGGCGGGGGCGCTGCAACTCTTTATCCAGTTTCCGGCTATTCTCAACCCCTTCATCGGTTACATGGCCGATATTCTGAGCCTGCGCTATTTTGTCATTTTGGCTCCGGCAGTGACCGCCACGGCGATGAGTCTGCTGGGGTTTGCGCCCAATTATCTGACCCTGGCTATTTTTTTGTTTGTGGCCGGAACAAGTAGCGCTGCTTTTCACGCGCCGGCCCCGGCCATGATCGGACGTATCTCCGGGAAGCGCCTGGGTAAGGGGATGAGTCTATTTATGGCTGGGGGCGAACTGGGCCGGGCCATAGGTCCCCTGCTGGCCGTGTGGATCATTTCGCTGTGGGGGCTGGATGGTTTTTACCGGGTTATGGTGGTCGGATGGGCGGCTTCGCTCATTTTATATTGGCGTTTGCACCATATTCCGGCCCGGCCCAAGGAGCGGCAAGATTTACGGACGGTCTGGCCGGTGGCGCGCCGTTTATTTGTGCCGCTGCTGGCTTTTGTATTCCCGCGCGAGTTTATGCTGACTGGGCTGGCTGTTTATCTGCCCACTTTTATGGATCGACAGGGGTCAAGTCTGTGGCTGGCCGGGGCCGCGCTGTCGCTGTGGGAATTGGCCGGGGTGGTCGGCGTTTTGTTCAGCGGCACCCTCAGCGACCGCTTGGGGCGCAGTGGGGTCCTGTTGATCGCCACGGTCAGCGCTTCGATTCTGATGGTGTTATTTCTTTATGTGAGCGGCTGGCTATTTATACCCGTTTTGTTGGCTTTAGGTTTCACCTCTCTGTCAACCACGCCGGTCATGCTGGCTATGGTTCAGGAACATTTGCCCAAAAATCGCGCTATGGCCAATGGCGTGTTCATCTCTTTGTCTTTTCTGATCCGTCCCATTGCAGCTTACGCGATCGGGTTAACGGGCGATCACTTCGGGTTGCATTCCGCCTTTTTAGGGGCAGCACTTATTTCTTTACTGGCCATCCCGGCGATCTTCTTTTTGCCAAAAATTGAAGGTCATAAAGCCTGAAAACTCTTTTAAGAACCTATCCGAAAACCTGTCAGGTCTGCCAGACCTGACAGGTTTGAAATTGGGTTTTCGGATAGGCTTTAAGTCTAATTTATTTCTAACATAATTTAGGTATAATGTAGGGCAGATTATTATTGGAGGCAGATGTTATGTTTTTCTACGACTCAACTTTTTTATGTTTTTTGCTCCCGGCGCTGATTTTGGGCTTTATTGCTCAAGCGGCTGTTAAAAGTAAATTCAACCAATACTCCCAGGTCAGAACGATGCGCGGACTGACCGGGGCGCAGGTAGCCCGCCAAATTTTGGATACCAATGGGCTGTATGATGTCACCGTTGAAGAAACCCAGGGCTTTTTAAGCGATCATTACGACCCGCGCACCCGCACTCTGCGCCTCTCATCCGATGTAGCCCGCGTACCGTCGGTGGCGGCAGTTGGTGTAGCTGCCCATGAAACAGGGCATGCCTTGCAACATGCTACCGGCTATCTGCCCTTGCAGTTGCGCAGTTTTATGGTTCCGGCAGTCCAGATTGGGAGCTGGGTCGGACCTTTGGTGATTATCAGTGGTATCTTTTTAGAAACCCTATTTCGCCTGGGCAACCTGGGATTAGCTGTCGCCTGGTTTGGCGTCGGCTTATACGCACTGGTAGCCATTTTTTCGGTGGTTACGCTGCCGGTAGAGTTAGACGCCAGCGCCAGAGCCAAGAAACTGCTCTATCAATATAATATTGTGGATAAACAGGAACTTTCCGGCGTGAGCAGCGTGCTTAACGCGGCGGCCTGGACGTATGTTGTTGCCGCCATTGCCGCTTTGCTAGAATTGGCCCGCTGGATTTTTATCCTGATGGGACGGCGTCGATAATCGCTAAAAAACCACGGCTTATTTACATTTAATTTTCTTGTGGTATGGAACAATGTCTGCGCTCCTCTCCCAGGTAGTAGCAGGCTTCCAGTCACAACTCATCGTCTTGGATGAATAGGGACGCCTCTACATTGCAAACGCTCGACAATAAAGCGTTTGTCCTTAAAAGAGGCGTCCTCTAAAGCCTCTTTTAAGTCTACTTTCAATCCTCACATACGGCTAACCGCCTTGTTGATGTCTTAGTAGTGACCTCCTCTGTTGTGGCCTCAATTTGCCGCTTATATTGACCCAGTTCGTTTAACTATTTTTAAAAAATACCCAAATTTTAGGGGGTTTCAACGACACAATAATCAGATATAATTATCATTATCTTCACCAAAAATATTTGGCAAAAGAGCTAAAAAGTTAAATGTTTGACAGAATTAGGCTTGTCTTGCCAAAAAATGGACTTTTGGCGATTTATCTAAACAGGCTAACTTCAATGACAGTCCTATCTCAAGGAACACGCGTAACACAAAATCAAAGATAATACCGTCTTATGGCAATATATAGGGAGGCCAGTATAGGTAGTGCAGGGCGTCTATTCCTCTGAAATCGTTTTACATTGTATGCCTATAGAAAGGAATTTAGCTATGTTGACAGTAGGTTTGATGATTCTCGGAGCGTTCGGTTTTATGATAATACTCACCTCTTTGCTTGTTGATGATACGCCTGCCCCCCCAAAAGACTCCGATTGGAATCGCTAACTTTCTTCGCATTAATCCCCACGGAACTGCGGACCTGCTAGCTCTGATTGCAGATGCTAGCCAATTGGCTCGTTTTTATTCTCAAGATACGTCTAAATATTTTTTACCTTGACTTAGCTCACTCTTTCGGGTATTATCTCTACGCAAAATCTTGCATCATTCCATACTATTTGTGATATAACAATAGAAGAGTCATAAAAATCCACGATAGCGGGTAATCCTAATTCCGTTACCTGTTATGGCTATGTTTTGGCAGGAGGAAACTTTGTCGAAACCACATCTTACGTTGTTGGGCTTGCTGATTTTTGCTGTAACTGCCTGTAACATCTCCCCATTCTTCTCGTCACTCTCATTAACCAATGACACTCCCCAACCTACTGAAGCGGCTGAAACCAAAGCACAACCAGATGCCGACACCAATTTAAAGGATGCGCAAGTGGGCTTGCAAACGCCGCCCACCATCTCTCCGCCAACCCCTCTCCCGCCGGAGGCTATAGCCCAGGCTGACGCCGAGGAACTGCTGCTGGTCAATTTGTATGATCGAGTCAATCCCTCGGTGGTCAATATTTTGGTGACGGTGAGCGATCAGCCATCGACTGGCCCGACCGAAGACCTTTTCCCCACCCAGGGCCAGGGCTCAGGTTTTATCTATGACACGGCTGGCCATATTGTGACCAACAACCACGTGATTGCCGAGGCGAGCAAAGTGGAGGTGACGTTTTACGATGGCACCTCGGCCAAGGCAACTGTCATCGGGACCGACCCGGATAGTGACTTGGCTGTGGTCAAAGTTGAAGTCTCGCCCGATAGTTTGCGTCCGGTTGCCTGGAGCGACTCGGATCAGCTATTGGTCGGTCAACGGGCGGTCGCCATAGGCAACCCCTTTGGCCTGTCGGGTACCTTGACGACCGGTATCGTCAGCGCCCTGAAACGCAGCCTGCCCACTGAAACCGGCACATTTCGCATCCCCGAAATCATTCAAACCGACGCGGCGATCAACCCCGGCAATTCCGGTGGCCCGCTGCTCAATTCGCACGGCGAAGTGATCGGGGTCAATACGGCTATTGTCCCCCGGCGCACCGCTTTAGGGGAGCGCAGTTTTTTGGGTGTCGGCTTCGCCATACCCTCCAATCTGGTCAAGCGGGTGGTGCCGAGTTTGATTGAAAAAGGTAAATATGAACACCCCTGGATTGGTTTTCAGGGCACTACCGTGACCCCGGAAATTGCCAAGGAAATGAAATTGTCCAAAGCTAGTGGGGCTTTGGTTGGCACAATTATTTCCGGCAGCCCGGCGGATAAGGCCGGTTTGCGCAGCGGTACGCGCGATTTTACCCTGGAGAATGGTCTTGATGTGACGGTGGGTGGGGATGTGATTATTGCCATCGAGGATGAAGAGATCAAAGGCTTTGACGATTTGATTTCGTTTTTGGCCCGGCGGGGGGATGTGGGCAATACGATCACCCTAACCATTATCCGCAACGGCAAGGAACAAAGCCTTAAGTTGACTCTTGAGGCTCGCCCCGAGGGGGACTCGATTAACTGAGAGAATTTCAGAGATAAAAAGAGAGGGTGAGATCAATTTGACTCACCCTCTCTTTTTATTTTCAGGACTTACGCGTTTGGGTGCTCAAAACGCATGCTGAGTAGGCGTTAGCCGTATCGAAGCGGCGTTTTGAGCAGTTCGCAGCCTGAGTAGCCTTGAATGAAAAGGCGTATCGAAGGCTGCGAACTGCGTAAGTCCTGATTTTATTACCTTAGCGTGCGGGGCACTTCGTGATGCTGGCGGCAGCGGGCCTCATATACCTCGCTGGCCCCGACCATAATCACTGGGTCGTCGTAATTGGCCGGCCGGCCATCAATCAGACGCTGGGTGCGGCTGGCCGGCGCGCCGCAGACCATGCAGATGGCCTGCAGTTTGTCAACAGCCTCTGCCTGAGCCATCAGCAAGGGCATGGGGCCAAACGGTTCACCCCGGAAATCCATATCCAATCCGGCCAGAATCACCCGCCGGCCGCTATTGGCCAGCCGCTCGCATAGTTCGGCAATGGTCCAATCAAAAAATTGAACCTCGTCAATCGCGACGACGCCAACGTCTTCGGCCAGGAGCGTGGCAATCTGCTCCGCATTTTCTACCACGGTGGCTTCGTAATATTTGCCGCTGTGGGAACTGACCTTGTTCACTTTATAGCGATTGTCCAGCGCCGGTTTAAAGACCTGTATCTTTTGCTTGGCAATTTCGGCCCGGACCAACCGCCGGATCAGTTCTTCGGTTTTGCCGCTGAACATACTACCGCAAATTAATTCAATCCAACCGCCATCGTATCGGTGATACATCGTGTCACTTTTCAAAAAAATGGGCAGACCCATTATGCGGTCTGCCCAAGCTAATTACTCCATAACCTTTTGTCTGTTTTTAGACAAAATCCGCTGCAATATCATTAAGTTAAGTAGCATCGGGCCTTGCTGCTAGGGGGCTTCGTACTGCCCACCCACAAGGGGCTAAACTACGCTAACTTAATGACATTGAACTATGCTTTAGCAAAGTAGGTGGTTCTAGCTTCTGTCAGCTTGGCCTCTACTTCTTCCAGGGATTTGGGGCCAAAACCTTCCAGGGCCAGCAGACTCGCTTTATCTTTCTCGACTTTTTTAATCAGGTCGCCCACGGTGATGATGTTAGCATCGTGCAAAATTTGAGAAGTGCGACTGTTTAAATCAAGCGCCGCTAACTGCTGCTTCAAAAAGCGCTGTTCCTGCTTTTTCTGGAGCTCTTCCTGGCGTTTGACCACATCGACTTGATGCGAACCGTAGCGATCCAGACGCTTCATAAAGCGGTCCACCTGGCCGGCGGTATCAACAATACGCTGTTCTCCGGTGAAGAAGGGATGGCAGGCTGAGCAGACATCGGTGCGAATCATCGGTTGGGTTGAGCCGGTCGTCCAGGTATTGCCACAGGAGCAGACCACCTGAGCATTCGGATAATATTGAGGGTGAATACCTTTTTTCATAGCCAAAAACCTTTCTGCAAGGGACGAACCTTAGGCGTCCCTCCGGTAAACATACCGAAAAAATTGTGTTATTTAGGCAGCTTCGGGGTAAACGCTAACCCGCTTTTTATCGCGAGTAATATGCTCAAATTTGACATAGCCGTCAGCCGTGGCAAATAGCGTATAATCAGTGCCCAACCCGACGTTAACCCCCGGATAAAATTGAGTACCGCGCTGCCGCACGATAATGTTGCCGGAGCGCACCGCTTCGCCGCCGAACTTTTTTACGCCAAGCCGTTGACTGTGGCTATCCCGACCATTGCGGCTGGAACCGCCACCTTTTTTATGTGCCATGTTGATGCTCCTTTTAGCCGATTATTTTATCAATGTGCAAGCGGGTGAAGTTTTGGCGGTGTCCCTGCTTTTTATGATAATTTTTCTTGTGTTTGTAAACAATGATTTTTTGGCCGCGCCCATGCCCCTGAACGGTGGCCGTTACCTTAGCGCCTTCAAGTGTCGGCGTGCCGACCTTTACCCCGCCGTCGCTCGATACCATTAAGACGCGCTCCAATTCCACTTCCTTACCTGCTTCAACGGGCAAGGTTTCCACTTCAATCACGTCGCCTTCGGCCACACGATATTGTTTGCTGCCGCTTTCGATGACTGCGTACATTTTACAAGTCTCCCTGGGTGAAATTCACTGCTTAAACAAAAAACAAGTGCGCCCAAAAACGGGGGGCACACACGAAGAACCATTATATTCCGGCTCAAGGGGATTGTCAAATAGGGTAACATAAAATTGTAAAAATTTGTTGCACCGAAGCCGACTCTCTGGAATTGGCCATAACTTTTATCCTTTTTAAGCTGTATTCTGAGCGAAGGAGTAGATTAGCCTAAAACCGGTCGGGGGACAATTGTTAGAGGAGTGATTACATGCTAAAATTCAACAGAGTTGCTTATGCCCTGGTATCAAACTACTTTTCGTTTGCCACCCTTCCGGCGGGGATTTCATATCATCACCCATCTGGTCGAGGCCAACGCGCCGGACCTCCAAAAAATTAACATTGGCCTGGCCCATATTTTTCTGCACCATACTTCGGCCAGCCTGACCCTCAACGAGAACGCCGATCCGACGGTGCGCCTGGATTTTGAGAGTCATTTCAATCAGATGGCGCCGGCCAATGCGCCCTACTACCGCCACGTCTACGAAGGACCGGACGACATGCCGGCCCACCTCAAGGCTTCGTTGCTGGGCAATTTTTTGACCATCCCCATCACCGCTGGCCGCCTTAATTTGGGCACCTGGCAGGGAATTTACCTGTGTGAGCATCGGGATCACGGCGGCAGCCGGCTGATGACTGTGACGCTCCAGGGAGAATGAGCGAATGAGCGAATGGCGAATCAGCGCATGGATACAAAGCCCGAGAACTTACAAAATCGCGGTTCGCCTATTCGCCATTCATTTTGGCGTATGCTTTGGTCAACTGTTAGCTTGCTGGTAATTGGCTATTTTGGCTTAACGGCGCTGCTCTTTTTCTGGCAGGAGCGGCTGATTTACTTTCCCACCCGCGCCTGGGCTGGAACTCCCAGCGACGTGGGGCTAGCCTATGAGGAAGTTTGGCTTGAAGCCGCCGATGGGGTCAAACTGTCCGCCTGGTTCGTTCCGTCAGCGTCGCCCAGAGGGGTCGTCCTCTTCTTCCACGGCAATGCCGGCAATATCTCCCACCGGCTGGAATCGCTGGAATTGTTCCATCGCCTGGGCTTGAGTACTTTGATAGTTGATTATCGGGGTTATGGCCGGAGCGAGGGCAGCCCTGCTGAGCAGGGGACTTATCTTGACGCCGAGGCGGCCTGGCGTCACTTGGTCGAAGAACGACAGGTTTCACCCTCTAAAATTATTCTCTTTGGCGAATCGCTGGGTGGGGCGGTGGCGGCGCGGCTGGCCCAAACCCATTCGCCGGGGGCCTTGATTTTGCTCTCCACCTTTACCTCCATCCCTGATATGGGCGCGCAAGCCTACCCCTTTTTGCCGGTCAGGCTGCTGGCACGAGTCAATTACAACACCCAGACCCGCCTGCCGGAGATCCACTGCCCGGTGTTAATTGTCCACAGCCCTGATGACGAAGTGGTGCCCTACAGCCACGGGCAGCGCTTGTTTGCCGCGGCCAATGCGCCCAAGGAATTTTTGGAGCTGCAAGGCGGCCACAATGAGGGGATTGTTATCTCGGCGGCGCAGTATGAGGCCGGGATAGATGGTTTCATCGCCGGGTTGAATGACC
>CAZRYD010000100.1:17259-19220 GCA_964604225.1 uncultured Caldilineaceae bacterium
AGTTTTCGGGAGGGGCCGGCGGTGCTTGAGGCGCTGGATCGGCTAAAGATGACGCCCGACCTGCTCATTTTTGACGGACAGGGCCTGGCTCACCCGCGCCGTTTTGGCCTGGCTTGCCACCTGGGCCTATTGGTCGACCGGCCAGCCATCGGCTGCGCCAAATCGCGGCTGTGCGGGCAATATCAGGAGCCAGGCCTCCAGCGAGGTGATCACACCCTATTGATTGACCAGGGAGAAGTCGTGGGGGCGGTGGTCCGGACTCGCGCCGGAATCAAGCCGGTGTTTGTCTCCATCGGCCACCGGGTTGATTTGCTGACCAGCATCCATTATGTCCTGACCTGCTGTCGAGGCTATCGTTTGCCAGAGCCGATCCGCCGGGCACATCAGTTGGCGCGCGGCGAGACCCTGCCAAGTGGCTGTTGAAACCTCAAATAACTTTGTCCTCGTTTCTTTTACCCGGCTATTTTATACAATGTAGAGGCGGATCGAGATTATAATCCCCTGAAGGAAAGGTTCTAGAGCCTTGACCGTTGCCACATGGACTGGCACTTTTGACTTGATAGGTGCCCGAGTCAAAGGTGCCACAGGCTACTGTAGCCCCAAGGGGAATACCACAACTGATATCAGGCTTAATGACGCCATCAAACTTGGGACTCTTAATCGTATAGGTTGCAGCACCGGTGGTATTGTTTTTGACAAATAAATTAGTTTTGGGGATGACTGGCGGGGGGCTTTTAATGATGACCGGCAGAAATATTTGCTTAATGGTTGCTAATGGCTCAAAGGTAACACTCACATCATCAATAAAAGGTCCCTGGAATGTATTTGAGAAATCGCTTTTGAACCAGAAACCTATCCAAACCTGGGGTTGACCGGTCAGATCGCCCAAGATAAAAACGTTCGTCAGATCAAGACTTCGGAAATCATAGTTGTTGTTATAAGGGCCAGTAATGGTCCCTGAGGTTTCTTGACCGTAAAAGTTCTCTCCATCTATGGAAGCGCCCCATAAGAGAAAATCACAGTCCTCAATCTGAGCACAAAGTTCAGAAACCATTCTAAAATAAAAATTAAAAGAGGCTGATTGCGCGTTGGCCAGGCTGAAAGGACCGTAAATCAGCCAAGAAGAGACGTTATTGGGGTATTCAGCGCCAACACATGGATTGACGCCATTCAGCCCATCTGGGCCGGCTGGCCAGCCTGACCAGGAACCAGTACGCGCCAGGCAGGGCACATCACTCCAAACTTGGTCGCCTCCGGTTGGCCCATTGGTATCAAAAAATTGCCACTCATTGGGAAATGCACTTTCAAAGCCTTCAAATTTTATGATTTGTAAGCTGGCAGCGCCAATGTCTTGGCCCAGTAAATCACCTGGCAAGAAATTCTCCCCCAATGCTTTCTCTTCTGTGTTGGCCGGTTTTAGTCGAGTTACACTGGCTGTCGTCTGGTCCAGTTTAGCTTGAGCCGGCTGGATTTGTCCGGGTCCGAAATTGCCTTTGTTTGGAAGAGGAGTCCCTACTGGGTCTGGCGGGTCAGCCTTGGCAATCGAAACTATTCCCCCCAGCATAACTCCGATCAGCAATACGGTAAAAAATTTGTAAGGTCTCATATTTAAACCCCCTCTGTTTCAGAAACCACTCATGCCATTCTGGCGAGCCTCAAAAACTGGTGCCGCCGCCGCCACCATCGCCCCCCTTACCACCGCCACCGCCACCGGCTTCAAAGCGCAAGTGCGCGGGAGGAGCCTGGATGCCCAAATCTTTATACTCAGGGCTAATCTGCACCAGGACAACGGTCCACACATATTCGCCGCTGCGGCCCTTGACTCCAAAGGCATCTTTAATATTAAGGGTCAGGCGGTAGGTGTTGTTGCTCAACGACTGGACCAGGCCATTTTTGTTATCCAGAACGGCATCGTGAGCGCCGGCCGGCGGCTCGCCCTCACGCCAGACGCGCACCTCAAA
>CAZRYD010000101.1:0-19134 GCA_964604225.1 uncultured Caldilineaceae bacterium
GGTTCCGCCGATTATGAGTCCGCCCGAACGGTTGGACGCTTACTGGCCCAGGCCGGCTTCACGGTGCAAACGGGCGGCTATTCCGGGATTATGGCCGGAGCCAGCCAGGGTGCTAACGAGGCTGGCGGCCACGTGATTGGCGTGACCAGCACCCAGGTGGAACGCTACCGGCCCATGCCGGCCAACCAATGGGTCAAAGAAGAGGTCAAGTGCTCCTCCTTACGGAAGCGGCTGCTATATCTGGTTGACCACTGTCACGGCGCGATTGTTATGCCCGGCGGCATTGGGACGTTATCGGAGATGGCTCTGATTTGGAGTTTTATTCAGGTGGGTGAGATTCCGCCCCGGCCAGTTATTACCGTTGGTGGGCTGTGGCAGCGGACCCTGGCTGCTTTTGTGGACGAAGATTATGTCCGGCCCGACCATCTTGCGCTCATCACGGTGGCTCGCACCGGAGACGAAGCGGTCAAAAAGATGATTAGCTACTTGTCATAAAAATCGTTTATCAGGTTTCTATTTTTGGAGCAGCTTGCTCCGGTGAGGAAACGATCATGCTCGATGCTGTCACGGTGAGACCGATCCTGCCCGATGAATTGGAAAAAGTGGCTTATGTCCGTGCGACCAGTTTTGGCGGCGACGAAGCGGAAGCCCTGGCTGACTTCCAAAACAATCCCCGCTACAATTTCTCGAACATCATTGTGGCCGAATATCAGGGTGAAGTTATTGGCACGATGACTACTTTTCCGGCGCAAATGTGGTTGAGTGGTGTGCCTATCAGCGTCGGGGCGGTCACCGGCATAGCGGTTTTGCCGCAATTTCAACGCAAAGGCGTAGCCAGCAAAATGATGGATTTCTCCATCGTCCGCATGGTGGCCGAAGGCCGGGCCTTGTCGGTGCTTTTTCCCCACTCGCATAAATATTATCGCCAGTTTGGCTATGGCACCATCGGCGACTTGCATGCCTATCGAATTAGTCCCCACAATTTAACCGTTTTTGCCGAAGGGCACCAGGTGCGCCCCTTTACCCCTGAAGATTTGCCGATGATGCGGGTGATCTATAAGGGCCAATTGACCTGGCATAATGGCTGGTTTACCCGCAGCAATGAGTGGTGGGATAAAATTATCGCCCGTTGGCCCAATATTATGGTTTTTGACCGTGATGGCGATATTGAAGGTTACTACTCCTACGAAGTTCAAACCAACAAAACAGGTGAACGGGTCCTGCATATTAAAGAATTTTTTGCTGCTGAGGACCAGGCCTATCGCGGCTTAATTGGTTACCTGGCCGCCCAAAATGAGGCTGATGTAATTGAATTCCTGGCCCCGCCCAACACCCTGCTTCGCCACAGCCTGCGCCAACCCAAAGCCGATAATGCCCAGAACCGCGGCTACAATTTTAGCGATCTGTGCCACGTTACCCCTGGGCCGGTGGCTCGGATTATTAATCTATCTATGGCCCTGACCAAACGCTTTTATGCCCGCCACTTGTCGGGCGAGCGGGTGATCCGCATTAGCGACCCGCTCATCCCCACGAATGAAGAACTGTTGCTCTTTCGATTGGTTGATGGCCGGGCTGAAACTCGTTCCGCCGATGGGCGCAAACCGCAAATTGAAACCGACATCGGGGCTATGACTCAAATTCTGTGCGGCTATCTCACAGCCCAGGATGCTCATCGCTTGGGCCGTTTACAAGCCAACGAAGATACCTGCTCCTGGCTGGATAAAGCCATCGCCGATAGCCCGATTTATATTCAAGCCGGCGATTGGTTTTAGGCCAAACTACCTCTGCGCGTAAAATTGACTTATGTTATTTGCATTTATAGCCAATTGTGGTATAACTCGCGCCATATTTTCGACTTTCTATATTTATTAGATACAGGTGTCAAAGGCGATACCCCGCAAAACCTTTTTGGGTCGGACGCCTTATGAGGAAATTGGTTTTTACCATTTTTAGATGGTGTCCCCACATCTAAAAAGGAGTAAGGCAGTGATGAGTAAAAAGATTACCAAATCACAACTGGCGGTGCTTAAGCAAGAGCGCGAACATACCCTGATCGAACTGGAGAATTTGCGCGAAGAGCTGCGGGCTGGAATGGAGATCGAAGACGTAGACGAAGTGGCCTCCGAGCTAATTGAGCGAGATAAAACGTATTCGCTTATCTTGTCGCTGGAACGCAAACTGGAAGATATTGACCACGCTATTAAACAAGCTCAAGAATACGGCTATGGTATTTGTGAAAAATGCGGTAAACCGATTGATCCAGAACGGCTAGAAATATTTCCGGAAACAACGTTGTGTATCGATTGTAAGCGGGCCAGCGAGCGCCTGGCTCGGGCCTCTTTATAACAGTTTCAAGTTTTTGTATCTGGTCGATGAGTACAGGGGTGAGAGAATTTTCTCTCGCCCCTTTTTATATCTGTCAATAAGCTATTCAGCTTAAGCGTTTTTGCCTGCCCTTAGCTTCGTGATATAATGGAATTATGGCAACACAAACCAAATCTTACAAACAATCGGCCTTGCCGCCATTTCTGATCAACAGTCTGGTGGTCGGAGTGGTGGGGATTTTCTTATTGGTGGGGGCCTATACCGGCTACCTTTTCTATCATGTCGTCAAGAATACGGTCAAAGAAATAGCTGCCCGCACCAATTTACCTACAACTGTTCCATATATTGATCTGGCATTGCCCCTGGCTGCTTTGCCCCTCACCGGAGATGGCAGCGCACCGCTGGCGCTCCCCATCCGGGGCGGCGAGACAGGAGCTACGGGTGTAACCGGCGTACCTTTACCCAATTATGAACAGAAAGAGCGCGTTAATATTCTGCTGTTGGGTATTGACAGGCGCCCCGACGAAGTTTACGCCCGAACTGATACCATGATCCTGGTCACTATTGACCCTAATACCAAAACAGCCGGGATGCTTTCCGTTCCACGCGACCTGTGGGTTTCTATTCCGGGGTATTATGAAGATCGCATCAATAAAGCCTTTTTCTTGGGCCAGCAAGATGGTTACCCTGGCGGCGGCCCAGCTTTGGCTATGAAAACCATTCAATATAATCTGGGGGTGCCGCTTCACTTTTATGTGCAGGTGGATTTTCACGGTTTTGAGCAGATTGTAGATACTTTGGGCGGGATTGAGGTGAATGTTGCCCAAACGATTGACGATCCTACTTATCCGGATAACAATTATGGTTATGAACCGTTTTATATTGAAGCCGGATCATACACTTTGAATGGTCACGATGCTTTGCGCTACGCCCGGACTCGTCATGCTCCTGGCTCAGATTTTGGGCGGTCCAAGCGACAACAACAAGTTCTATTAGCCATTCGGGATAAGGCTCTGCAACTGGGGATGGTTCCTAAAATTCCCGAGATGTGGAATACGATGGCCGGCACAGTAGAAACCGATTTGCAACTGGTAGACATTGTGGAACTGGCCCAATTAGCTGACGAGATTGATACGTCGAATATTAAAACGGCGGTGATTGATCAAAATATGACGGTTGATTATATCGCCGATACGGGCGCGCAGGTGTTGCTGCCTCTTCGTGACAAAGTCAAAGTTCTCATTGACGACATGTTTGCCAAAACAGAACCGCCTCAAGGTCCTTCTCAAGCCGAGCTTGAAGCGGCTCAACAAGCCCAGGCCGAAGCCAAAGCGCAGGAAATTGCAGAACAAGCCAAGCGGCAAGAAGAGATTAAAACTTTTCTCACCCAAGAAAATGCCAGATTGGTGGTGCAAAACGGCACTAACGTGCCTGGCTTGGCTACTCAAACAGCGGATTACCTCCGGCAGCAAGGTTTCAATATTCTTCAATTTGGTCCCGCCGATACAAGCACCTACACGCAGTCGGTTATTGTGGTTTATAACGAAAGCAAAGTGTATACTTTACAGGTTTTGGCAGCCTTGTTTGAAGTCCCAGAGGAAAACATTCGGCGTAGCCCTAATCTGAAGAGTGATGTGGATTTTCGGGTGATTGTCGGTAGCAACTTTGAGTTGCCCAGCCCTGCCGTTCTGACAAACGAACCGTAGGTACAACCCAACCCATAACCTAAAAAGCCTATCCTGTTTGCATGGGTAGGCTTTTTTAATAATTATAGGAGTTAAACGAATGACAACACTTTCTATTGGCAAACTGCGCAGTTTACAACAATGCGCTACCCCCCGTGGCACGATAGCCGTACTTGCCCTTGACCACCGCAATAACCTGCGCCAGTCGTTGCGCCCCGATGCGCCTGATACGGTCACATCTGCCGAATTGACCGCATTTAAAAAAGATGTGGTGGGTGCATTGGCTGCGGCCGCCAGCGCGGTGCTGCTTGACCCGGAAGTGGGAGCGGCTCAGTGCATCGCGGCTGGAGCACTGCCGGGCAGTACCGGCCTGGTGGTTGCTGTCGAACAGAGTGGTTATACTGGCGACCCTGGAGCGCGACTGAGCCGGGTTGCCTCTGGCTGGTCGGTGGCCAAAACGCGCCGGATGGGCGCCAATGCGGCCAAATTGCTGGTCTACTATCATCCCGAAGCTCCCACTGCTCCCGAAATTGAAGCTTTAGTGCGACGGGTTGCCGCCGACTGTGCGGCCCAAGACCTGCCGCTGATGTTAGAGCCTCTCTCTTATTCTCCTGACCCCAGCCGCAAAAAACTCTCGCCGGCAGAGCGTCGTTGGGTGGTTGTTGAAACGGCCCGGCGTCTGGTTGTTCCGGGGGTAGACATCCTCAAGGCCGAGTTTCCGCTGGATATCGCGGCTGAACCTGATGAGGCGCGCTGGGCTGAAGCTTGCGCCGAGTTGACCGCTGCCAGCGCCGCGCCGTGGGTGTTGCTTTCGGCCTCGGTGGATTATGAAACTTATTTGCGGCAGGTGACCGTGGCCTGCCAGGCTGGCGCATCCGGGGTAGCAGTGGGGCGCGCTGTCTGGAAGGAAGCGGTTGGTTTGACCGGCGAAGCCCGATCTGCCTTCCTGCGCGGCCCGGCCCGTGAGCGGATGGTTCGCATCACTGCCCTCTGTGATGCTCTGGCTCGTCCCTGGAGCGATATTTTCACCGCGCCCGAAGTTGACGCCACCTGGTCTGCCAACTACGGCGAAAATTAGGAACTTTAGGGATTGAGGGAATCAAATTTCCCTCAATCCTTAAAGACTTAAAGCAAGTCGGGTTATTTTTGGGTTGACGTGATTACGCTCCCGGATGTGAGTGGTACTTTGGGGCAATATCACCCGGTACTTTTGTTGTGAGTATCAGGGATACTTATCGGTACCTTTGCCTCTGTCATCTCTCCGCAAAATCGCTTATAATTTATTCGATTATATTGCATCGGTAACTGCGTATTCTTGCACATTGACAACTTCGAGCCGATGAAGCCTCGCCTTGCCTCTTTAGCCGCGCCAGGAATGTCTGGCATTTGTGCCTCTCCTTTTTACTCCGTTGAAATAATGCCCGTGGCACGCCGATGTAAAGGCGCGTCTTTAACTTTGGCTCGATTTGCTGCGGAGTATCGAAAATGTACAAGAATAGGCGTTAATTGACTGACAAATTTCCTCAACTTATCTTTTAACAAATCAAAAAGAAGGTTGATATAGTGTACACTTTATCCGAGTGGTTACAGTTAGATAACCAAATTATTGCCAATATTGTGACCGAAAGAGTTTCTACGGCTGTTGTATACCTAAATGGTACTCGCCGCTGGTTTTTAAGCCAAAGTGACAATTGGGCCGACTATGCCAAGTTGACGGGGATAGCTCATCGTCAATTGTGCCAGTTGTTCTATAATCATGGGATTCAAACCTTGATTCAACCTCTGATGGGGTATGACTTGTTGGATCGTGGCGATGATTATATGAGGATGGCTATAGAACAGGGCTTGACCGAACTGCTCACCCCTACTTACCTCAACTGGTATCGTCAAGCTGAAATACGAGTGACCCTTTATGGTAACTGGTTAAACACCCTAAATGAGTTGGGATTCAGCCAGATTCTCGACTCGTTAAAACTCATTGCTGAAACCACGCAGTATACCCAATATAAGTTATTGTTGGGTGTCTTTGCCGATGAGGGCTTAGATAACATTGTGGCTATGGCTAAAGATGTCAACCAGGGTGAGGAGTTATTAAAACGGTATTATGGCCAAGCGGTTGGTCCGGTTGATTTGATCATTGGCTCAGGTCAACCAGCAATCTGGGATTTGCCTCTTTTAGATATTAACAAAGCCAGTTTATATTTCTTCCAGGCTCCTACATTTTGTTTGAGTCAAGACACCTTGCGGCGAATATTATATGATCATCTTTATCACCGGATCAATGATGATGGACTTTACCATAATCCAACAGGGCATGAGTGGAGGAGGGCCAGAGTTTTGGGAATTGGTCAACGGACTCGGAAAGGATGGATAGCTGTATGAACGAAAGGGTTATCGATCTACTGACCCGCATGCAAAACAAGCCCGACCAGATTTCACCTTCTGCCTATGACACTGCCTGGCTCGCTTGGCTCTATCCAGAAGCTAGAGAGTGGCTGATCGATGCCCAACATCCCGACGGCAGTTGGGGGTCTGCGGTGGAATATTTTCACGACCGGGTCATCGCGACCCTGTCGGCTATCAACGCGATTGCTGCTACCTCTACCAATGGTCATGATTTAAAGCGGGTCGAACGGGGTATTCGGTATGTGGAAAATGCACTTCCCCGGGTCCCAGAAGATGTTTATGATACCACCGCTTTTGAGTTGTTGCTCCCCAGATTGGTCGAGATGGGCCAGACGCTTGGTTTAAACCTTGAGCGGATAGAGCCGCTGCTTGAAGCCCAAAAACCTCTGTATCATCAAAAACTGGCCTTAATTCCGCCAGAGATGATTTACTCGCGCAAAACTGTTGTCCCGTATTCGCTAGAGTTCATTGGCTTTGAGAAATTAGATCGAACTGCGCTTTCTCAACTAAGAGGCGCCAATGGCAGTATTCACAATTCACCTTCGGCCACTGCCTTTGTGGAAGTTGCCATGCATGGTTCGATGCCAGGACGTGCTTATCTTGATGAGGTCATGTACAAATACAATGGCACGGCGCCTGGATTTACCCCGCTGGAACTGTTTGAAACAATCTGGACGCTCTATCACCTTAGCCTCAACGTAGATTTACCCTCAGTGAGAGGTACGATTGAGCCTTTGATCGAACATCTTAAAAAAGCCTGGACTGATAAAGGGGTCGGTTTTTCTATATCTTTTCCCATTCCAGAACCAGATGATACCTCACTGGCCTTTAAGATTTTGAGCGACCTGGGGATTTATCAGGACCCGACTGTTTTTGAAGTGTATGAGGTAGGAGATCATTTTCAATGTTACCCCTTTGAGCGTGATATTTCTTTGGACGTCCATATTCATATCGTTGATGCTCTTAAAAACACCCCGGATTTTCCGCGACGCGACGATCTGCTCTTAAAAGCCCTCAATATCCTGGGACGAGATTTGACCACAGAATTTATTATTGATAAATGGCATATCTCTCCTTATTACAGCACCTCTCACGCCATCATTGGCCTCACCGGGTTGTCTGATAATATCATCAAAAAGCAAATCAAATGGTTGCTCAAAACCCAGCAAGACGACGGTAGGTGGACCTATTATCCTCATTGTTCTAAGGCTGCTATCGAAGAAACGGCGCATGCCTTATTGGCTTTAATGACAGTTTACGAAAAACGAGGCAACATTCCCTTTGAGGTGATTGACCGAGGTTTTCGTTACCTGGAGAAGCACTATCGCACGGCTGAAGAATTACCCGCGCTATGGATTAACAAAGCATTGTATAATCCTTACTATATTGTCGAGTCAGCGGTATTAACCGCTATGACGAAATACCAGGAGTTGGTCAAAAAATCAGTGGTAGATGGGATACGTTAAAGTTGACCATCTTGACCAAAATAAAATAAGAGTGCCGGCGATCATTCCAGCCGGCACTCTTATTTTATGGCACAATTATTTTCTCACTAAAAGGCAATAATCCGCCCTTCATCAATGCCTGAGACATAATTCCGCATAGCCTCTTTATCTCCTGTCAAAACCACGGCGAGTCCTTCCATGGTGAAAGGTTTAACCATGTAAAACTCAGCGCCGGCTTTTTGACTGAGGCGAACCATGTCTCTTAAATCGTTTGAGGAGAGCATCCCCACTCGTTGCTGTGGAGCCAGAACTTTTATCTCAGCCAAAATCTGTAGACCGCCATCTTGAATACCATCTATGCCCATATCAAGAAAAATTAAATCAAAAACTTGCTCTTTAAAGGCCACCAAAGCTGCGGTTTTGTTGTTGGCTATGGTCAGAGTATGATCTCCTAATTGGCGTAACTGCACCCCAAAAAGGGTAGCCAACGTTCCATTATCTTCTACTAATAGTATGTGCATTGAAATTCTCCTATTCCCTCTTTCAGATCATTTAAGAATCTATTTTGGTAAAGAAATTTGGGGTTCAAAAATTTCTTGATCATTCTGATCAGGGGCTGTGCCATTTTTAGGTAAAGTAACCTGAAAGGTAGTACCTAAACCGTATTTGCTGGTAAAAGTCAATTCCCCGCCATGAAGTTCAATCAAACTCTTGGTGATGTTCAAGCCTAATCCGGTGCCTCCGGCCTTTTGCACAAATTGGTCATTGGCTCTAAAAAAGCGGCTGAACATATTAGCCTGATCGGCAGGTTTGATGCCAACCCCTGTATCTTTAACAGCTATATTTACCCATTCATCAGATTGGGTAACTTCTACGCTAGCGCCGCCTTGAGCCGTATATTTATAAGCGTTGCTCAGCAAATTCAGGAGCACTTGCATAATGCGATTTCGATCCAAATAAAGTTTGGGTAAATTATCAGCTAGCTTTACCTCCAAACTCAAATTTCGGTCAGCAAACTCCTGTTGAACCATTTTGATGGCTTGCTGCGTGATGGCGGTAAAATCAACCCATTCAGGGTAAAGTTCAAACTCACCCGTTTCCATTCGCGAGAGGTCAATCAATTCATTGGCCAGGGTTAAAAGCTGCTTAATGCTACCATCAATCGTTTGTAGATACTCATAACCGGTTCCAGACAGACTGTCTTTTTCTGTATTCAATAAAACTTTAACATAACCTTTAATGGCGCTCATCGGTGTTCTTAACTCATGACTGACCATGCCCAGAAAGAGCGACTTGGCCCTTTCCAGTTCTGCTTCTTTAGTAAAATCTCTTAGAACCATGACATTGCCGGCGTCAATATGCTTGCCCTCTTCAGTCGGCAAGTTGACTGGAGCAATTGTAGCCGAGATGGTGCGGTCGTGCCACTCGAACTTAACGTTATTTTGGTCGGCTGGCTTTTGTCCTCGTATCCAGGTTTTGATAGTCTCTCGGGCTTTTTCGTCGATGGTGGTCAGGATGTTGGCCAAGGTAGAGGAGTGTAAATCTTGCCGAGCTAATTGATTGACCGCCGGATTGGCAATCATTACCTGCTGATTCGCATCAAAAAACAAAACACCATCGGCAATCGACTCCAAAATGGTAGTATTTCGTACCGCCGTGGCGCTCTCTCTGGCCAATGCTTCCGCCAACTGGCGGGTACGATCTTGTACCCGCTGATCAAGTTCTCTATTCAAAGCTCTCGTTTCGGCCAGAGCCTTATCCAGAGATTGGGCAATAAGCCAGGAAACAACAGCAATGACAACAAGAATGATAAACGCAACAAAAGGAAATAAATTTTCATCAGTAATAGAAAAACCTTCGAGATAGAGTCTTAACTCGTAAATACCTACAATGAAAAGATAGTAAACAAAACTGTATATGGGCCGAATTAAGAAAGCCGCCATAATGATCGGCAAAGTCAAAGCAACAAAAAGCTCATTAACATCCCAAAGTTGAAAAAAGAAAATAGCCCCTACTACTAACAACAGAATAAAAATATGACGGGCCAATCTTGGATACCACCGATGCCCCAACCACAGCAACCCCAGGAAAATTACAAAGCTAATATTACTAATATTATAACTGGCATATTCCTGGCCGATTGTGCCCTTGATCGTGAGTGAAAGGTATAAATTCTGTAACGTATTAAGGACCGAAATAATCCAAATCGCACCGACAAAGTAGCTAAAGATAATACCTTTACGCTTATCTTCAGACTGATCAAATTGTTTATCAAGGCGTAGGTTCAAAAATCTATTTATCATGGTTCAAAATTACTCGCTATGTTGGTCAGCATATTGAACGGTAAAGAGACCCCCGTGAGATGCGACATAAGCAATTCCGTTTTGGGGGTCAAGCACCACTGTCCGCAGCCAGGGCCCCAGGTAATATTCAGCGACGCGTTGCTGCGTGGTTAGATCAATCACTTCAAGCTGGTGAGTAACCAGGCTGCCGGAGAAGAGTAAGTTTCGAGTTGAATCTACGGCAATGGCCCGCCCGCCAAAAATTGTCTTGATAGTCCCTTTACGTTCCAGGGTTTCAGCGTCAAACCGCAGCACCTCAGAATTTAGCGGTGCGGAAGCAAACAGCTCCAAACCGTTCTCTCCTGGCACAAAAATCATCCGATCCAATCGTTCGGGAACCGGCGCTCGCTTCACAAGTTGATGTTGTGCAAGGTCATAAACCAACAACTCATTAATCCGCCGGAGAAAGCTCATGTAAAGCCACGGTTTGGTCGGGTGAAGCGCGATATTGCCGGGGTCGAGGTTCAATTGGTCCAACACTTTGCCGCTTGTCCGATCAACCACAACGGTGGGAATTCCCACCTGCTCATCGGCTTCAGAAGCGACGACGATGCTATCGGAAAATTGATCCCACGCAACCCAAACATCACCCGGAGAGAGCTGAGAAGCTACAACAGACTTCTTGAGTTTGAGACTGGTTGCATCCAGGGTGAGTAGCTCTTGGCTCAGAACATTGTAAATATAAATTTCTTGATCCAGTGGATTGTAGGCAAAACCCTGAGCATATCCATTTTCCACCGAGGAGACCAGGGGGGACTGGCCAGGCGCATCAATTTTGTAGGCTTGCAGATAGTTGGTGCCGTAGCCACTTGCATACAACACCCGCCGGTCCAGATCAAGCTCGGTCCAACTGAAGTTTTCGCGGGCAAGTAGGTGAACGGCCGGGTCTGGAAACAGGGCGCGATGAAAGTCGCTCAAGCTGTAGGGGTCTAAGAGGAATGCGGCCAACCCCGGAACCAGAATAAGGCTCGGCAGCCAGCTCGGCCAGACCTCAAAGATCTTGGAGAGTTTTGAGGTCTTAGCGCCAATTTCCCACCGCACTGGCAACCACAAGAGTAATGGTTTCAACAACAATAATTCGGAAAAAATGATAAACCCAAAGACCATATTGGTGATAGAACGGCTGGGATTTTTTGACATAAAACCCACTAGCCAGGTCTCTGCAAGGGTGTTAACTGCCAAAACGCCCGTTAAAAAAAGCGTCATGATAAAGGGTTGAGGGCCAGGTATTAATTGAAATAGACCCAAAAATAACCCAAAAGCAACGGTCAGAGGAAGCAGGTAACGCAGGTTTTTTGCAGGCAGCGCTCTGGAGAGTAAAAAACTTCCTCCTAAAACGAGGCAAATCACCACAAAAAAGGTAACTCGCTCCGGTATTGTGCCCATGAGATGAATCGCCGAAATCGTCGCCAGCCAGAGAAATTCATCGGGTGCAAAAATATAGAGGGCGATGAGGAGGAGAGGCAAGCGCATAACGACCCAAACTCTGAGCAGCAGACCGGGCCAGGAAACGATCATTTTTGATCTATCGTCCGCCAGGGCGATATCTTTAGAAAAATGCGCCGACTTAGAATTCATTGTGCAACTTACCCGTAATCAGGTAATTCCTGTCCCTTTTTTACCGCGGCAGTTGTAGAAATTTTTTCAGGAGTCTCGTTAGTGGCAAAGTAAGGGCTGCTCCACAAGCGCTTGACCAGCAGCGCATAAAACACCAGAATGACTACCATCACCAGCGGTAGATAGATGCTGGGGTCTGTCCAGACGTACAAGCCATCAGCCAAAATTGCCGGGCCGAGGGCTACAAAGGTGACGACTTGCCACATATCCAATAAAGCATAGGGTAGAAACACCGCCCATGCCCAGATTTTAGCCCTGCGGCTGTTTAGGGTAGCCACAAGGTAGGCGAACACCACGATGCCCAGGGTCAGCTCCCACACAATATCCAGCCAGATAAAAGCTCCCACATACAAGGCAAAGGCCAGATCAAGGCTTAGTTGCGGGATTTCTCGGCCAGGACGGCGGACTGGGTGAAGCCAATGGCGCAGGCTGACCACAGCCAACGGCACGAGGAGTAATACTTTGAGGCCCGTAGCCAGTCGTAAAGCTGTTGGCGTTATCCCCAACAAGTAAAAGGTAATCTGCAGAATGGAATGATTATAGCCCAAAAAGCCGCTCTCCGGGGTGCGCCAGGGGAAATTGGCAGTCATCTCGGTCAGGAAGCGGGCATAAGCCAGGTGCTGGGCCCAACCGTAAGCCGGCCCCAGCAACAAAATGGTGACGCCTATAAGGACGCCATAAGCCGCAATCGTTCCGATCAACAGCTTCCAAAAAAAGCGAAACCGGCCCAGAATCAGCGGAACGACCAATGGAAAGGCCAAATAAGGTTTCGCCTGCAAGAGCAGCGACACCCAGACCAGTGCCCAGACCAGGCGCTCATCCAGAACAGCTTCAATCAGCAGTGTACAGAACAAGGCGGTGATGACATAAATATTCAAATACGACAGGTCGCCCCAAAAAGCCGCAAAAACGATCCACACCGGCAGCGTCCAGGCCAGCATGTCATTGGCCCGATCAAGACCCAAACGGCGGAAGATGCGTCCCCACCACAAATACAGTAATACATAAGAACCAACGTTGACCAAGGTGTGCAGGAAAGCCAGAATACCAAAAGGCGCCGGCAGCAAAGGTGTCAATGCCAGAGCAAAAGACGGCGCATATTGAAAAACCGCAATTTTGTCCAGCGCCTCTTGCAGGTACAAGTCTTGCTGGTTGACTAGGCGATTGGCCGCGGCCATGTAGATTTGGAGGTCATTCGAGATCAACGTTGTTTCCGAAGCTACCGACCCGGCCGACCAGACCTGCGCCAGCACTACACCTTGCAAAGCCAGGCGGATAATCAGATAAATTAGAGCGGCCAGCAGGATGCGCCGGAAAATTTTAGAGTCAGCCCACAGGTGACGGATATGCTTGAAGTTGAATAGATCAGCCAACATTTTTTGGTTTCTCACGGTTAAGTAATACGAGTTGACTCAACATAGATTGCTTGGTCATTTCTTCACCGGGCTTATTCCCGGCGCAGCACATTGACTATTGGGGCTGTGGCTGCCTGCCGCCCCGGAATAAAACTGCCGGCCATACTGATCCCGATCATCAACGGAATTAACAACAGCACATAAAACATGTTCACGGTCACATCCACCTCTCCAAAGCCGAAACTGTTCGAGAGCATGATTAACATCCCTTTGGTGAAAAACAGACCTAAGGGGATGCCTAGCGTTACGGCCACAAAACCCAAAATCCCGGCAGTGGTGTTAACCATCGCCACCACCTGGGCGGGGGTCATGCCCAATGTTTTCAAAACACCGACCACCCTTAATTTCTCTTGCACGGCCAGCAGAGAAGTATTAAAGACGTTGACCAAGGCCATCCCAATCAGAATAGCCGCCAGGACAAAAATAGCCAGTTGTAAATAAAAAATGCTCCACGGAATGGCCTGCTCGACCAGGGTTAGGGTTAAGTCGGGATGCCGGCCAGGCTGCAAAAACCCTTTCAATTGACCCACATCCGCCTCATCGCTCAGTTTTACATAGTATTCGGTCGGCTTGAGATGTTTGATCGAGCGAGCCACTATCGGTAGGCTCACCATGAGCATCTGCCCGGCATTGCTGGCTTCGGCGTATTGGCCGACGATGCGCCAGGTGACCGGGCGGCTGTCTTCCTCGTCCAGAATTATGGTTAGCTCGTCGCCGACCTTCAACCCCAGCCAATCCAATAAGCCCTGCCCGGCGATGGCCTCGTTGGCATCGGTTTGAAAAAAGCGCCCCTGTGATATTTTGAGGGGAAAAGCGGCCAGGTTTCCTTCGACCGCCCTGAGCTGAAATGATTGGCCGCTCAACGTTTTGGCGTCAACCAGATGCTGACCGTAAAAAGCCTCAACGCCGGGCGCGGTCTGCAAGAGATGCTGGGCGCGACTGTCGCTGGTTTGGTCTCTGGTTACGACGGCATCATACATAATGCCTAATAAGGTCGGGTCGGCTTTATAAGCTGTCAGCGTTTCGTTTAGCGCCAGACCAAATACAATGCCCATTACTCCCAGGGTCAAATTTAATCCGGTCAGAAAAGAACGCCAGGGCTTGGCAAAAACATCGCCCAATCCCAGGATAAAGGTCATCGGCAGGCCCAGGCGTGTGGCTAAGTTGACCCCCCAAAAGGGCTTTTGGCGCGGCGCTTCCGCGCCTACGGCGATAGCTTTGATGATATTGGCCTTGGCCCCTCGATGGGCCGCGCCCAGAGTGGCTAAAATGACAATGCCCGGAATAATCAAAAATACTAATGTCATCAGCAGCAAGTTAAAGGGAGTCTCCGAGGTGGTATTTAAGGAAGCGGCGATATTATCCACAGCCAGGGGGGCGAGAAAGATGCCCAGCGCCAACCCGACCAAACTCCCCAGCAAACTCAAAACTAAATATTGCCCCAGGTAGAGCCATAAGATTTGGCTTTGGGTAAAGCCGATGGCTTTAAGCATGCCAATTTGCTTAAACTGCGACAGCACAATGGAGCTGATACTGCTGGCCACCACCAAAATTGTGGCCAAAATAGCAAAAGCGCTGAAAGCAGCCAGAAAAATGAAGTTGAGCTGCATTTCAAACATGGCCGAGGTGCGCACGTCACGCCAATCGGTATGCTTGTCAATGGTTTCCGGGCGCAGAACTGCTTCGATTTGAGCTAGTATTTCAGCCACGGCCTCTGGGTCGGCCAGGCGCAGGCCGATGGACCAATCCCAGCTTGCCTCGTCGGGGAACAACTCTCGCAGGGTTTCTTCGCTCAGGTAGAGGTAGGGCGGTTGCACGTTGCGATAAGTATCCCACATCGGGTTATAAGCCAGGCCGACCACCGGCACATTGACCTCTTTGTCATCCGAGCGAATAACACCTACGCTATCACCAATGGCGAGTTGGTAAAAATAACCAAAATCTTCGTTGGCTACGATTTCCATCTGGTACGGTTCCAGATAGCGCCCCTGCTGCACTAACAAACGATTAACGTCGGGTTCTTTATCGACCGGCATCACCCGCAGACTGCTCAACACCCGCGTGTCGCCAATCCGTACCCGGCTCTCGACGCTGTATTGCAAACCGGTGCTGGCTGCCACACCGGGCAAGTGCTCGATCCGTTCAATATCACGCATGCGGATGCGATCTCGCTTAAAATAGAGCCAGAGGTGTGCCCCATTCAATTCGGCAAAGGATTTATCGTAGGGCGCGTTAATATTCATTAAGGTCGCCAGAGCCAAAGTCAACAAGGTCGAGGCCGCGACGATGGTCACGACAATCAAGAGCGAGATGAGCGGCCGGCTGGTAATGTCAGCTTTGATTTTGGGGAGTATGGCATCCATTATCTCAACTCCGCCAATCGCTGGGCAATCTGTTTGGCGCTGCCACCCGCCATGCTGTCCACTAGACAACCATCGTGAATAAACAGCACACATTTGGCCCTGGCCGCAGCCAGAGCGTCGTGCGTGACCATTAAAATCGTCTGGCCCTGCGTGTTGAACTCTTGCAGGATGTTCAAAACTTCCTCGCTGCTGACGCTGTCTAAATTGCCTGTCGGCTCATCGGCCAGCAGGAGGGTGGGTTGATTAATCAAAGCCCTGGCAATGGCGACACGCTGCTGCTGGCCGCCCGACAACTCCCAGGGGTGCTTGTGAGCCTGGCTGGCAATGCCCAGGCGTTCCAAAAGGACTTGGGAGCGAGCCCGAATAGCTTTTTTGTCCTTTTTTTCCAGGAGTAATGCCGGTAGTTCCACATTCGCTTGAACGGTCAAGTTGTCAATCAGGTTGAAAAACTGAAAAATAAAGCCGATATGACCTCGTCTGAACTTGGCCAGGTCGGTTTCACTCATGGTATGCAGGGCCTGCCCGTTCACGCAGACCGAACCCGCGCCTGGCCGGTCTAGCCCGCCCACCAAATGCAGTAGGGTTGACTTGCCGCTGCCGGAATGGCCCATAATGGCCATAAAGTCAGCCGTAGTTACGTTCAGGGAAACGCCTTTTAGGGCCTCAAAGCGTATCTCGCCGGTTTGATACACTTTTTTTAGATTAGTGATCTGAACTAACGCGTTCACGATAAGGTATAGCCAATCCTGGTAAAAGCTCGCTTGAAGCCGCTTATCCGCAGCAATCGTTCCAGTGGAGTTCCGGCCGCAGTTTGCAGCAAGAGGGTTTCGACGCCCTGCTGTTGGGCCTGCCGCATGGCCTGGACAATTAAATTAAAAATAGCTTTACTGCCCCGCTGCTGAGGGATCACCCCGGCGCTGCCGAGAATACCGACTTTTTGATAACAAATTAGCGAACAAATGCCGACGGGCTGCTCCTCGCACAGGGCCAGATAGTGATAGACTCCCGGCAAATTGAGCGAAGGGGTGAGCAGTTGGGCCATCGCCGGGGCAAATTCAAGCGGCAGGTCAAAAGCGGTCATAAAAATATTGCTAAAGGTGAGCGCCTCCGTAGAGTCGATGCACCTAACGGCGATGGTAGAGGCTGCTGCCGGAATTTCCAGGTGCGGCAGGTCATTAAGGGTCAGCCAAGCCTCTTCTCCTTCTTGCCGGGTAAATCCTTGTTGCAGCAGCCGCTCGGTTAAATCCGCCGGGGTACAGGCAGGCGAAATAAAAATGGTTGGGGGCAGGCCTTTCCCTTTGAAATAATTAATCACTTCATTAATCAAATTGTCGGCAGTTTGGGGCGTGGCTCGCAGCCAACAGGCGTGGGTGGTATCGGGGAAGGGAAAAATATCACTACTGGTGATAATGACATCGTCTCTCAAGTGCAAGTCTAACCCAGGGGTAGCTTGAGCCATAGGCAGAGTTGCTTCATAATTTATTCGTTCTAAAGTGGTCACCCACTGAATAGTCGTATCCATAGTATTAGCCCCTTTTCCGGGCTACAAAGGAGTCATTCAAAATTCAACCGGAACTTTTAACCGCAGTTTAAATTATAGGTGATACCCTCATGAAAATACAGGAGCAAAAGTACTGAAAAAGAAACCATTTCACAGTAACAAAAGGTACCGACCTTTTTGCCCTAAAGTACCTGTTAGTATCTGCACTTTAACCCCTTAATAAGTCGCCTCAGGTATGTTATAATACCCTCAGGCTGGCCCACGTTTATGGAGAAAATGATGTCAGAAATAAAAGATTTTCTAAAGCAAGTTGAAATGTTTATTGGTCTGTCCGAACCCATGCTGGACGAGGTAGCCAAACTTTGCCGACCGGCAGCTTATGAGGCTGATAGTCTCATCATCGAGCGTAACTCTCCACCGACCCATTTTTACTTGATTCGAGAGGGTACAGTTGCAATTATCACAACCTCCCCGGATGCCCCTAACGACACCGAGGTCGTGGTGGTAACGTTGGGCAAAGGGCAGAGCTTTGGCGAAATGGGTCTGGTTGATAACGGCACGCGTTCAGCTACCGTGAAGGCTGTTACGCCCACCCAACTCCTGGCCATAGATTGCGCTCGCCTGAGCAATTTGTGTGAAGCCAACACCGACCTCGGCTACCAGGTGATGCGGAACATTGCCACCGATTTATCCTTTAAATTGCGCAACCGAAATTTAATTTAAGCGCTTGCTGAGCCGACCCGCTTGATAAATACTCAGCGAGGAGTTGATTGTGACCATCTATAAATTGAGTATTGTGGTACCCGGACGCCGCGACATTGGCGGTATTCTAAATCTGGATAAAGAACCCAAAACAGGGGACATTGTGCTGCTTGGTCGGGAAGAGTACAAAATTGCCGACCTGGTTGAACTCATGCCGCCCAGGGGTAATTTTGTTTACCTGCACGCTATCTGCCAGCCAGCCGAAAAAAGGGACTCTTCTTCTTTTTGAAATTTCCAGAGAGGTGTAGTATAATTCCCTAGCTTAAGAATTACATCATCGTTTTCGGGGGCTTGGACAAACCAGGCTGAGATACTTTCTTGTGCGCAGCACTGTGAAGGTGACCGATGAACCTGATCCGGGTAATGCCGGCGGAGGGAGAGAGTGTGTGCCTTGGTTAATTGACCACCCTTCGCCGGGTGGTTTTTTATTTCAACTGCGTGTTTGGAAGGCTGGCAGATTGCATATTCCCCATCTACCAACCTTCCAATTAGCCAATTTGCCAGCCTATGTCTCGTATTGTCATTTTTGCCAATGGCAATTTAACTGAGCCTAATAGTCTTCGCCAGCGTCTTCGCGCCGACGACCGCATCTTTTGCGCCGATGGGGGTACGGCGCATGCCCTGGCCTTAGGCTTAACGCCCGAAGCCATCATCGGTGATCTCGACTCGCTCTCACCCGATCTCATCGCCCAGATGGAAGCGGCTGGTATCGCCATCTATCGCCACCCGGTGCGTAAGGATCAAACCGACCTGGAGCTGGCCTTGCAGTTGGCCGCAGCCGAGCAGCCCGACGAAATCTTACTGGTCACCGCTCTGGGCGGGCGGCTTGACCAGATGCTGGCCAATATTTTCTTGCTGACCCGGCCAGAATACGACTCGGTGCAACTCACGTTGGTGGATGGACCACAGTGGGCCAGGGTGCTGCGGCCCCACCAGACCCTGACCGTCACCGGCCAGCCCGGCGACACCCTCTCCCTGGTGCCGCTCACCCCCACCGTCGAGCAGGTCAACTTAACCGGGGTGGAGTGGCCGCTGATGGGGGCGACCCTCACTTTTGGCAGCACCTGGAGCATCAGCAATGCCTTGACCGCTTCCCAGGCGACGATCCAAATTGGCGAGGGTCTGGTTTTGGTGGTGCAGATTGAAACACAGCCCTAGCCTTGTCATTCCGACCGAAGGGAGGAATCTCTAAAACGTCCGCCTGTTCAGATACCCGCAAGAGGGTCGGCTTTAACATAAAGTAAAGTTGAATTTGCCAAAAAGGGTGCTCCTA
>CAZRYD010000102.1:0-19035 GCA_964604225.1 uncultured Caldilineaceae bacterium
AATGATTCCACATTACAGTGGATAATATCGTAGCTGAGTCTGAGCAGTTTTAGAGTGTAGATCGCCGAATTACTCTCAAGCACCTGACTACTCCGGTGCAACGCACTTTTTCCAGTCTAAGGAGCCAAAATTGCTGGTGTTAAAGTGCGTTGCACCTTTTTGTTTGATTGAGAGATTATAGGTCATCGTAGCGCCTCGCGTCCATTCACAAGCGGCCAAATTCTGGCAAAAACCTCATAACAGTCATACTGGCTAAAGCAAACATTGGCAATGGATATGCTCCAAGCTAGCTTGGAGCATATAACAAGGGGGATCATGAACAAGCAACACAAACGCCAGCAAGACAAACCTCATTCAATTCTCTTTTTTGTTCTGGTCCTTTTGCTCGGGCAGTTAGGCATCGAGCAGCCCCTGCCGGTTCACGCTGCTGTTGGTAATTCTTCTGACAACTTAAGACACCAAGCCCCGCAAGACTATTCGCGCCCACCTCCTCGTGCCGTAAAAGGTAGCTCCTTTGTCATCCCAAAATCTTATACAGCGCTCAATCAAACCTCAACTTACGCCACCTTTGTTGAAGCCGAAAACACCAATCAGGTTATTTATGGTGGCAGTGGTTGGTCCAACCTCCCGTGTCAATATTGTTCTGGGGGGCAATATCGACGTTCAAACAGTACAGGGAATACAGCTACCTTTACCTTCAATGGCACTACTGTCTCGGCTATCTTGGTCGGCGATGCTCGATCTGGAATTGTGACCGTCACCATTGATAAGGTGTCCTACCCCTTAATAAACCTCTTTAATAATGCGGCCGGGGCTGAGTCTGACCCTATAGAATACGTTATCGCTACTAACTTGCCGCCTGGACAGCACACCCTACAACTTAAAGTTAGCGGGCAGAATGGCTATAATTATAGGCTATCGGCCACACAAGTTGGGATTGATGGTTTCCGCTATGGCACTTTTCCTTTTGGTTCGCTTCATGGTCGGGTGCTTGACCCCGATGGAGATGGTATACCCGGCGCCCAGTTAAGTATTGCCTCTGGTCTAGCGACTTACACCGTTCAGGCTGGTTCTGATGGTCTTTTTAACCTCTCCGGGCTACCAAGTAGCACCTACACTCTCACCGCCTTCGCCCAGAACTACACCGCTCAAGTCATCAACGGCGTTGCGGTAACCGCCGGTAGTGAAACTGCCGGCATAAATATTACCCTGCCTGAAGCCGCCGGCCACCCCCTCTTTGGACGTATCTATCTGCCTCATTCCAATAATCCCGCGATTCAATCAGCCGGGACAACGCTCAATATTAAGGTTAAGACTGGCAGCAATGCCGGCGGCTGGTCAGCCTCGTTATCTACAGCTTACGATACAATCTCTCTGTCTATTGTTTCGGCCAGCTATGATCCGATCACAGCCTGGACGCTTCAGACCGCTATTCCAGCCGGTACGCCAGCCGAGCTGTATAACCTGACTGTTAGCTCAAATTTGAGCACAGATACTCAGGTACGGGCGGTGCAGGTGGTCGCTCAGTATGGCGACCCTTTTTACTTTGTGGTCTTGGGTGATCCGCAAGCAGCCACTATTGAAGCCAAACAACCTATTTTTAAGCGGATAGTGGACGAGATCAATCTGATTAATCCGGCCTTTGTGCTGGTAGTGGGGGATTTGACTGAAAACGGCAGCTCCGCCCAATTTGAAGCCTATCAGGCGGCGATCAATCGTTTACGAGTACCAAGTTATGCCATAGCCGGCAATCACGATTTTGCCCATGAAGTAGGCAGTCTTGGCCAGATTCAAGAGTGGGGCTTATGGAAGAAATACTTTGGACGGCGGTTCTACAGTTTTGATTATGGACCTTATCATCTGGTAGGCATGGATAACTCTATGTTGCAAACCATCAACCCGGACCTGGCGGATATAGGGGGGTATTTTGCTGACCAGGTAGCCTGGGCTAAAACAGACCTGGCGGCACATCAAAACAGTCTGCTGCGCTTTCTATTTTTGCATATCATCAGACAAACTCGTTCAGCGGACGAGGACTTGGTTGAATGGAAACCGACCTGGATAGACCAATTGCGCGCAAACATGGTCTTCTATGGCCACGCCGGGGCAGATTATGTTGAAGTCAGTGGGAACACGCCGGTGCATTGGGTTGAAACTCGCGATATGATTAAGCAGGGCTATCGCCTGGTGCGGATTGATCATGGCGTCATCGGCCCCTACACTTATCAGGATGATAACTATGACGCCATCCCTTCAGGTAGCCTTGAACTTAAGTTTTCCCCGGCCAGTGATGGTCAGCACGACACCGTAACGGCTACTATCAACAACCCGTTGCGTGAGCATTTTGAACACGCTTCGCTTCGCTTTGTTATGCCCAGGCAAGGCTGCTACCAGACAAATAATGGCAGCCTCACCCAACTCGTCCATAGTGATGATGGTCGAGTAACCGTGGTTTACGTGACCTTAGATGTCCCGGCTACCTCCAAAATGCAGGTTAAGGTAACCCCGTGTATCGGCCCTGACCTAACTCTCACCCAAAGCGTCTCAACCAACTCGGTAATCGCGGGCAACAATCTAACCTATACATTGACCATCGCCAATAAAGGTCCTTTATTAGCTACCGGCGTAACTTTGACCAATACTCTACCGGCCAGCGTCACATTGACCTCACCTACTCCCAGCAATTGCGCTCAGGTGGAAGGTAAGGTCATCTGCCATTTGGGTAATCTAGCCCAAAATAACAGCACCAAAGTTAGTCTACAGGTAGTTATTGACCCTTCAGCCAGGGGCAACCTCACCAATTTAGCCACCGTTGCCGGTTTTGAGTACGACCCCAAAGCCCAAAATAATACCTCTATCCAAAACACCCCTATTAAAGCAGAAGCCAATCTGAGCATCACTCAGACTGCCTTACCCAACCCGGTGGTTGCCGGCAATAACTTGACCTATCATCTCACGATTGCCAACAACGGCCCCTCGACTGCCACAGGTATGACCCTCACTAACTCCCTTCCCACAAGCATCACTTTTGTCTCGGCTAGTCTCAGCAATTGCCAGAAAATAGGCAACAAAGTAATCTGCAAACTGACCGATCTACTTCCTCAGGGCAGTTCACCAGGGGTCACAATTCGAGTTACTGTTGACAAGACCACAAACGAGGCGTTTACTAATCTGGCTACTGTTGTGGGCAATGAACCCGATCCTGAGACGGCGAACAATGCGACCCAACAAGAGGTTACGGTGACCGACATATATCAATCTTATCTGCCGGTTCTGCTAAAATAAGAGGAAAGATAATCTCTGAGTAGGGACGCATCCTTCGGCCGCGCCGCTATCCCTCGTTTTAACCTTGACAAGACACTGATTAAGGTCCCCAGGAAATGCGTTCATTAGTCCAGGCCCGATTTCCGTCGCCCCAAGGGACGGTGGCTGGTAAATCAAATAGCTTTTGGACTGGACCACCAGCAATGGGCGCCACCCAGATGGCCCAAGAACCATCACGGTCAGAGACAAAGGCCACCCAATTGGTATCGGGCGAGATAGTTGGTAAACCATCGTTAGCATTGAGGCTGTTAGACAGATTCTTAACCCCGGCGCCGTTCAGGTCCATCACATAGGCTTCCCAGTTGCCATCACGTTGTGACATAAAGGCGATCAGATTATCTTTTGTGTCAGTAGGCGTATCGCTAGTGTCTTTAGTGAGTTGTCTAGGAATAAAACCATCACTAAAACCTTTAGTGGAAGATGAAGGAACAAGATAGATACCGCAGGCAGCAAACCCGGACCAGGAATTACAACCCTTGTAAGCAATCATATCGTTGGAAGTCCAAACTGGATATGTACCTTGCAGCTCACTCATTTGACCCGCTGGGATTAAAACACCAAGCGTAGGAATATCTCGACAGCGGGGTTCTTGTTCTTGATGCGGTGGTAACAAGCCACATTGAACAAAGATAAAAGGTTTAGAAACACCGGTGAAGTAATATTTATTTCTCTCCGGGCTGTAGAACTGTTCAGGTTTACCATAAGTTAATTCAGGATTGCCATAAACCACCCGATTGCCCCCTGGATCATAAAAGGGGGAGGAGTCCCCAGGTGCATCGCTTACTTGCTTTTCAGTTCCATCCACTAAATTATATTCAAACACATTCTCTACGCCGCCACCCTCACGGTTAATCAGCAGGCGCTGACCGTCAAAGCGAAAATTGGGTTGGCGCGCGTTTGGGATTTTAAGAGTCTCCTGACCACCGGGCAGGGAAAAAATGTGGATGTCATAAGCCACTCGACTGTTGTCCAACGGTACGGCCAATTTGCCCTGGATATCGGTGATTGAAGGCGGTATAACGGGCACGGATGAGGTTTCAGAGGGAGGGTTATCATCCTCAAACAAGTTAACTTTTGGCTTACTGACCCAGGTCAGTTTAGGAGTTATTGAGAGGTTAGTCGTAGCTTCCGAACGGTGAGCCTGAACAGCCAAGATGTTGACTCCGGGCGTCAACTTGGTGATATAATCGCCGAGATCAATAGTTTCGGAAACTTTGTCAGCCTGATCGGCGGCCAACGTATTGTAAAGCACTGATACACCAGGCACACCTAACCCTCGTCGGGCGACCTCAGTACCATTGAGATAAGCTACAAAGCCGCCCAGGTAACTAATTTCCAATCGAAGCTGGGTCAAGGCCACAGGCGTGTCCACAGTAAAGGAATGGCGCATAAAAACCGAGGTGCTGGTAGCGCCTGAGACTGGCACAGCCAAGATAACTCCAGCCTCGGTAATAGCCCGTTGGACCATGACCGGGGCGCCGCCCTGTTGAAAAGTAGTTTGACTCAAATCGGTAGCATGTTTGCCCTTGCCATAGCCAAGACTGGTCGGGCCAGAAAACCAACTACTGTCATCAAAACCAATAGCCGACCAGTTAGCCGGAGGTTCTGACCAGCCCGGCAGATATTGCCAAACGTCACCGGTGCTAATGAAGCTACCCCGGTCAGGCTTGTCCTGGACTGTTTCAGGAGCAGAAGCAGCCACAATAGGGACTGCGTTTCCAGCTTTAAATTGACTGAACCCAGGAGGTAAGTTATCACTCGATATCTGGTCGGACGGGAGAGTAGTATTATAGGTAGTGGTACGGTTAAAACTCTGGGCAACCCAACAGAATTGCCGGTTATTACCAATCAAATTATAGGGCAACGCTATGGTGAGTACCTTCCCGCCAGGCGAGTTCTCCGCCGTAACCGTACCCTTACCAATCCGCACCCAACTGCGGGCCGATCCATCCCAAGAGTCAATGTCGGCTTGGTGGTAATCGGTCTTAAACTTAACCCGATACTCTGCCCCGAGCCGTGCTTCCGTTAACGCCCCTGTATCGGTGCGACAATCACTATTAACTAAAAAATAAAAGGACAAGGGTACATCTACAGGTCCAGAGCTACCCGCAAGATAAAAGTTAATCCCAACCGCAGTTCCATCATCTTGCAGAGCGAGACTGGTCAAATCGTAGTTAGAAAACGGCACGTCGCCAACCAGATCGGATACTACCCATTGCGAAACATGCGGCTGCACGATAATACTACCGGTTGTAGTTTCTTCTTGGGGAACCACACTTGTGCCAACCCGCCTACCCGTGTTTTTCCAGGAAGCCCAGGCATGGGTGGCAATAAACGGAGCAGTCGCCTCTTTAGCTGAGACTTTCACATTAAGTGGCCCAACTTCAGCCCATCGTTCTAACTCCAAAGCCGTAAAGGAAACCTCCTGACCATTGAAGTTGGCCGCAAAGGGAGATGACGCCTCGGCAGACAGATAGGTGGTACCTTCAGGGATGGAGACATTTATCTTCACATCTTGCATGCGCACCCTGGCATTATCCCTGACATTTTTGGGATAAATCGAGTAAATAATAATGTCGTCAGTTACTGTGGCAACAGCCTCAAGTTGCAGCGACGAGGCCGAAGGATCAGCCCAATCTAACAAGGGTTTCCTGATATCAATCGAGACATCCTCAGCCCACAAACTGCCAGGTTCTTCCCCCTCCCAGGAAATCCAGGTGCGTGCGGTGAAAATATTCTTGGTTGGGTCGGTTACCTCAACTACAAAAGAGGCAACTTCGATATCTTCGTGCAGTACAGAGCTAAAGAAGGTGACCTCTACCCCATCGAAAGAGACGCTAGTTGTCGGCTGAGCATTGCTCTCTACATAGCGGGTCCCTTCTGGCAGCGGAATCTTAAAGGTAACCTGAGTCAGAGGCCATTTAACGCGTTTAAGAAACTGTAGATTATAGATTATCTTGCCATTTTCATATCGGGGGGTCAAAGTATATTTGAAAGGAGGCCAGCGAGCATAAGCTAATTCCGGTACAATTGTCAGTATGAGCAAAATAGCTACGCCAATAATCGTGCTTAATTTGTATGATTTTCGCATGTTATTTATCCATCATCAGCTACAATTAACAGGCTGAATAACCATTGCCTCATCCTTGTTATTTGACCTCGCTTGCCCAATATCCCCCTGAAGTAGGTCAGCAATCACGAACTTTCAGGGTTTAATTATAATGGGTAGGTATAGATAGAGAAAACCGGATTCCGGCGTTGAGGTTGGAGGAGGTGGTGGTAGCGGCGGCGGTTCGCCACTACTCAGTCTATTAATAACATTCCGGGTGATCTGTTGAACAATGCCGTAATTGTTAGGGTTATATTCAGGCCACAAACCACGCCCCCAACCCATCGTGGCGGCATTGAAGACAGTACCACCGCCCTCACGACTGTAAATCCCCATGGTTGCATACCCATTGCTAGACTGCTGTACCCCCAAAATAGTAAAATTTAAGGGGGTTTGATCCGCGCCGGTTACAACCGGCAAGCCGTTTTCCCAGGTGAAAGCCGCGCCATCAACTTCAATCGTTTCTAAGGGTTCATACGAAAATTCCTGGCCATCTTGAAGCCCAGTCCCTTCATACACCCAGTGATTACTGCGATAAACCGTGTAGCGGCCGGTCATACCATCTCCAGGTGATTTGTTGACAAAACCCTGCCAGCCCAGGCCAATGGTGGAGTTCTGGGGCCACAGGACAGGGGGGTCGGCAAACTCGGTGGCGACATAAATATTATTTACCCCATACATTGGGTCCTGTCTCCAATCGTTCTTGTAGCAAACCAGAGTTCGGCCGTCATTCTGATAACGCACTTGACGAAAAGCGGTGTTGCCGGAAAAAATCGCCACGTTGCCGCCCCCATTGATAAAGGCGTCAATATGAATTTAGTTTGAGTCGCTAATCAATCCTCCTAGATCTTATAGTCTGCTCAAGGGGAGAGATGACTGGATTGATAAAGGTTAACCAGTCCATCCCGCCGAGGCGTCCAATCCAAAGCCTGGCTCACTCCGTAAAAGTCATATGAGCGCCACAACCAAATCCAGGGCGCTTCATCATAGGCAATTGACTGAGCCTCATTCAATAACCTGATTCTGGAATCTTGATTAAAGGTGCTGGCGGCGCGTTTCAGCGTTTCTTCAAAAGAGATGTTAGACCAGCCAGTCGGGTTGAAGGCAAAATCAACAGATAAATTTTGGGTGTCTTCCAGCCCATCTCCATGCGAGGCCAATCCAAGTAAAAAGAGGCCGGGAGTCTTATCAGATAGGAGCTGATGGGTATAAGTGGACCAATCGGCTGTCTCAATTTCGACAGTGACGCCGATTTCGCTCAATTGCTGCCCAATGGCTTCGGCAATAGCGGCATCCTGATTATACACACCGATTGGCGCGTGCAAGGTTGTAGTAAAGCCTTCTCGATAGCCGGCCTGGGCTAACAAATCACGGGCCATATCAGGGTCATAGGCCCAGGGAGAAAGTTCCTGGTTATTCTCCGGAGGGTTAACCCAACTACCATAGCGTTGACCATAGCCAGCGAGATAAGTGTCAATAAATTGTTTGACATTGACCCCATAGTTAAGCGCTTGCCGCACACGCTTATCGGCTAGAGGGCTGCCTTCGGCGGCCCGAATACCAATGAACATGCGCTGGGTACTTTCAATGGCCTCCAATTCGCTTCCTGAAATGTTCCATTGCTCTTTGGGGATGGGCGGCAGGTCGGTTATCAAAGTAGCCTGTCCAGAACGTAAAGCCGTCAAGCGCTCCTCAACCTGAGGAACGGTCTTAAAGACAAGGCGAGGTAAAGCAGGCGCACCCCCCCAGTAATCGGGCACAGCCTCTAGCGTGAGCGGCTGACCCGAATGCCAAGTTCCGCTCAGCTCATAAGGTCCAGAGCCAACAGGCGCTACAAGCAGCTTGTCGGTGCTGGTCTTTGAATAGTAAACAGGAGGCAAAATCTCCAAAAATGTGAGATGATAAGGCAGGTTGGCGACAGGATCGCGAGTGGTAAGGCGCAGGGTATAATCATCCACCATTTCTACTTTCTCCAGGTTAACATCTCTGGTGAATGTTTCTAACGAGTCGGGCATAGAGCGGGCGCGCTCAATGGAAAAACGAACGGCGTCGGCGTTGAGTGCTTCGCCGTTGTGGAAGTTTATCCCCTGATGTAGCGTAAATTCCCAGGTAAAATTATTAACCAATCGCCACGACTCGGCCAAGCCAGGTTCAACCTGCAACTGGTCATTTAAGTGGGTCAGCGTATCCCAAAGATGGCTGGCGATACTGCCATCAGGATGAGTCGAAACCATGCGATAGGGTTCCAGGGTAGTTATTTCATCGGCAAGCAGAATCAGCACGGGGTCAGGCAGAGCAGCGTTTGTGGTAGAGGTTGGGGCTACGGTGGCAGCAGGAACAGGGGTTACACTGGCGGTTGTGGCAACCTTAACTTCCTCGGCCGGAGGGGTGGAGGTGGGATTCTGTCGAGTCGGCACCGGGGTTTGGTTGCCAGCACAAGCCACCAAAATACCCACCCCCAAGAGTATTGAAATAATTACGGCCAAGATTTTTGGAACTCGCATAATTACTCTATTTCCACCAACGGTTAGCTAATCGAGACAGTTCCGTATCAGGAAGAGTGCTATTCAGGCTTGACTCGCCCTCGACCGGAGCAGGGGGACGGGTATCTATAGAATAGGTACTAATCTGATTGGGTTCGCTAGAAAGAGGATCAACCGCCGGCTTAATAACAGCTAGATTTCCTTTAAGTTCTGCGTTTCCAGCTAACAAAGTCTGAAAGGCCAGCCTGTATCCAACCTCACTGGTGCCGGTAATAGCCAGCAAGCTGTAATTTTCATCCCAGGGGGAATTAACTATTTCCAGCAAACCGGCGTCTTGATTCGGAACAGGCGCGAAAGCAACCGTATCAATAGCCAACGGTTTCAACAGGTCGCTATCAGCCTCAAACGGCTGCGGCAGATTAGAGTTAATTTCACGCAGCAGGGTATTTTCGGTAGGACGCCCCAACAGGATGACGTGGGAATTGTGTTGCGTTTCTTGGTTCACCTCAGAGGCGTAAGCGACCCGCGCTTGAATTTGATCGAGCGCGCTGACGCTGCCCAACTGGGTTGCTAACTGAATGACATCATTAAACAGGGGTGGCGTGGGTTGATCGGGTAAAACGAGCAGGGTTTGATCAAATCCATCACCCTGGCTAAAGGGATAGGGCCAAAGTTCCAGGTCCGGCGACAGATTGATGGCCTGGTAAGGTAGGAAAATTTCCGACTCACTGCTAATGACGGTCCAGGCGCGTTGATCACCGGCGTTTGTACATTTGTCGCCAGTGGGGAGATTCATTTCGATCCCGATCTGCAAGCGATTACGCCCAGTTCTTAGCCGCTGTGCAGGTAGGGTTACGGTCAATTCACCGGCATTGACATTTTTATCATCCAGCAGGGTGCTACCAACGGGCAAATTATTGAGTTTAACATCCAGGATTGATTGAGCGGGGTCAAGAATATCGGCATGAGCAAATTTAAGCACAAAATAGGGAGCGTCTTCCAGCCGCCACCCCGGTGGCAAGTAAAAACTAAAGTTGTACTGGCTGGGTGCAGCCCCGTAACTAACCATATCTTCATAACCAAGCGAGGCTAGAGTCAAGCTAGCAGTCTGAGGAGCGTCTGGTTTGGGGAGAGGTAATAGATCAACCACTATAGCCACGGGACCTTGCATACCCAAGAAGTGAGCCTGTCGGTTCAACGTTTGGCTGGCTTTGGACACACCCTCAACATCCAACCCACTGACCACCAAAACCAGGCGGAAGTCGTTCCAGGGAGAAACAACTTCTTGGAGAACGCCTTGACCCGGTTTTAGGGTGCTTTGGTCAATCGCCAGAGGTAATTTTAAATTCTCGAGTAAGGGATTGTTATCCGGCTGGCCAATTACAATAAGATGACTGTTGCTGCGCACTTCGGGGCTGAGTTGGCTGGCTTGCACGGCTGTCAGCTCAATTGCGCCGCCAGACCATCGGCCCAGGCCAGCCGCAACCGTCGCTGCCGCTGAAAGGTCAGCGGAGGTGGGTTGATCGGGCAAAACGATCGTCGTCGGGATTGTTAGCAAAGTATTCTCGGTAAACGGAAAAGGATACAAGGCCAGGTTGGTCGGATAGGGCTTTTGTTCATAACTAAAGCTTAAGGCTGATGTTTCGTCAACCAACACATCCATGTTGCTACCGGCCTCTGCACAACTATCACCTGTATCCAGGTTAAGGGCAATCGAGGTACGGCCCGTCTGGAGTAATCTATCGGGCAAATCAATACGCACTGTGTTAGAGGTGGCATTCTGAGCGGTTAAAGTAAGCACTGAGAGAGGACGATTATTGACACTAACCTGCAACGAGCCTGTTTGATCGGGTGTCTTCTGTACATGGCTAGTTACTAGATTAAAATAGTTCCCCGTTGGCGTTATTTGAAAATTGCCGGGCAGATCAAAGCGAAAAATGTCTTCATTATTTTGGGCATTCAATTGACTCGAATCATAACCAAGTTGTTTGAGGGTTAGTTCGAGCCGTCCAGTGGAGGCCACAACTATCTGCGTCGTCTGGTCTTCCCCTACAGGTTCCTGGGCATAGACAGCACTCATGCTCCCCAGAAAAATCAATAAACAGAATAATATCATTTTGATCCAAAGTTTTTTGATTATCATGTTCAGAATTACCTCCAAAATACCTACAAAATATCAATTGCGCGCACTTCGACCCAGTAGCCGGTGTCTCCAACTACCCTGATGGTAGGTGTTTAAGAATTCGTTAATGATGAGATGAATCTCACATTTAGGTGGTTGATAGGGCTGCAAGGGTGTAGTTTGAACTAGCTTGACAGCCTGCTCCAAGTCATCAAGCTGGTGACACCAAACCAGATAATTTTCCTCGGCCATTGTGGCCAGTAAATCTTCCTGATGATTATCGTAACGGTCCGGGTTGCTAACGCTAATCAGGGGCACACTTCGCCTCAACACTTCCATGGTGGTAGCCAGCCCGCCATGCGCTATGACCAAAGAGGCTTGTTCATAGTAAGAATCCAGCGCTGGCGCAAAGCGAAAGTACGGCATATTACTAGGAATATATTGCCCATGTCCTATTTGCATCACGCCATTGGGCCTCCCCAAAGAGGGGAGCAGAGCATCAACAGCCCGGATTAAAGCGTCGAAATCTGTGCTGCCTACCGTAACAAATATATACGGCTGCTCGGTCAAGGTCTATCTCCTTACAATTACACTAAACGTCCGGCGTAAATGGCTCGTGGCAACCTCTCCTTTAAATACGGCCACTGAACAAAAAAAAGGTCAGCCCAGTGATACATAATGCGCCCGGTTAGAGATAACGACTTAACTCTGGAGCCGGTCTCCACAAAAATGAGCCGAGCGCCTAACAACTTGCCGATAATCGAAACCGGTACAGCAATCGCCGGGCCTGTACTTAAGATGGCCGTTGGACGAACCCGCAGCAAAATCCCTAAAGCCTGAACTCCGGCCCAGCCTAAGCGCAGGGCAGCACTCAAGTTGCCGGTATGCTTGCCCCGTGGGCGGCTAAGATAATAGATTGGCCCCGGATATTTGATACGGTTGGCCGAGAGGTTATCTTCTTTTGAGACAATATAATAATAATTGTAACTGTGGCCTAATAGTTCAACCAAGTTGAGTAATTCTGCGGTGTGGCCGCCCTCGCCAAGCACCACCAACAGTTTTATTTTATCAGTTCCGTAGCTACCCGTTTGTACCGCTGCGGCGGTTTTGTGAGCCATTACCAACAAATTCCTTGATACTTTCCGTCAGAACTGGTAACCATATCAGCCGAAATGCGAACCAGATCAATGACAATCTGATCGTCACGCAGATGTGGAAATATCCCGGCAAAGGCGGCATCGCGGTTGCCGATCACAATGACTTCACTTTCAGCCAGGACATCCTCTATGGTTGGGCACATAAGGGTGGCAATATGGGGGATCTCCCTTTCGATATAAGCCTTGTTAGCCCCGTGCAGGCGGGCCAGAGACACATTGCGATCAAACAACTTAACTTGATACCCTTTGCCAATCAACCTTTCAACCAACTCTACCTGGGCGCTGTAGCGCAAATCATCAGTACCGGCTTTGAAACTAAAACCCAAGACGCCAATCTTCTTTTTCCCGGTTTGGGCAATCATATCCAAACCAGTTTTTATTTGCATATCATTGCTGGGCAAGATAGCTTCCAGCACGGGTAGTTTCATATCCAAATGCCGACCCAAATATAGCAGCGCCTTTAAATCTTTAGGTAAACAAGAACCGCCAAAAGCAAAGCCGGACTTTAGATAGGCCGGGGAGATATTTAGTTTGTCATCACGACAGAAAATATCTATCACCTCATGGCTATCAATATCATATTGTTTGCAGATATTGCCGATTTCATTGGCAAAAGTAACCTTGAGCGCATGAAAGGCATTAGACACAAATTTAACCATTTCAGCCGTTTTGATCTGGGTTTGAATGATGGGGGCGTCAATAGAGTGATATAGGCTAGCCAGTATCTCAGCCGCCTTATTTTCTTCAGCGCCGATAATTGTAAAGGGAGGATGATAAAAATCGTAAATTGAGGAACCTTCACGTAAAAATTCTGGATTAAAGCAGACGCCAAAATCTTTGCCAACCTCCAATCCCGATGCTTCTTCCAGGGTTGGGATAACCAACTCTTCAATTGTACCTGGCAAAACGGTACTACGTACTACCACAACATGATAGGTATTCATCTTGGATAGGTGTTGGCCAATATCACGACAGGTTTGGCTGACGGCCGCTAACAACGGGCTGCCATTGCCCTTGTCAGGTGTACCGACACAAATAAGGGAAAGTTGAGCATTGTCTAAAGCTTCAACAGGCTCAATCGTGGCTCGCAACCGCCCACTGGCAACGGTCCGACTCAGTAACTCTGTCAGCCCAGTCTCTACAATTGGACAATTACCCTGGTTAATCATGTCCACTTTGGTGGGATTAATATCAACGCCTACAACTTGATGTCCTGCTTCGGCCAAGCAGGCTGCTGACACAGTTCCAACATAGCCTAAACCAAAAATAGCAATCTTCACAGTACTCCGACTCCTCTACGACGTAATCAACGTGTTATTCAGCCACACAGCGGGCTCACATTGGTTTTTTAAAAATACGCCAAACGTTTTGTGGTAATCAAATATGGACATTTTATTCAGGCCCAAGATGGCCCGGATCACTCACCCCAGAAAGGTAGGGCAGGTTCTTTGAATGGTCCATTACCCAAAGCGTTAATGGCCTCTTGACTCAATTTTTCATCCCGAAAAAGCGCCACGCCCTTGGTCGATGGTTCCAGGGGTTGCTCTGTCCACTGCATACGCATCGCCGCATTAACTTGTTCCACAATCAGGTCTGACCAAAGTTCATCAGACTGATCAAGATTGTAAGTCACTAATCCTGGAAAAATTTTTGAACGGCTGCTCTCTTTTTGCGTGGCATCTCTGACCGCTTGTATTTTGTAAACCACTTCCCCGGTGTTGGCGGAATAGGCCGTTACAAAATCAATGTCGATCCAGCCTTTATCGAGCCATTCCCAGGCAGCCTGCCCATTGATTAATTGCCGCATGCTCGTGCGCGAGACATCATTAGCCACCGACGCCACTGAAATAATAATATCTGGTTTAACCGACTTGACTTCATCATGAATATTCTTAACTAACGTCCCTACTGCTTGCTCCTGCCAGGTCCCCACTCGCTTCTTGGCCTCATCCCGAATCTCTCTAAAACCATCGGTATCATCCCACAGGGTATACTCACGCCCATAAGTTTCGTGCGTCCAGGCTTTGTAATTTTCCTGACAACCTGGATAATCATACTCAGTTCCTGGATAATCCAGAGATTCATTGTTAAAGCAAATGCCCCCGGCCCTGATATAATCCAGGTGAATCCCATCCACGTGATAGTCTTCGGCCAAGCCGGCAATAAGATTCGTCATGTAAGCTCTAAATTTGGGTTGATGGACAACAGAAATGGCTGCATCAACAAGGCGATTATCTTCTTTAAGATAGTAGGTACCGAATTTTAGTTTGAACTCTGGAAAGAGGCCGTTCAACATGTAAGGTTGGGTCTTATCTACCGGCGGCCAGGCATCATTGTCTGTATTACCCCCCCCTGCAACGGTGAACCAGGCATGGACTTCAAAATCATTGGATGGGTTATTGTCTAACCGCCTTTGGTCTCGTATTGCCAGCAAATAACTCAACGCGTCTCCATACCCGTCTGCGACAAAAGGTGATTTATTGGGCAAACGCTCGCGGCTATCAGGAAATCGGGTATGGCTTGGCTCAAAAAAAGTTGTACCATTTCGATAGACTATGAGCAAGATTACATTGAGGTGGGCGGTATCGACCCGGGCCACCAAATCATCAATATCGGTTTTTGAGGTTGCTCTTTGGCCAGCCCAAGACCATAAGGCTCGCGTCTCTCGCTTTATCTGATTGTTATTGGGATCAAGCGGTTTGATATCAGTATCATCCTGCGCCATTTCAGGAGTCGGCAATTTGACAGCTTTGTCAGGGATTGGTGTGTTTATAATTTGGCCACCCGTTTGACTATTCGGTGTAACACTTATTTCATTAGAGGTGGTAACCTTTATAGCTTCGCTACAACTGGTCAGAATAACACTCATCATTACTAAGATGGTTGCCAGACTTAATAAGTATGCGCGTTTATAAGTTAACAACATCATTCTGGACGCCTTGCTACAAGGCAATGCTAGTATTTTTCATAGTCAGACGAGCTATGAAATTATCCTGGTTGGCTATCATCCAATCCACCATCTTCAAATTCCAACAAGCTTTTGTTAGATAGGAAGCAGCGCCTGTTTCGCAGTAAAGATGCCAATTCACAATACCCCGCCAAATATTTAGATATTTCCAAACGGTAGGAATATATTGCCACTCTTGCTCGGTTATCGGGAAGTGGGTTTGATAAGCGTCTAACAACCATTTCATCTTATTGAACCTGAAGCCCAGTTTGTCATAACCGAAGCGGTACCAGGCATCAATGAGTTCAGTGACCCGCCAATCCAGACGAGCCATCTCAAAGTCGAGGATAACCGGCGGTCCATTTTTTCGAAACAGCAAATTATAAGGGCCATAGTCGGCATGGATAATTAAACGTGGTAGAGCAGCTTCTTTAAGCACCTCATCAAACTGGCGCAGTGATTGCTCCAGATGGCCGGCTTGTTGCAAAAGGAAGTCGGCTTGACTGTTGTTTAGATTCTTGTTCAGTCGCGGTGTTTCTGCCACACAACAGGCCAGTTTACCCATGATCCATTCCAGGTTTCGCCAGCGGTCCTCTGATTGAGATTTGAAACCATCTGGGTTATACCCCTGAAGCACAAGTTTTTTGAGTTTATTGTGCAAATTTGCCAGCATCTCACCGGCCAGGATGATAAATTGCCGAGTTTGCTCCGGTAATAAGACATAGTTAAAATATTGAAATCCACCCTCAATAAAATCGAAGAGTGCATAACGATGCTCGCCATGACGTACCAAAACTTCGCCCGCACCCGTAGCCACCAAGCGCGGCGCTGGAAAATCAATTTGGCCCAAATAAGTCAAAATTGAATGTTCATAAACGATGGTCGAATCAGTCAGGCTACCTATATATCTTTTGAGCACCTTTTTACCTTGCGGAGTGTGGATCAACAAGCTGCTGCTGCGATTCCCTCCTGATAATATTTTAGGCACTACAATTATTTCAAGATCATACTGAGCCATGACCTCCTTGATCACAGTTAGATCAATTTGGGGGCGCTGCTGGCGAGATATTAAGTTATGAAATAGCCGGTCTGGACGTGGCAGGTAGACCTTAGGGCCAAAGTTATACAAGCCAATACCTCCTGCAAGCCTAGGATACTAATAGCCGTGGCGCCGGGGTAGCTCCCAGTTGAGCCGGGAACTTAAACTGAATATTTTTCATGATATGCCAAGCTACCATGTAAACCAAATTGATCGGCTGGTCCACCAAATAAAATAACGGGTAGTCGCCGGGCGAAAACCGGATCGATTCCAGTTGATAATTATGAGCAGCCATGTCTCGCCAGGCGTAGGTTTGGATAAAGTTGAGGTCACGTTGAGACAACCCCTGGCGAAAACTCCCTACAAAGGCCGCCGAGATGTCCCCGCCTTGATAGCGAAGGGTGCTGTCGATAGTAGACGGAGCCGGGATATAATCTTCGTTCAAAAAAGCGCAAACCTCAGCCAGGGTGTTTTGGGGCTGCGAAACTAATGTTTCGTAACGCAGAATTTTGTAACGATGGGGATAGCGCTGCTGGTATCGTTTAGCCAGGCCCATCGCATGTAGCCAATGCCCTGTGGCTGTGGCCACCTTTCTCCACCCCCGCACGGAGCGAGTAGTAATCTGGGCTAGATACAAGTCACGCGGGTCACGGATCATGTGGACCATTTTGGCCGTGGGATAAGCCGCGAAGATAAGCTCGGTGTAGGCCTCTTCACTCACCGCTTGAACGCCCCAGCGAGGCTTGCCCAACTGTTCGGCATAATGAGTATGTAGGAGAGCAAACAAGCGGGCATAAGTCGGTTCGCCCTGCCAGAACTCAGCACGGATGCGTTCAGGGTTGGGATTGAGTAGCCGCACACCTTTGTAACGCCACATGGCCGCCAGGCAGCGCTCAAAATTTTCGGGTTGGCTCAAGTCGCCATGGCGACGATAAAAGAAAGTCCACAGGTTCGATTCTTTGAGGGGCATAGCAATATTTGGATGCAACGCCAGTAACGAACATAACAAAGTCTTGCCGCTACGGCTTAATCCCCCTACAAATACTGGGCCTTGATCCATTTCAAAAATATCTCCGCTACTTTGGACAATTATCTTCAAGTAGTTTAGTCAATGCTGTGTATTTCTCCTCCCATTCCTGCCAACGCTCTTGCTGCAAAAGTAGAATCTCTTCTGCCATGGTGGGACGCTGTTTTTGCATTTGCAAGATACCTTCTTGAATTCCCCGACTAGAGTTATCCACATGAATGGTGCCTTTGTCAAAATAAGTTCGCAGGATGGGCCAATCAGAGGTAATAATAGGTTTACCCAGCGACACAGCTTCACAAGCACCGCGCTGCATGGTGTGATTATCGGTCGTTAAAACGACGATGACTTGCACGGCTCGTAATAGACCCAAATAATCTTCATCGGGTAAAAAACCGGTAAATTTGACGTTGTCAGGATGATGCTGCAAGAACGTTTTCTTGGCTCGAATAGGATCGCCGGTGATGTAAAAATCCACCTCTGGCAAAGATGCGGCGGCTGTTAATACCTCACTAATAGGTTCGTCAGGTGAAAAGGTATTGATAACTGCAACACTGAACTTACCATTCAAGGGAAAAGCCCGCCCCTGAGGAAATTTTGTCGGAATATCGCTCAAAATAAAAACGTTAGCTTGCCATGCTCGAACCATTGCCGCCAGATGTTCATTGGTAACAAGGGTCGTAATGGCTCGGCGTGACAGAAAAGCGTGGAGCGGCAATGACCATTGCCACCAGGGCGCAAGCAAAGCCCCTGTGTGCGAGTCGATAACGTACCTGGCTCCGGCCAATTTAGCGTAGAGGTAAATCACCAGCACGGCCAAGATAGGCGGGTTTTGAATAAAAATAATCTTAGGTTTCTCGCGCAGCAAAATAGTCAGGGTTTTAATGGTTTGCAAAACATATCTGAGCGGAGCCAGCAGATATAAACGCTTCAGCGATTGAATCTGATACAACTTTATCCCAAATTTCTCGGCAATTAGCTGGCTCCGCCGATTATGAGCAATCCAGGCAATGAAAAGCATCTTACAATTCATCTTTCAACCTGTTAAATTTTTTTAACCTCATCTTAAAGCTAACTTAATTTTGCCATAACCTAAACTTTACACCAGGTCACTATAATTGAAGCGGCCAATCTGGTCACAACTTAAATCAACCCACTTTATGACAAAATTCAGGGAAATCAAAGATATGGTTAAATTTATTGTGTTAAGCACACAGCGATCCGGCTCAACCTTTCTGGTCACAGCTCTATCCAGTCACCCCCGTATCCACTGTTACGAAGAAATTTTTCTGCGCACCAATCACAACTCTGAAACTTATCTAACCTATCGCACAGCCACCCTCAATCGCCGTCTGGCTCATTTATTTCAGCGAAAACAGTTGATTGCTGAATACCTGATGAACCTATATACCGCCAGTGAGCCTAGCGGCGATGCAGTAGGTTTCAAGCTGATGTACCCTCAGATCAGGCAGTTACCTGAAATAACTGCCTGGATTAAAGAACACAAGATCAAGGTTATACATCTTATTCGGCAGAATACATTAAAGGTGATTGTATCCCATCAAGCCGCCAAAAAACGTAAACTCTACCATTTGACCAGGCCTTTAGAACAAGTCTCTAAGATTCATCTACCTCCACGCAAGGTCAAAACCTCATTAGTTTATCTGACCCAACAAGTTCAAAAGTACCGCCGGATATTTGCCGATAACCCCTATCTTGAAGTCACCTATGAGTCTTTTGTGGCTCATCAAGATTATGAGACTCAGCGCATATTACAATTTCTCCAAATAGAACCCTTGAGCCCCTTACCTACTCCTTTGGTTAAAATAA
>CAZRYD010000103.1:0-19019 GCA_964604225.1 uncultured Caldilineaceae bacterium
TTTTATCGTTGAAAACCGACAAGTCGGTGTTGGGCGCCGGTTTGGTGATGAGAGGCAGATAGACCGTTTTCAGCACACCCACAAAAGTGTTCACTGGAATTGAATTATTACTGGTATTAGGATCAGTACTCCCTGTTGCCGTCACACTGGCCGTACTGGAGATATTACCGGAGGTTGACGAATTCACATTGACTAAAATAGAGACAAGACTACTATTGCCCTTGGCCAAGCCGCCCAAATTACAGGTGACAATGCCGCCCGCCTGGGTACAAGTTGGCGCTCCGGGCGTAACCGATTGAAAAGTAACTCCCCCCGGCAGCGTATCGGTCACCGTCACGCTGGTTGCGTCTGAGGGACCGGTGTTGGCGACAAGCAGAGTGTAGGTGAGATTGTAACCCTGCGTCACCGGGTCGGGTGAGTCGGAGGCGGTGATAGTCATATCGGTCACGCGGTTGATTGTGGTGCTGATACTGGATGAGTTGTTGCTGGAAGTAGGATCAGAGGCTCCTCCGCCTGAGACGCTGACGGAAGCTGTATTATTCAGGGTTCCTGTTGAGTTCGGGTTGACCACGATGGTCACGGTGGCTGTAGCGCCGCTGGCCAGAGAAAGCAAGTTGCAGTTAATCGGGTCGCTTCCACTGCAACTCCCTTTGCTGGGAGTAACGGAGCTAATAGGCACTCCATTCGGCATGTTATCGCTGATATTTACCTGAGGCGCGTCGGAGGGGCCGTTGTTGGTAATAAGCAGGGTATATGTAAGCAGCGTGCCCAACGGCGACGGGTCTGCCGACTCAAGCTTGGTAATGGCTAAATCGGATCTAACCTGGATAGTAGTACTCTCATTGTCAATGTTATCGCCAGCAGGGTCTACTTCGTCGGTACTGTCGCTTTCCGCCAACGCCGTATTAATGATTGACCCGGCTGCCGTTGAAGAGTTGACCCGGACCCGAATCGTTATCGAGGCATTACCGCCACCGGCAATAGTGCCCAAATCGCAGACCAGACTGGTGACATTTAGATTACAGGTAGGTGAACCAGGTGTAGAGGAGAGAAAAGTCAAGCCTGTTGGCAAATTGTCAGTGACTACCACTTGGGTACGATTAGACGGACCCTGGTTGACGATATTGATGGTGTAGGTGAGGAGATCGCCGGCGCTCACCGTACCTGGCGTGTCAGATTTGGTAAGTATCAAATTAGCCTGTGGCGTCAACGTGTCGGTGTCGGTGGCGCTGTTGTTGCCTGAGCTTGTGTCGGTAACCCCACCTGGCGGGGTTAACGTTGCTGTGTTGGCCAGCGTCCCACGAGCGCCGGGGCTGACCGTACCGGTGGCGCTGAAGGTCACGGAGCCCCCAGGAGCCAAATTGATAGTACAATTGATATTGCCCGAACCACTGGCCAGGCAGGTCCCCCCTGTACCCGTCCGAGTCCAAGTCACCCCCGTTAACGCCGCCGGAAAGGTATCTTGAATGGTCGTCCCATTGGCGCTACTCGGCCCACTGTTGGAAACGACTATCGTATAGGTCGTGCTGTTCCCCGGAATTGTCGTACTTTGTCCGTTGGTTTTAGTAATAGATAAATCGGCCTGCGGCGTCAACGTGTCGGTATCGGTGGCGCTGTTGTTGCCTGAGCTTGTGTCGGTAACCCCACCTGGCGGCGTCAGCGAAGCCGTGTTGGCCAGCGTGCCCGTTGCGCTTGGATTAACCGCACTCGTGGCCGTAAAAGTCACGGAACTGCCAGGAGCCAAATTGATAGTACAATTGATATTGCCTGAACCACTGGCTGGACAAGTCCCCCCCGTACCCGTCCGGGTCCAACTCACCCCTGTCAGCGCCGCCGGAAAGGTATCTTGAATGGTCGTCCCATTGGCGCTGCTCGGCCCACCGTTGGAAACCACAATCGTGTAGGTCGTGCTATTCCCCGGAATTGTCGTACCCTGTCCATTGGTTTTACTAATAGACAGATTGGCCTGTGGCGTCAACGTGTCAGTGTCGGTAGCACTGTTGTTGTCCAAATCAAGATCGGTTACGCCCCCCAGAGGAGAAACTGAGGCCGTGTTAATTAATGAGCCGCTTGCGTCAGAGCTAACCGTACCTGTAACCAAGTAGGTCACCGAACCGCCCGGAGGCAAATTGGCCGTGTCATTAATATTACTACTGCCACTGGCCGCACAAGTCGCCCCTGTTGTACCGGAGCAGGTCCAGGTAACGCCAGTCAATTCAGCCGGAAAACTATCGGTAACACTGGCATCAACAGTATCATCAGCATCGTTATTAGTGACAGTGATGGTATAGGTTGTAGCCTGGCCGGGTATGCTTGTAATTACACCGTTAGTTTTGGTGATCGACAGATCAGCAACCAAGTCTGGAAGCTGTAGGCGCTCAGGTGCGGCCGGCGGCAACGCCAGCCCCGCTGTTTCGACCAGGGTTCCCGGCATCGAAGCGGCCTGGGCCAGCCCGGTCAGGCCGACCAAACTTACTCCCAGAGCCACAGCCACAAGGCTAATGATTACAATCAAATTAATAATAAATGACTGACGCTGTTTCATTTGTTCAACCTCTATCTGTACTAAAAATCACAAGTTTAGTATAGTGATGGCCGTGATCACACTCGTTAAAAAGAGCAGATTTTATTGAAAAGGTCTTTTTTCGGCCACATTGCCTTGGGAATTTGGGGAGAGAGAGGGTGATGGAGAACAAGCCGGGATTGCCCTACCTTAGAGTATCACAAATTAGTTTGAATCTGGTTTGAATAGAGGCTAAAAAACAAAATTCCGCCGTAGTACGGCGGAAATGAGACACAAGCAGCAAAATGAAGGAGGATTGGGTTAATTACACAACTCTGAGGATAGCCCCGTGAACCAGGATTAAAGCAATGAGCGCGCCGATCAACGAGCCAAAAATAACCTGGCGGGGGGTGTGGCGTTCCAGCCGCACGCGGGCCCAGCCGACGAGCGGCACCAACAACATCACCGGCCAAGCTGAGGAACCGGCCACTAAGACGGTGGCCGTGGCGGCAGCGGTGATGGTGGCCCCATGAAAACTAATTTTCCAGAAGAGGGTCACCAGGCTCAAAACACCGATCATGATCGTCGCCGCCAGGACAAACAATTCCACCATCGCCGGGGCAGCCCAGTAGCGAATCAGCCCTAAACAAATCATTAACCAGACCATCATCAAGGTTAGGGGACGCAGGCGAGTTTCCCGTTCTGGCATATAAATGTCGGCCAGCTTGCCTTTATGCACCAACCACAGCAAATACCCCAGCGGAGGCAACACCAACAAAGGCATCAACCCCGCTACCCAAAGCAAGGTTTGGACAGGCTCAGGGCTATATTGGAGCGCCATGGTCGAGGTAATGACCACCCCCACAATATGGGGACTAATCACATGGGAAATCCAGCGAGCAATCGCTTCATCATGATTTCTGATCAGGTTGAGGCTGTTTTTGATTGACGGGCGGACTGACAACAAGAGTTCAACTCCTCGGCGATTCGGCGCGAATACATTAAACCACATTAAAATTAAAATTTATTCAATTGTTTGTAAAATTTTATTAATGTGATCTAAATTACAGCGTTTGAGCGGCTACCAAGGGGCGTTTTCTAGACCAACGCAAATCAGCTTTGGTAAAGTTGGCTAAAGATCTCCCTACTATTTTAAGAGGAGCGGGAACAGGCGTCAAGAAGACGGAGGTCCCTACTTGGGAGTTTGGTCAATAAAACTGGCTCGATTCGATATTTTTGACCCTAGTTTTGGTTTTTTGGGTCTACGCGCTACAAATAAACTCAACTTCATTGCCATCGGGATCATCCACATACATGGTGCGTGAAGGGATGACCGGATGCTGCCCAGACCGAATTTGATACCCCAGGGCCTTCAAGCGAGCTTCTTCAGCCTCGAAATCCGTGGGGGCTAATTCCAAAGCCAGATGATGCAAGGTCCGCGGCTTGATAAAGTCGGCGGTATCCGGCGGTAAGGGAACCAGCACCATCATTTGCGGCACGCTGACCGCCGGGTCGCCGGCCCGTAAGAATACGGGACCAGGCCGGCCAATGATTTCCAGCCCCAGAACCTCCTGGTAGAATTTGAGCGAGGCTTCTACATTGTGAACATTCAGCACAATTTCGGCAATGCCTTTAATTTTGGTCATGGGTCCCCCCTAAAATCTTTGGCTGGGCTACGCTTTGCTTTTGGCCAAGGGATGATCAGGATGAGCCTCCAGCACCTTTTTGTAAATGATGGTAGCCTCGTCGGTTTTGCCTTCCTGCTCAAGTCGGGCTGCGGCCACACAAGCTTCGTCAGGTTTCATGGCTTCGGCTGTCATTTTGCTGGTCAACATATAGCAAAAGGCTTTGTAGCCTACCTTGGGGCCATCTTTTTCAACAATTTTGCGCAGGTCGTCAATCGTTTGCGCCTGGTTGATGAGTCCCTCAACCCGTTTGAGTTCGGTATAAGAAGCCAGAGGGGAATAAGCTTGCTTAGCCATTTGGTTGTCCTCCACAGTTTGCCAGACCTCAAAGGGTTTAAAAACCTTTGAGGTTTAATTTGGTAGCTCAAAATATCCTTCACCCATGTAGACACACTGCCCACCCACTGTCACCGCGGTGGTCTGTTCGCCGGTCTGCTCAATTTCGATATGGATAAGGCTGGGGCGGCCCATTTCAAAGCCCTGTTCGCTGATAAAACCAACTTTTTCTTTAATCTGGCGGTCGCGGGTCGCCGGTCGCCGGTCAACCAGCCCATATTTTACCAGATAGCAGCCCAGGGGACCGCTCGCCGCGCCGGTGGCCGGGTCTTCGACAATGCCCAGGGCCGGGGCAAACATTCTACAATGAACCGTTGAATTTTCCAATTCCGTTTCTTGGGTAAATACAAACAGGTGGGGTGAAGCAAAATCCTGGAGGTGCCGCTCCCACAGATCGTAGCGCAGCTTAACCCGGCGGATACTCTCCAGTTTTTTCAGCGGGACAAACAAAAACGGCACCCCGCAAGAGACAACTTGCAGCGGATAGTTGGGCTCAATTTCGCCGGGGTCAAGGGATAGCATCGCCGCCATCACCGCCCGCTCGGTAAATTCCGGGCCAAATTCGGGCAGGGGTTGGCTCATTTTGATCAAGGCTGGTTGTCCATTTGCCCACTGCACCCGCACCGGAATAACACCCACGCCTTCCTCAAAGCGAATCGTCGTCTCCGGGCCAGAGCTATCAAGCAACTGCTCCAAAGCCAGCACAAAGGCGGTACCAACCGTCGGGTGACCGGCCATGGGCATTTCAACCGCCGGGGTGAAAATCCTGACCCAAAAATCGTTGCCCGCCTCCTGGGGTGGTAAAACAAAGGTGGTCTCAGAGAAATTAATCTCTTTGGCAAGCTGCTGCATCAACTGGGGAGACAGACCCCGACCATTGGTAAAAACGGCCAGTTGGTTGCCGCCAAACGGCTGGTTGGTAAAAACGTCAATCAGGTGATAGCGTAATTTTCTCATTATTTAAACCACTCCTCTCCTAATGGCGGCCACTCGTCGCTCTGGTCGGCCCGCTCGGCCCAGTTGCGCTTGCCGCTCCAACTGTCAATGGCGATGGCGTAGACCGAGGTACGTTTCAACTCCTTGTCGGTGATGGGACGATACTCCTGTCCGGCGGTCATGGTAGGAAAATATTTGCCAATCAAGCCGTACAAAGCGTGTCGCTTTTCTGCAAAATCCTCCAGCACCCGAATCCGGCCAAAAACAATCACACTTTCGTATTGGAGGCTAAACTCCAGGGCTACATTCGACGGCAGCAGCCGGCCAAATTCACTGGCCTCAAAACAGACCTGCTCGTGCCGTTCGCTGTTGGCCCGCACCCGCCCTACAATATTGGAGTGAAAGATGATTTCGTGCCGCTCGGCATCATACCAAAAGGTGGTCGGGTTGATGAAAGGCTGCTCATCCCAACGGGTGGCGATGTGGCCAATTTGGGCGCGGCTCAAAAAATCGCCAATCCAGGCGTCGTCTTGGACGTGTTCGGGCCGGCGTTGCGCATTGGCCGGCGTGATGTTCAAACTGTAATCTTTGGGCATTTTCTTTGACCCCCTAACATGTCATTTCGAGCCGCGAAGCGGAGAGAATTCCCTCTGATGTTGCTTTTACCAGTTACCTATGGGGTAAAAGCAAAGGTATTAGGGATTTCTCCCTTCGGTCGAAATGACACTACTTGCGTTCTTTGGATACCTGAGCAATTTCTATGAGCGTTTTTCAAGCTGACCCTGAAAATAGTCCACCCAACCCTCCGGCAGCGCTTCGACCTGGACAGCCCGCTCCATCGTCTCGGTATCGCCCTGGTCAAAGGCGTATAGCCGGACGATGTCGGCTACGCTGACCTCGTTTTCGTCGCGGCTGATGCGCTCGATAATATCCCCGGCTTTGGCCTCGCCCTCCTGCGTCACCGCCAGGTAAAAACCAGTACGTCGGCTGGCCAGGAAACGCTTGACCATATCGGCCCGGCCAAATTTAAGCCCCAACTTGTAGCACGGCAGGCGGGGTTGGGTCACCACCACCTCTGTTGTGCCGATTCGGAAGCGATCGCCGATATTGACCTCATTTTCCAGCAGCCCTGCCGTAGTAAAATTCTCACCGAACGCCCCCCAGGGCAGCGCTATGTCAGGCAGTTCACCACGCCAATAATCGTAATGCTCTGCCGGGTAAACATAAACAGCCTTATCCGCTCCCCCGTGGACAGTCAAATCGGCCTGCCGGTCGCCGTCCAGATTGAGCGTCCGCAGCCTCACCGGCCCGCTGACCGGCTCTTTGAAGATGCCGGTGGTGACAGTTTGCTTCTGCCAGGTCACGAGGCGAGGCAGGCCGACGTTGATAGAGATGAGTTTCATAGGGTATAGTCTCCTCAATTCTGAGATGGTGCTGTTACATCAAACAATCATCATGACGAATTGAGGCGGATTTTATTACCTGGCCAAAATTTCCCCCAACTGCTCCAGCGCCAGATTTCCCCCGCTCAACACCAGCGCCACCTTTTTGCCCGCCAGCCGCTCTTTTAATTGCAGCGCCGCCGCCAGAGAGACTGCCCCCGCGCCTTCGGCCAGATTGTGGGTGTGCTGTAGCAGCAAAATGATTGCTTCTTTGATAGCCTCGTCGTCAACCAACACAAAATCATCCAGGTATTTTCGCATGATCCGCTGTGTGTTGAAGAAGGGCACACGCGTGGCCACACCCTCGGCAAAGGTGCGAGTCTCCGCCGTGACCAACTCACCCGATTTCCAGCTAAACTGCATGGCCGGAGCCTGAGCCGATTGGGCCGCAATTACCTCTATTTTGGGGTTGATGCTTTTAGCCACAATACTCGTCCCACAGGCCCCGCTGCCCGCGCCGACCGGCACGATGATGACTTGCACGTCGGGCAGATCTTCCAGAATCTCCAACGCGTACGTCCCCACCCCACCAATCAGTACCTCCTCCGTCGGGCCGACGAAACGGCCACCCCGCGCTTCGGCTTCGGCGGCAATCCACTCGCGGGCGGTATCAAAATCAGGGCCGTGAAACATCACCTCGGCTCCCAAACCGCGCATGGCCGCCACTTTGCCGGGATTGGCTCCCTCCGGCACGGCGATGGTCGCCTTCAAGCCGTGTACCTGGGCCGCAAAGGCGATGCTCTGGCCATGGTTGCCGGTTGAAGCGGTGAAAAGGCCGGCCTGCCGCTCGGCCTGGCTCAGGTGGGCAGCCAGGTTGAGCCCGCCGCGCACCTTAAAGGCTCCCACCGGCTGGTGATTCTCGTGTTTAACCCACACCTCGGCGCCAATCAACTCGCTCAAGCTGGAATAGCGGTACAGCGGCGTCGGGCGCAAATAGCGATAGACGTGGGGCCGGGCGGCGATAATATCGTGCAAGGTGGGTATAGGATGGTCAGTCATTAGACTTTGCCTTTCTGCTAATCAAACAATTTTTCGGGATTGGTTTCAACAAAAGCTTTTGGGATTTACATAGTGCTTCAAAATTTAAAATCGATTAGCGCCGCTCCCACAACATCAGGATTACCCCGGCCAGCATAGCCAGTCCCCCGGCAAACTGCTGAGCGCTGATAACCGTACCAAAGAGGATCAGGCTGTAAACCGCCACAAAGAGCGGCTGCGTGGCCCGGATAACGGCTCCTTTGGAGATGTCCAGGTAATGCAGTGACTTATAAAACAGAAAATAACTCAAAAACGGGCCAAAAAACGCGCCGCCGATCAGCCACAGCCAGGCCGACAGGCTGGGCCAGGCCAATTGCCCGGCGACCAACCCGGCCAATCCCAGCATCAGGGCCATCATCACGGCGCGGGCAATGGATAAAACCAGCGGCAGGACGCCGCCGAGACTCTTTTTGGCTACCAGCGTGCTCAGGGCCAGAAAAAAGTTTGATAACAAGGTCAGCAGCAGCATTAGCCAAACCACCGGGCTGGCTCGAAAAGTCATCAGCCCGGCTCCGGCAATGGCCACCACCACGCCCAGCCACTGGTAACGATCCATACGTTCCCCCAACAGCCAGGCCCCCAAAAGCACCGTGTAAAGGGTCTCGCTGCGGCTGAAAAAGGCCACCAATGTCGGGTCGCCCAGGTTAACGCTGGTAAAGAACAAATAATTGGCCAGGGCATTCAATAGGCCCAACAGCAACAAAGGCCAGGCCGATACGCCCAAATTAGCCGGCCATTGCCGTCCGTAACGCAGCAGGTAAAATCCTATGCCCCAGGCCGCGGCCATGGCAAACCACACCGGGGTGAAGCCCAGGGGTGACAATTCCCGCATGGCCTGCTTGCTGGCAATGAACGTCACGGAAACACAGGCAGCCGAAGCAAACACCAACAACACGCCTTTGACTTGCCTGGGCAGCGCCGCCCGCAGCGTCGTCAGCGTTTTTACCATTCCGCCATACCCTGCCGATCCTTGGCACTGCCCCAGACCAACTGGGCATGCAGCTCCACAAAATCCGGATCAAAACCGACCCCCTGCCCGGCGTCGATCATTCTCTGGCGGGCTTCGGCCAGTGTGGCGCTATCTGTGGCCAGGTGCGTTTGCCACTCGATACGCCATGTCCCCTCGTCTGAACCGGTCAGACGCAGCGTCCGATAAGCGCAGGGATAGACAGCCAGGGCCGGGCAGGCCAGGTGCAGCCTCGGGCCCAGCATGTCGGCTTTAGTTTGGTGGTGATGGCCGGTCAGCACCACCTTTACCTGCGGATACCGGTCGAGCAGATTCAGCAGCTCCGGGCCGTTATCACAGACAAAATTACGCCAGTCGGGCTGGCTGTCGATGGGCGCCAACGGATGAAAGGGATGATGAACGGCCAGGATGATAAATTTATCGGCGTGGACAGCCAACTCCTGTTCCAGCCAGTCCAACTGGGTAGAGTCAATCATTCCACCCCAATCCGCATCACGGATGGAATCTAATCCAATGAGTTGCACCTCCGGCTTAAGCGTCAGCGACCAGTAGCCGGCCTGTCCCTCCGGCGCAACCACTCTCGCTTGAAACTGGGGATTAAAAAGTCGGGCAAAGTCGCGGCGGGTCAAGCCCTCGGTCTCATTTTTGTTGCGGCGGTCATGATTGCCGGGGATGATATAATACGGTTGGCGCAGCGCCTGGATCACCTGTTGAAATATGGCAACATTCTGGGGAGTCGGCGTGTTGAATAAATCGCCTGTGATCAAAACCCCATCTAATTCTTCTTGTTGGTTCAAGTGAGCTACAACAGCCGTCAAAAAACCGGCAGCACGAGCGGACAGCAGTTCCTCATAGTCGCCCTCCGCAGAAATGTGAATATCGCTGATTTGAGCCAGGCGCAGGATAGTCAAAATTGGCTTTACCTTACAAAATAGGTACGGCGCAGCGTTGGCTGGATGGCATTGCGCCGACGCGCCGGGCCAGCAATTCTTTCCATGCCTTGCCCAAACGCCGCATACCTTCTTCGATTTCATCCGGGGAGGGCGTGGCAAAATTTAAACGCATCGCCTGCGTAAAAGAGCCGCTGGCCGAAAAAACTGAGCCGATGGCAAAGGCCACGTTGTAATTGACTCCGGCCAGGTAAAGATCGGTGGCGGTAGGGCCAGCCGCCGGCATCTCCACCCACAAATACATGCCCCCGGCCGGGCAGCGCCACTTAGCCTCGGCTGGAAAATAACGCCGCACCGCCGCTACCATCAAGTCCCGCCGTTCGCGATAAACTCGCCGCATTCGGCTCAGATGTTCGGCATAGTGACCGCTTTGAAAGTAGGCATACAGGGCGTGCTGGTTCAACGGCGAAGTTAATATATCGGCGGTTTGTTTGGCGGCAGTCACGCGTTCTTGCCAGGTCGCCGGAGCAACCAGGTAGCCAATCCGCAGGCCAGGAGCCAGCGTTTTGCCGTAGCCCCCGGCATGGAAGACAATATCCGCCGTATCCAAACTTTTCAGGCTGGGCGGCGGTTCGCCCTCATAGTACAGGGTGTCATAGCTAACATCCTCTAAGATGGGCACCCCGTACCGGCTGGCAAGTTCCAGCAACGCCCGCCGCCGGGCCAGAGAGAGGGTCGTACCGGTCGGGTTGTGAAAAGTGGGAGCGGTATAAATCAGCCGGGGTCGATGGCGCAGAATGATTTGTTCCAGGCGGTCAACTTGCAGTCCCTGCGCATCCACGGGCACCCCCACCGCAGTCAGTCGATGGGCGCTTAAAATATCCAGAAACCCCAGGTAACAAGGGTCTTCGACCAGCACCAGACTATCGGCGCTGCCTCGGGTCAACACATTGACGGTAACGTCCAAAGCCTGCTGGCAGCCGGTGGTAATCAGAATATCCTGGCCGCTAAGCGGCAGGTTATGTTGCTGCTGCAACTGCCGGGCAATGGTCTCGCGCAAGGGTAGATAGCCGGCTGCTTCATCGTATTGCAGCGCGGCCAGCCCATCCCGCCGCAGCACCTCATTTAAGGCCCGCCGCAGTTCATGGACCGGCAGAAATTCGCTGCCGGGCGAGCCCCCGGCAAAAGAAATAACCCCCGGCTGGCGGGCCAAACGCATCATCTCGGCGACCATCTGATTGGCGTTCCAGGGCCGGCGGGGGGGCAGGGGTCCTCGCCAGAACGGGGGCGGCGTGGAGAGTGAACCATTTTGATCCACGGCCACAAAAGTGCCGCTCCCCACCCGGCTGGTCACCAAGCCTTCGGCCTCCAGTTCGGCATAGGCATTGACAATGGTTATACGATTGACCCCCAGTTTTTTGGCCAATATTCGGCTGGCCGGCAGGCGGGTATTGGGTGTTAATTCGCCGTTTTCAATCTGCTGGCGTAATTGTTCAGCTACCTGTAAATAAAGCGGCTGATCGGTTTGACGCGTGAGTTGAATTGGCATGCTGCCCTCTCAATTCTTCGGTCCAATTCAAAAATTGGCCTGATTATACCATGCCAATTTAGCTACAGCTAGGGCCAATTAATCAAATATTAAGGAGTCCATTTTACGATGAGTTTAACTAACTTGGCGCAACAGGCCAAATGTCCTAAGAGCAATCCGTATCCTTTTATGCTATAATTAGACTTAAATGCTAGAGTTAGCTGGCAGAAAAGGAATCTCGCGTGAATACTCAAGCTCGGATTTTATCAATAGAAGACGACCCAGAAATGAGCGGCTTGATTCAACTTATCTTCGAACGCAAAGGGCATCGCGTTATTGGGGCCAGGCGGGGCGAGTTGGGGTTGGAGCTGATCAAAAGCCTCAAGCCCGATGTGTTGCTGCTGGATCTCATGCTGCCTGATATTGATGGTTGGGACCTGTATCGCCAGATGAAAGATGATAAAGAACTGGCCAAAGTCCCCATAATCATCGTTTCTGCCAGAAGCGAAGAGCAAGATGCCGCCAGCGGCTTGCGCGTTGTTAACCACGACCGTTTCATCCAAAAACCTTTTGAGGTGAAAGAGTTGATCGATACGGTCACCACTATGCTGGAAAGATCACCGGTGGGTTAGGCCACAGTGAGAAATTAAAACACCCTCGCTTGCAGGCGGGGGTGTGTTTTTTGTAGTACATCTGGGCGGAAATAGACTTCCAATTTTTGACCGCGGACAGCGGACGGCAGACGACGGTCAGTGGTCAGCATTCAGGGACTGTTAGCAGATTTACACCGTAGTGTAGTAGAAATCTATCGGGCCAGTGCTTTGGCCGCCATGGCCGCGCCAATGATACCGGCTTCGTTTAGCATTTGGGCCGGCACAATCCTGGCCTTGGTTTGCAAGAGCGGCAGGAATTTATCATATTTTTTGCTGACTCCCCCGCCGATAATAAACAAATCAGGCGAGAAGAGCAGTTCCATCCGGCCCAAAAACTCGTTGACCCGTTCCGCCCACTTTTCCCAACTTAAATCTTTTTCAGTCCGGATCCGATCAGAGGCGCGATGTTCGGCGTCTTTGCCGCGAACTTCCATATGCCCAAACTCGGTGTTGGGGACCAGCCGGTCATCCACAAAAATGGCGCTGCCGATACCGGTGCCAAAAGTCAGCACAATGACCACGCCTGGCTCCCCTTTGCCTGCTCCAAATTCCATCTCGGCAATACCGGCCGCATCGGCATCATTGAGCAAAAGTACCGGACAGTTGGTCTTCTCTTCAAACAACTTTTGACCGTTAAAGTTAATCCAGGCACTATCAACATTAGCGGCGGTTAAAGTAATACCGGCTTTGACCACAGCCGGAAAGGTACAGCCAATGGGTCCACGCCAGTCAAAGTGGCGCACAATTTCAGCCACGGTCTCCCCCACTGCCTCCGGCACAGAGGGCTGAGGGGTATCCAGCCGCTTCCGTTCGGTCAGCAGCACGCCCTTTTCCACGTCAACCTTTGCGCCTTTGATGCCCGAACCGCCAATATCAATACCTAAAATCTCCATTGATTCCTCCCCGATTGATTTGTCAAAATTGTAACCCCAAACAGGAGGGTAAGCAAACAAAACCGGCTGGCTAATTTGCCCCCGGCCGTATTTGAAGGAATCACCCTAGCCAGCGTATAATTTTAACGGTTTTCACCGATCTTCCGCACAGGATACTTGTTTTGTTTGAAAAAAGGCAAAAAACACATAGTTCATTCATAGTTTGGCTGGGCCTGGCCGTATTGGCTGCGGGATTTCTGGGCCTGACCGACCTGGAGCAACCTCTGCCCGCTCTGGCCGCGCAAGCTACCCACGACAGTTTACCCACCCGTACGCCTACTCCCAGACCTACGGCAACGCCTATCCCCCAACCGACCTTGACGCCGACGGCTGTCCCGAAAGTCTGGGTAGGCCGCCAGGTTAGCAATACGCTGGGTTACACCAAAGGGGGCGGCTCTATTTTCCGGGTTATGGTCGATGGGCTGGTGGGGACCAAAATTGAGCTGCGCAGCGGCAATGTCCTTATCACCGGCGAGGCAGGCAGCAAGCCGGAGTATGGCCCCTACACCGCCGAATTTGCCCCGGTCACCGCCGGTGATTGGCAGGTAAGCGTGCCCACCTTGGGCGTCAGCACCCAGGTGGTGGCCGATAATTACAATCTGGCCGTGATTGAGTTTGTGCAAATCCCGGTACCGGAAGCGACCCAAGCCGTCCTGCCCACCCCCACCGCCACCCCTTTAGGGGGTCAAATTTGGCAGGGCCGATTGATCTCCGAAACGCGGAGCAGTGGCAGCCCTTTTGCCCGCCTCTTGATCCAGGTGGCCGGGCTTAGCGGCCAGCCGGTGCGTTTGTCTACCCTGAGCCAGGTGATCAATACGGCCAATACCGGCCAAAAACCGGATGAGTTGGGTCCAGATGTGGTGGAATTTGCCGGGCTGACCCCTGGCAAATACATCATCGAGCCGGTCGGGTTGAATGCTCGCTTTGATGTAGAACTCAAACCTAACACTGAAACCCGGGTTGAATTTCAGCCCCAGGCTATACCGCCCACCCCAACCGAGACGCTGACCCCACTGCCGCCAACCCTTACCAACACGCCGGCTCCTCCCACGGCTACGTCCATCCCCACCAACACCGCCACCCCAACCGAGACCCCCTCGCCGACTCTAACCCTTATGCCAACGCCAACCACCACGCCTTTGCCCAGTCCCACGCCGGTCACTCGCTGGCTGGGCACCATTGCCGCACGCAGCCAGACAGAGGCGGAAGCCGCTGCCATTACCGTCAAGGTGGCAGGTATCGACGGTTTACCGATTCAATTACGCCCCGCCGGTACTATCGGCAGCGAGCGCCGTTGCATCACTGGTCAGGGCGCCGGCGAGCGGGATAGCTGCGAGTTTATTAATCTGAAACCCGGCCAATATTTTATTGCACCGGAAGGGTTGGGTCAGAGTTTGCCGGTCACTGTTTTTGAAAATGAAAAAGTGGCCATAGTATTTGATCTGGAAGTTTTGCCCCCTGGCGTGACCGGTTGGGAGGCGCATCTCCTCGATAACAGCAACGGCTTCCAGGCGACGCCAAAGTTGGAGGCGATTATCAGAGTCCGGATTGCCGGGCAAGCCGGCCAGGTAGTCGCGTTGCGTTCGGCCCGCGGTACGGAGCAATTTTGTGAGGTCGTCTCGAACCCACTCCTGGGCGGCCTGGTCTGTGAGTTTGGGCAGTTGGCGCCGGGGGTCTATCTGGTTGAGGCGTTGCACACCGGGGCAGGGTTGCGCCTCTTTGTGGACGGCAGCGGCACGGCTGAGGTGGAGTTCTCGCCCAGCGCCACGTATGCCACCCTGGCCCTGGCTCAATCACCGCCGGTCGTAGGGCAAGGCGCGCAGCCCAGGCGCACCCCAACCGCCACGGCTGAGGCGACCTCAACACCGGTAGCAGTGGCGACCCGCCCCAGCTCAAGTTTTGTCGTTACCACCACCGCCACACCCAGACCAAGCGCCACGCCCACACCAGCCTTGGCCTGGCAAGGACGGATTGTGGAAATCCAAAATGGGGTGGTTGGTACCATCGCCGTGCGCGCGGCGGGTCTAAAGGATCATCCGGTCATTATCCGCAGCGGTCCCTGGCAAAGCCCACCGCAACTGACCGGCACCAAGCCGGAATTGGGGGACTATGCCACCGAGTTTGGGGCCTTGGCTACCGGGGAATACACCATTGAACTGGTCGACCTGGCCGAAATGACGGTCAACCTGGGGCCGGGCCAATTTATGCTGGTTGAGTTTCGCTACGATTTTGCCAACTCGCCATGACGGCAGCTTCAAAAAATAAAAAAAGGACAGCCATATGGCTGTCCTTTTTTTATTCCGATTCGCCGCTGTTAAGCCGTAGCTATCTGAGTCTGACGCCGGCCCCACCACCACACACCTAACAGGCCGCAGAAGATGACTGTCAACGCCACTAAAATGGGAGCGAGGATGGCCATAATCGTGCCGATAAAGGCCAACACATCCTCGATCAGACTGACAGCCCAGTTGGCTGTACCGGCGGTTGTGGCCGTGACCATCGGGCGAGCCGCCGTTTTGACCACGTGGACACTCCCGGCCAGCAGCAGCCCGGCAATGAAAGCCAGCGCCGGGTGCAAATCGCCCACTACGCCGGAACTGGAGGCAAACAAGATCGCTCCTGCCACCGGGCGGCCAAAGGTCTGGACGCCGTCGTTTAAGGTATCAATCGCCGGAATTTTATCGGCGGTCATTTCGATCAACAGCAACACGGCCAGCGTGCCGATGACCCAGCCGCTGGTCATGATGTCCCACGGTTTGTTCAAGTGAAGCAAATCAGTGTAGCGGGCGGTCAGAGCTACGATCAGCAAGGGCAGATAAGCGTTCAGCCCCGCCGAGGTTGACAACCCAAACGCTGTGGCCAGGTTAGAAAATGCTTCAATCATGGGTCAAATCCTCTACTCCTTCAAAAAAGTTCTGGGGTCCCACACCAGGTAGGGCTCCAGAACCGGCAAGCTATTCTTCAGATTTCACCGCTTGGCGCAGTTGCGCTTTTAACTCAGCAATCTGGTCCGTAATTTCGCGAATCCGGTTAAAGAGGACCTGATTGGTCTTGATGCCTTCGTTAATCAGAAAGGCAGCACTTTCGGAGCGGCTCTTGGTCACGTCGGCTTCAACCAACATGTCTAAATAGCTCAGGCTGTCGTCGTTAACCCGGACCATTACCACGTTGGCCCGATCTTGCAGGGCGCTGCCCAGAGCTTTGCCCAAATTTTCGGTAAAGCTTTCCACTTGCTTGATGGCTTCGTTGATGGTTTTGCTGGCCGAGGAACTTTTTGCTCCCGCCGACCTGGTTTCGGTTGAACCAGCCGCTTCTTCGGTTTTGGCCTCTCCAGTTACAACTTCTTCCGCCACACCATTGCCATTGACTTCGGTCGTCATTTTTTATATCTCCTTACTTACTAAAAAGACTATTTTTGAATTACGTGTAATTATAAATTATAATAACACAGAAAGATGTATTTGTCAATACATCTTTCAGACTTTTTTACAAGAGGCATGATCATTCTTGCCAAAACACGGGCAACGAGGCTATGATTCTGCTGATGACGCAGCCAGAACCCAATCAAAAGAGCTCTTCAAAGCCAAAAGCGCCGCTGTCGCTGGGACAATCGATCATTCTGGCGATTTTCCTGGCCTTTGTACTGGTGAGCCTGTTTGGGCTGATCGTTTTTCTGTTTATCCGAGGGGCCCAACAACTGGGTTGGTCTTCGACCACCTATGTGCTCATCCTGGTGGTTATTTCCGGCATTTTTGCCTGGGTGGTCAAGCGCCTCACCGACATAGCCGCAAGTATGAGCCGCTTCTGGTTCCCTGAAGATTCCGACGACGAAAATTAGGCAATTAATTCATCTCATGTACACTATCTTGAAGCGATGAAACAGCGACTGATGCCCCTGCTAATTACCCTGAGTTTGGCTGCCTTGTCGGCCTGCAATCAGGAAATGAGCGGCTTTAGTTTTGGCCAGGCCGCCACCACTCCAACCGCGACCCCCACGCCATTACCTACGCCCATTACGGTTTTCCAAACGACCATTTCGGCTGATGGGGAGGTGGTGCTGCCCATCCCGCCCCAGGTTTTTAGTTTTCAATCATCCGGCCTCAGTGGGACCATTGCCCAGGTCTATGTAGTGCCGGGGCAGGCTGTCAAAAAAGGTGACCTGCTGGCCCAAATTGATGATACCGACCTGCAAAATGCGCTAAAGAAAGCCAAAAATAGCCTGGCTTCGCTGGAAGCCCAAATCCGCAATGAAGAAGCGCCCGCCCTGACCGGCGATATAGCCGAAGTACAGGCCGATTTGGCTTCGGCCCAGGCCGAGCTGGCCCGCCTGCAAGGTCTGCCTTCTGAAGACGCTATCACCCAGGCTGCTGCCGACCTGCGCCTGCGCGAGGTTGAGTTAAAACAGGCCCAGGAAGCCTATGATCAGGTGGCCTATGCCCAGGGCGTCGGTATGAGCCCCCAGGCTGCCGAACTGCAACGGGCCACCCTCAACTATGAGCGCGCCGAGGCCGTCTACAATGAAGCCACCAAACCGGCCACCGAGTCTCAACTGGCAGCCGCCCGGGCCACCGTTGTTCAGGCCAAGAATCGCTTGGATAAGTTGCAGACCGGGCCGCGGCCGGAGGCCAAGGCGGTTAATCAAGCCAAACTTCAAGAGGCCCAACTTCAGGTAGACGAGGCTCAGGCTAACCTGATCAAGGCCCAACTCTTCGCTCCCTGGGATGGGGTGGTCACAGTGGTCAATGCGGCGCCGGGTGTGTCTCTGGGCAATGCCTCTATTACCATTGCCCAGGTTGAGCCCCTGCGCTTTGCCACCAGCAATTTTAGCGAGCGCAATCTAGCCGATATTAAACCCGGCGACGAGGCCACCATCTTTCTCAAAGCTTATCCCAACGTCCCCATCCCCGCCCTCATTTATCGGATAGAACTGGAATCTACCAAAAAAGATGGCGACACGGCCCTCTACACCGTTTACCTGGATTTTAACAGCGGCGATTTTGAGGTACGCCCCGGCATGACCGGGCGGGTTGAAATTGCCATTGCCCCGAAAAGTTGAACCAATGGCCGAGGCAGCGAGTCAACGAGTCAAGGCAGCAGTGAGCTTTTCTCCTTTGCTTACCCGCCGCTTGATTGCTGGTGGACTTTTTATCGCCAGTTTCAGCCTCTACCTCAGCACCCTGGCCCCCTCTGTGGTCACTATCTTTGACGACAGCCTCGAATTCCAATTAGTGACCTATCAGTTGGGCATCGCCCATCCGACCGGTTATCCGCTTTATACCCTGCTGGGCAAACTCTTCACTTTTCTCCCCATAGGCGACATCGCTTACCGGGTCAATCTGATGAGCGCCTTTTTCGGTGCAGCGACTGTGGCCTTGCTTTATCTATTAATTTTGCAAATAGCCATCCCCACAAAAGGAGTTCAGGTTGAAGCCTGGACTCCGCATGGCTCGACATATCTCGGCGGCGTGATTGGCGCTTTGCTCCTGGCCGTCAGCCCGGTATTCTGGCAGCAAGCCACCATCGCCGAGGTGTATACCCTCAACGCCTTCTTTGTGGTGGCCCTTTTACTTTTGACAATCACCTTGAAAAAAGAGGGGGGAGGGGGTCTGTGGTTGACTTTTGTCGCCGGCCTGGCCCTGACCCACCATCGGACCATTATGCTGCTGTTTCCGGCCTTGGGCTTGTATCTTTATCTGAACCAAAAACGAGGTTTTTGGAAGCAAGTAGGATTTTTCAAAACCTTAATCCTTGGCACCCTGATCGGTCTCGCGCCCTTGTTAATTTATCTTTACTTACCTTTGCGGGGACATGTCGGCTCATTGGATGGAACCTATGCCAATACCTGGGCCGGCTTTTGGTGGCAGGTCAGCGCGAGTGGTTATAGCCTGTTTGTTTTTGACAACCCCTTTGGCCAGGAGCACGACGCCGCGTTTTACTGGAATTTATTCCAGGGCCAATTTTACACCCTCGTACCGGGTTTGATCGGCCTGTTGTACCTGGCCTGGCGAGGGCAACGCAAAGTTCTGATGCTGACCGGCAGTGCCTTTCTAACTTACCTGGCTTTCAACCTCTTCTACAATGTCAGCGATATTCAGGTCTTTTTCATTCC
>CAZRYD010000104.1:0-13638 GCA_964604225.1 uncultured Caldilineaceae bacterium
TCGCCGGCAATAGTCCAGATTTCCCGGTCTTTAAGATGGAAGCTGGCTCCAATCGCTGCCGGCAAGCTGAAGCCCATCGTGCCCAGGCCGCCGGAGGTGCTGAGGGTATAGGGGTCCTCGTGGCCATAGTATTGACATTCCAGCATCTGGTGCTGGCCCACATCCGTCACCACAAAGGCTTTGCCTTCGGTGCCTTCCCAGATTTTGCGGATGGCCTGCGCCGCCAGCAGGGTGGGCGTCTCAAACTGGAGAATATCGCGCTCGTTGGCGTCTTCCTGCCAATCGTGGATTTTGGCCCACCACCCGGTCCGATCCGGCCCGCGCTCCACGCCGGGATTGATTTGCCGTAGCACCGTGCCCAGGTCGGCGTGGATGCCCACGTCTACTTTGACGTTTTTATTGATTTCAGAGGCATCTATTTCGATGTGAATTTTCTTGGAATGGGGCGAGTAGGTTTTGAGGTTGCCGGTCACCCGGTCGTCGAAGCGCATGCCGCAGGCGATGATTAAGTCTGACTCCTGGATGGCATAGTTGCACCAGGTCCCACCGTGCATGCCCATCATGCCCAGGTTCAAAGGGTGGCTGGCCGGGAAAGCGCCGATGCCCAACAAGGTGGTGGTCACTGGGATATTTCCCTTTTCGGCCAACTCTTTCAACTCTTTCATCGCGCCGGCAAGCAGCACCCCGTGACCGGCCAAAATGACGGGTCGTTTGGCATTGTTGATCATTTCCAACGCCGCTGCGACTTGTTCATCGGGGGCTTTGGCTGGGGGATGATAGCCGGGCAGTTCAATGGGCTCGTCTGGATAGCCCTCAAATTCAAGCTTGGCGTTTTGCACGTCTTTGGCAATGTCAACCAGGACCGGACCGGGCCGGCCCGTGCGGGCAATGTAGAACGCCTCGCGAATGGTCTCGACCAGTTCGTTGATGTCGGTGACCAGGTAGTTGTGCTTGGTGATAGGCTGAGTAATGCCGGTGATATCTGTTTCCTGAAACGCGTCGCCGCCGATGGCCGTGGTTGCCACCTGGCCGGTGATGCAGACGATGGGCGAGGAGTCCATCATCGCCGTAGCAATGCCGGTGACCATGTTGGTCGCGCCGGGGCCGGAGGTGGCCATCGCCACACCGACTTTGCCGCTGGCGCGGGCATAACCGTCGGCGGCGTGGGTTGCCCCTTGTTCATGCCGGGTGAGCACGTGATGAATACGGTCCTGATATTTGTGGAGCGCATCATAAATAGGCAAAATCGCGCCGCCGGGATAGCCGAATACAACTTCGACACCTTCCAGGAGCAAACATTCCCAGACGATTTCTGCGCCGGTTAATAATCTTCCCATTTTTTTCTCCTTTTAAGTTAATAAAAAAGCCTCCCGGTGTGGGAGGCGTTTGCGAACAATCTAAGTGCGGCTGTAGCTTACGTAGCACTTCCAACGACAAACGCCCCCTTATGGTTAATAAGGAGGACGCCAAGTACTACTACTACGACCACAAGACGATTTAACATTTGGATGGATAAGCCTTTGTTTAGACCATGGGCGACAAGAATTATGAGGCTATAATAACATAGGCGGCCCTATCTGTCAAAACTGAGCGGGCCAAATTTTGAGATTTACGGCTTCTCGTTTAATTCTACCTCTTGAAATGGGTGTTATCAACCTTTCACGGCTGCGACCAACCGCTCGGTCAGGGCGGTCCAGCGGGCGGCAATCTTATCGTTTTTGACCGCCATGGCGATGGCCTTGCGAGTCCCCACCATGACTACCATCTTCTTGGCCCGGGTGATGGCGGTGTAGAGCAGATTCCGCTGCAAGAGCAGATAGTGTTGGGTCAGCAAAGGCAGCACCACCGCCGGATATTCGCTGCCCTGGCTCTTGTGGACGCTCATGGCGTAAGCCAGGGTGAGCTCGTCCAGGTCGCTCAACTCGTAGGCGACCAGGCGGCCCTCAAAATTGACCTGGACTTCGCCCTCCTCCAAATCAATCGTTTCAATCCGCCCGATGTCGCCATTAAAGACCTCTTTATCATAATTGTTGCGCAGTTGCAGCACCCGGTCGCGCTCTCGAAAGACCCGGCTGCCGCTGCGATATTCGGGCCGGTCGTAACGCAGCGGATTCAGGCGGGCTTGCAGCTTTTCGTTCAACGCTCGCGCCCCGACCGGACCGCGATGCATGGGGCTAAGCACCTGAATATCGTCGCTAGGGATGCCGAATTTTTCAGGGATGCGCCGGGCCACAATGTCCACCACCAACTCCGCCGCCTCTTCCGGGTCTTCCTGGCCGAAAAAGAAAAAATCCTTTTTGTCGGGCGGGAACGTGGGCAGGTCACCCCGGTTGACCCGGTGCGCGTTGGTGATAATGGTGCTGTCGGCAGCCTGTCGAAAGATCACCTCCAGGCGGGTGACCGGCGCCACCTCGCTGGCAATAATATCTCGCAGCACATTACCCGCGCCGACGCTGGGCAACTGGTCGGCGTCGCCCACCAGCAGCAGGTGGCTGGCCGGGTGAACAGCTTTGAGCACGTTGTTCATCAAGATCAAATCCACCATCGAGCACTCATCTAAAATGAGCAGATCACACTCCAGCGGATTATCTTGATTCCGTTGAAATTTGAACCCCTCGCCGGGGCTGACTTCCAGCAGCCGGTGAATCGTTTTAGCCTCGTAGCCGGTGCTCTCGGCCAGCCGTTTGGCCGCTCGACCGGTGGGCGCAGCCAGCAGAGCCGTTTTGCCCTTGCCTTGCAGCAGCCGCAAAATCGCCCGAACGGTGCTGGTTTTGCCCGTGCCCGGCCCGCCGGTCAGGATGCTGATTTTGCTGGTCAGGGCCATTTGCACCGCCCGGCGCTGCTGTTCGGCCAAGACGAGGCCATCCTTATGGGTCGTAACCAGCCACTCAAAAGCCTTATTCCAACTCACCTCCGCAAACGCTCCCAGGCGACTTTGCCCACTGCCCAGCAACTGCGCCATTTGCCGGGCCACCCCCACTTCGGCATAGTAGAAGGGGGGCAGGTAGACAGCCTCGATGGGGTTTTGGATTTTAGATTTTGGATTTTGGATTGACGCCCCTGCTCCTCCGCTCCCCTGCTCCCCCGAACCGATTACCTCAACTTTGACTCGATCAATCTGGCGCAGAGCCTCAATTTGGGCGTCAACTTGTTCTGGAGAAACCTCTAAAATTTTGACGGCAGCTTGAATGAGCTGGTCGCGCGGGGCAAAAACGTGGCCTTCGTCGGCCAGTTGGTTGAGGGTGTACTCCAGGCCGGCGGCGACGCGTTGGGGGGCGTCAATCGCAATGCCGATGTTGCGGGCGATTTTGTCGGCGGTGACAAAGCCGATACCAAAGATGTCGCGGGCCAGGCGGTACGGGTCATTTTTGACCACGTTGATCGAGGCATCGCCATAGGTTTTGTAGATTTTGACCGCCAGATTGGTGCTAACCTGGTGGCTTTGCAGAAAGAGCATAATCTCTTTGATCTGCTTTTGGGCTTCCCAGGCTTGGGCAATCAGCTTGACCCGCTTGCTGCCGATGCCGTCAACCTCGGCCAGCCGGCCGATGTCGTTTTCGATGACTTCCAGGGTGTAGTGGCCAAATTTCTCGGCGATGCGCTTGGCCATGACCGGGCCGATACCCTTAATCAGCCCACTGCCCAGGTAACGCTTGATGCCCTCGACGGTGGCCGGCATCTCTTCGACATAGCGCTCGATCTCAAATTGTTCGCCGTATTTGGGGTGGGTTTTCCAGCGCCCCTCAATTTTGAGCCGCGCGCCGGGGTGCACCTCGGCCAGCGCCCCGACGATAGTAATCAGGCCAAACTGCCGGTCGGCTTGAAAGCGGGCGATGGTATAGCCGTTCTCAGGGTTGGTAAAAGTAATTCGTTCGACCGCTCCGGTGAGGGTGACACGCTGCTCCATAGTTCACTCCTCCCCTGTCCCGACACGCTGCGTCTCGATTACGCCCGGCTGAAACTGGTAGTGATACACGTCAACCCGCATAAAGTGAGCCTGGTCAACCAGGTAAGCGTGGGTATCCAGCCAGGCGCGGGTCAAATGGCGCTTGTCCCAGGCCTCCTCTTCGGAGACAATCAGCCACAAATCGCTCAGATCGGCGGTTAGGGCTGTCATCTCGGTATCCACCTCGGCTTCACTTTTGCCATTGTTGGTCCACAATCCCTCCAGGATTTTGTAGCTGCCTGGATAATAATACCTGAGCGTAAATTGCAGGTACGGCATTTGGACCATAATCGGCGCAGGAGGGTGGGGTTGGCTGTTCAAATAGGTCGCCACGGCCCGAAAGTCGGCTTTGATGGGCTGGCGCTGCTGCTGCCAGATGCCCAACAGATTGATGGTTAACAGCAGGCCCAGGCATAACCCGGCCAGCAGCCGTGAATATTGCCGCACCAAGCTGATACCCAAAACGGCCAATAGGTAAAAGGCCGGCACGATGTAGATGAGATACCGGTCTTCAAAAACGGCGACACGCAGGGAGATGAGGTACACGCTGAGCGGAGGGATCAACACCCAACCGGCCAGGATGACACGCGAAACGCCAAATGTCTTCGGTCTTCGGTCTTCGGTCTTCGGTCCAGTTAAAAAGAGGCCGCTCAAAAACAAAAAAACAAACAGGATGATGGCTGTCAAACCGGTGAAACGGATCAGGCCGCTGCTGTAAAGTTGCAGTAGAATAAAAGTCTGTTTATCGAGCGGATAGAAGGGGTGGCCGCTTTGAAAACCCTTCAGCCAGAGGGGTGTTTGCCACCAAGCTAAAGGCAGATAGGGCAGGGTCAGGCAGGCCATGCTGATGAGCCAGCCGCGCCAGTGCCGGCGCCAAGCGGTGGGGCGCAGCAGGGCGACCAACCCATACACTACCAACATGAGCGGGGCCAGAATGTGGGTATAAAAAGAGAGGGTGGTGACCACCCCAAAGATGACCCACCAGACCCAACTTTTGTCTTCTCCCCTTCTGAGGGGGAGGACCGGGGAGGGGGTCAAAGCCCTAAGATAAGCTATAAAAGCCAGGCTGACCAGCACCAGCAGCAGGGCGTACATTTTGGCTTCCTGTCCATACCAAACCAGGTAGGGTGAGGTAGCCAGCAGCAGGCTTAACAACAACCCAGCTCGCCGGCTAAACCCCAGTTGACGGGCCAGCACAAAACCCAACGGCACGGCCAGCGTCCCCAACAGCGCCGAAGGGTAACGCAAAGCGAATTCAGAATCGCCGGTCAGGCTGCGCCATGGACGCAACAATAGGAAAAATAAGGGACCATTGTGGCCTTCTTGAAATAAACCGGCAATCAACTCCGGCAGCGACCAGCTTGAAAAGCGGATGGCGTCAACCTCGTCACGCCAGAGACTCTGCCCGGCCAGGTTCACCGTCCGCAATAAAAAAGCGACCCAGGTGATGGTTAACAACGTCACCCGAGTCGCTTTGTCTGATTTTAAGATGGTTGAGGACAAAGTTGGTGTGGCCAATCGTCTTTCCCACTTGACCCTCTCGGAAGTTGAAGCTTTCGGGAAGGTAGCGTGAGGGTTAATAACCTTCTTCTCGAATAATTTTACTGCGTCCTCGAATGTAGACAAATAGCAGAGCCAGCGGCACTAGCAAAAACAAACTCACCCCGCAACAAAGCCAGATGTAGGCGCCTGAAACGACCACGGTATCAATGAGTTCAGCCTGATCCAAAATAAAGTTGGCAGGGCCGTTGCTTTCCTCTTCCACAACTGGGGCCTCGTCGTTCCTGCGGCGAACCGGTTCAGTGGTGGGAGCCGCGGGTGCTGCCGGGGCCCCTGGCTCGACTGCCGGCGGTGCTGATTCCGGCAGGGCTTGTTCGAGGGGAGGTTGTTCAACAGGCGCCTGTTCTACCGGCGGCTGCTGAACTGGGGCTTGTTCGACAGGAGGTTGCTCGACGGGAGGTTGTTCAGCGGGAGGTTGTTCGAGGGGAGGTTGCTCGGCGGGAGGTTGTTCAGCCGGAGGCTGCTCGATAGATGATTCAGGTGGAGCTTGCTCAATTATCGGTGGGGGCGGCGACTCGGGCGATTGGAACAGCATTTCGGCCTCAACATGAGGAGCGGCCACCCAGAAACTGAACAATACTGAAGCCAGGAGTAAAAACCCCAGGCGTCCCCAGCCAGGGGCCAGGCTTTGTCGAGGCCAGGGAGTGATAAATCCCTGGAGAGTGCGCAAAGCCCTCAATAGATCAAAGGGAGCCAATGGGCTCATAGGTTCAAAAACTCCTTCCTCAAAGAAAAAAGCCGTATCGCGAGCTAGGGAGTGCTCCAGTTTGTTCCCGCAAACTGGGCGCGGTGCAACTGGCAACGGCTGAGCTATTATAGCAATGTCCAGAAGCTTTTGCCAATTCTTATAGAGGTAACAAGCACGGGCACTGGCGACCAAAATAAAAAATCGGCAAGCCTGAAATCTTGCCGAGGATAAAACAACCCGAAGCTACCGTATGGCGGCGCCTGGGCTGCTATAAGCTTGTTAAAAAGTTACGGCTTAAAATATAAAAGGCGGGCCGCCAGTTGTTGGGCTGGGGACGACCAACATACATAAACAACCCAGAATAATCACCGAAAAGAACAGCAAGATGGCTAAAATTAAAAGTTGTTGTCGGGAAATACTTCTCATAATTGTCTCAACGCACCAATTAAGTTTAACTGAACCGCTTGCCTTGAGCTTTACCAATTGTACACTATCTAAGCGCAAAACGCAAGCCATTCTTTGGGACTAAATTATTATGTCAATAACCTGGATCAGCCAACAAAAGTTTGCAAAAAAGCTACGGCGTTTTCGCCTAGGTTTTCGCGCAGGTACCCACCCTCTTGCACGATGACGGTCGGCAGCTTGAGGGCGGCAATACGTGTACCAATGCTACCGATGCCAGCGCTCGTCACCTTAAAACCCCCGACCGGATCACCCTCAATAATATCGAAGCCGACAGAGACGATCAGGTACTGGGGCGCAAATGCTTCGATGGTTGTTATGGCTTCGTCCAGAGCGGCCAGATAATGAGCGTCATCCGTACCCAGGGGCAGCGGCCAGTTATAATTGTAGCCTTCACCCAAAGCTTGACCTCGCTCAGCGGCGGCGCCCCAATAGTAAGGGTATTCGCTGTCTGGGTCGGCGTGGAGTGAGCAAAATAAGACAGCAGGGTCGGTATAAAAAATAGCTTGTGTTCCGTTGCCGTGATGGTAGTCAATATCCAGAATCGCAATTTTCGAAGAGGGACTGTCCTGCTGCAAATACCTGGCTGCAATAGCCGCGTTATTGAGATAACAGTAGCCGCCATATAGGTCGGCGGCGGCGTGATGGCCGGGGGGACGGCACAGGGCGTAAGCAATTTGACCGCCCGCCCGGACTGCCTCGGCGGCGGAGAGGGCGCACTGGGCGCTCCAATAAGCCGCGGCCCAGGTCCCGGCCAGCAGCGGACTGTACGGGTCAAAAGCATAATACCCTTTCAGGCCCAGAAAACCGCCGGGCTTGGGGCCGGTGTGCCGGGCAGCAAAGGTATCGGGAAAGATACGGCTGGGCTTGGCGTATTTGGCGCTTTCGACGTAGGCGTTTTGCAAAAAATCGATAAAGTCCGCCATGTGGACGGCTAAAATTGGGCCGAGGCCATGGTCAGCCGGCGCCGTGATCGGTCCAAGTTGAGCGCTTTGGAGAGCAGCCAGGATGCTCTCCGCCCGCGCTGGCACCTCCTCCATAGCCAGAGGATAGCCTTCGAGGTGGGCCTGATCGGTGGCGTGTAATTTGTGTTGATCGGTATAGAAGATTTGCACGCGGGTTCTGCCTTTTTATGACATTTGACGAACCTTCGCTTGTATACTAAACTACCCTTAGACGCCTCAGCACCGCTGAAGCTAGCATCAAAGCAGGTTGATTATAATAATGACCATCGCTGCCGACAAACTACGAGCGTTGTTAATTCAGCCCGGCTTTATCATTATGCCCTGTTGTTTTGACGCATTTTTGGCCAAGCTGATCGGTTTGCTTGAGTTTGCCGCCTTGCGTGAAATTGTCGACTTCCCGGCCTATGATGAAGCCGAGCAGAAATACGTGCTTGTTGATTGAATTGCCAACAAGGTTTGCTCGTATCGCCAAAATCGGTAGAATCGAGTTGTTCAATACCTTTGCTAAAAAGTGGAGAATCGGCCCTGAGCCGGTGAGAAATATTTATGACTGATCAATCTGACCCCAAAAATGTCATTATCTATAAAACTCTGCGGGTTCTGGTACAACAGAACAACCTGACCCCGGAGGAAGTGGCCCAACTGCGTTTGTCGCACTTGCACCTGGCGGGCAAAAATCCAAGTATCAGTTTTATTCCCGAAGGCAGCCAGGACCCTAAAGTAGTGGCTTTGGATATGGAAACCCATCGCGCCCTGGTAGGCTGGCTGGTCAACCGCCCTGACTCTACGGGTGATTTCTTATTCCCCGGCAGTAGTGATGAGGCTATGACTCCGGCAGAAATTCGTCATGCGGTTGAACAGGCCGCAACCCTGGCCCCTCCCCCTGAACCCGTAGCGGATTTACCCAAACCGAGCGTCCCACCTGAAGCCGATATGCCCGGGCCGGCCGGCCCCCCGCCCCCCAGTCCCTCCAGGTCGGTCAGGCCCCTGTCTCGGCCCGAAATGGGCGCGCCCCCTCCCGGCGCTCCACCGGCAATGAGTTCCTTTGTCCCTCCGCCCACGGCCCCGGAAGAAGATACACCGGTTAATATCCCTTTACCACCATCTGCACCCAAGCCGCCCACTTCACCCAGTTCAGCGGCGGTGCCACCGGCTCCTTCCCGGCCTGTGGCTGTGCCCAGACCGCCTTCAGGGGCAATGAGTCGTCCTGAGCCGCCTCCGTCGGCGGCCAGCCCGGCTCAACCCGTGGCAGCCTCCACGGCCAAAGAAAAAGAATCAGAACAGGCGGCTGAGCTCGATCAGACCATGGCCGCGGCGAAAAAGCCCGAAGTCAAAGAAGCCGCCGAAGCCGTTCCTCCGGCTGAAAAACCGGAAGAAAAAACGATGGTCGCTCCGGCCAAAAAGCCGGCCAAAGTTGAGCCACCCCTGGCAGTTAAAAAGGACAAGCCAACCGCGCAACAGATGATGTCGCAGCGGTCAGGCCGGCCGCGCCTGCTGTTTCCTGGGGCCATCGCTCTCATTTTGTTGTGTGCGGCCTGTCTGGCCGGAACCTGGTTTATTGGTCAGAGTGGGCCTGGGAGTGAGTTTTTGGCCTCGTTGGGCTGGTCAATCAGCCCTAATCAGGGCGAAGGTGGAGCCGGGACTGCCGAGGAAACAGGCGAGGCAGTGATTTTTGAGTCAGCTTTGCCGACGCCTACCCTACCGCCAACAACTACGCCCACTCCTTTGCCGCCCACCAACACCCCACCGCCAACTGATACGGCCACGCCCACGCCCATAGCTGACACTCCGACGCCTGAGGTAACCGATACGCCCACCCCAACTGAAACGCCTGAGCCAACCGATACCCCGGAAGTTGAGGAGGATACCCCTGTGCCAGCCACACCTACGCCAGGGTTCAAATATCCCGCTCTGGAATTGGTAGAACCCAGAGACGGCTTTGCTTTTATTCGTGGCAACACCATCGTATTGAAATGGCAGCCGGTGGATTTAGGTCCAGATGAGCAGTACGCGGTGCGTCTGGTTTACATTTACCAGGGGCAGCCAACTTACCAGGGAGCCAACATCAAGGAACCGGAGTGGACCGTGCCGCTGTCGCTGTTTGGCCAGATAGATGGCCCTGATAATCGTTATGAGTGGTTTGTGGTGGTTGAACGGCTCAACGACGATGGCTCCGGTACGGCCGTCAGCCCGGAGAGTCAGCACCGCACCTTTACTTGGAAGTAAAATTTTCAGCTTGATCGCTGGTTGACTGACAAATTTTACATTATGCCTCAAATTTACCGCAGAGAGCGCAGAGGACGCTGAGAAATTTACAAAAATCTCTGCGATCTCTGCGTGCTCAGCGGTGAAATATTAATTGTGTCAGTCAATCAGGTTTAATCGTTCAAATGGCGAGGGGAGCGCAATGATAGTTGCGCTCCCCTCAATTTTTTGTGCTATCTTGAGGCGGTTACTCCGTCTCCAATTGGCGCAACAGGTTAGCCGGTCCTCATTTCTTCGACACTACCAGTGAACACAGCAGAATGTCAATCCACTCTTAAGCTGATATTTTGACCACCACCGCTTTGGTAGCCATATAATGGTCAATCGCCTCGAGGCCGTGTTCCTGGCCCACGCCGCTCTGCTTGAAGCCGCCGAAGGGCAGCTCATCGTAAATTTTGGAAACGCTGTTGATCCAGGTGTAGCCGGCTTCCAGGCGCTCGGCGGCGCGGGTAGCTTTGTTGAGGTCGCGCGTCCAGATAGATGATCCCAGGCCGTAGATGGAACTGTTAGCCAGCGCGATGGCTTCCTCCAAATCTTTGACCGGCATGATCGGCACCGCCGGGCCAAAAACCTCTTCGATCATCACTTTAGAAGCGGGATCAACGTCAGCCAGCACGGTGGGCAAGTAGAAGTTGCCTGTTTCGTATTGCGCTCCTTCGGGCCGGTGGCCCCCGGTGAGAATGGTCGCTCCTCGCTCGACGGCATCCTGAACCTGCACTTCGACTTCGGCGCGCTGGCCAGGGGTGTGCAAGGGGCCGAGTCGCGCCGCCGGGTCGGTGCCGGGGCCGACGGTCAGCTTTTTGACCTTGGCCACCAATTTGTCGGTAAACTCAGCGGCCACCGCCTCAAAGACAAAAATACGCTTGATAGCCAGACAGGCCTGGCCGCAGTTGAAAAAACGTCCCACCGAAGCCGCGCTAACGGCCTGGTCAATATCGGCGTCATCGCAAACGATCAGCGGGTCAGAGCCGCCCAATTCCAGGGTGACCCGTTTGATGGTTTTGGCCGCGCTGGCCATCACCTGCCGGCCCACCTCGGTTGAGCCGGTGAAACCGATTTTTGCTACCAGGGGATGCTCGATCAACGCCTGACCGACCACGCTACCTTGGCCGGTGACGCAATTTAACACCCCCGGCGGTAGGCCGGCCTGAGTCATCAACTCGATCACCCGCAAATCGGTCAGAGGGGTGGTCTCCGCCGGTTTGACCACCAGCGTATTGCCCGCCACCAGTGCCGGGCCGATCTTGTTGCCCATGAGCGAGACCGGGAAGTTCCAGGGGACAATAGCTACACAGACGCCGTAAGGCCGCTTGAGAATGAGGCCATGGGCCTTTTCATCCAGGTTGGGCACATAACCGCCCCGCAGATTTTTAGCCAGCCCGGCGTAATGCTCGATGGTGTGGGCGAAGCGGTGGATTTCCATTTTGGCTTCGGCCAGCGGCTTACCCTGTTCACCGGTGAGCAGGCGGGTCAGCTCGGCCACATTAGCCCGGATAGTCTCAACAGCTTTGTACAGAATAGCCCCGCGTTTGCTGGCCGGGGTGTCCCACCAGCCGGGAAAAGCATCCGCCGCCGCCTGAACCGCTGCGTTGGCATCTTCAATTGTACCGCGCGGAGTCCTGTCAACCACTTCTCCCGTCGCCGGATTGACAACTTCGTGCACTGCACTGCCGGTGGATGGGACGTATTCGCCTGCAATGAAATGAGTTGCCATGCCTCAAATCCTTTCTGGGGGTCCACAGATGAACCCAGATTCACACAGATATTTTTTAGATGACCATCTGGGTTTATCTGGGTGTATCTGTGGATTGGTTCATTAGTGCTTTTTGATAATTCTTGGCTAACGTTTGATATACCTCTATCGCTGTAGCCACGTGTTCCCGCGCGGCTGCGGACATCTGGCCCTTGAGTTGGGCGGGCACACCGGCGGCCAGGGTGTCAGCAGGGATGACCTGATTCTCGCGCACCACGCTGCCAGCGGCGATGAGCGCCCGCTCGCCGACGACCGCCCCATCCAACACCGTCGCGTTCATGCCGATGAGCGCGCCGGCCTCGATGTGGCAGGCTTCCAGCACCACCGAGTGGCCGACAGTTACATCCGGCCCGATAATGGTCGGATTTTCGGCGCTGCAATGGATGACCACGTTATCCTGGATACTGCTGCGCTCGCCGATAATGATCTGATTCTCGTCGCCGCGCAGCACTGCGCCAAACCAGATGTTGGCCCCAGATTTGATAATAACATCTCCGGCGATGGTGGCGTTGGGGGCGATAAAAGCATCGTCCGCAATTTGGGGTTGTTTGCCATTGTAGGCGATAATCATGAGGCTACCTGCTTGTGTAATTCGACCAGAACTAAGCCATCGTTGAGCGTGGTTCGCTGGGCGACGTGATAACCGTGTTTTTCATACAAAGTCACCGCCGGAAGGTTTTTCTCGGCGGTTGAAACGGTAATCTGCCGGATGTCTGGGGCGATAGTTTCAACGGCTTCCAGCAGCTTGCCGGCGATGCCGCGCCGGAAGTGAGTGGGGCTGACCACCATCCGGCAGATTTCCAGAGTATTGTCCACTTGAAGATAAGAAACTGCGCCGACAATCTGTCCGGTCTCCTGAAAAGTTAGAAACTGCTCCTCTGAACGCTGTAAATCTGCAACTGTCTCCCGCAGAGGTGGCAGGTCGGGATAGCCGATGCGTTGGCTTTCGATAGTGTAAGAAGCCCTTTGCAGGGTGTGGATCTGATGAGCAATATCGGGCTGGCGGATGTCAACCGGGCTAATCACTGGCGTAACTTCTGATGGATTTCGAAATAACATTATCGTCCGGTAAACTTCGGCTTGCGTTTTTCCCGAAAGGCGCGGATACCCTCCTGGTGGTCCTCTGTTTTAATGAGGATGCTTTGGGCCAGGCTTTCCAGAAACAGAGCCGAAGCCTGGTCGGTTTGGTTAGCCGCCAGCAGCAGTCGCTTGACCAGCCCCAGCGATTGCGGGGCGCGTTGTAATAATTTTTGGGCCAGCGTCTGGGCTTCGGTTAGTAGCGTATCGTGAGGTACTACTCGGTGCACCAGACCAATAGCCTGAGCCTCTTCCGCCGAAAGGAAATCGCCTAGAAAAATCAACTCTTTGGCTTTGGCCAGGCCGACCAGCCGCACCAGTCGCACTGTGCCGCCGTGACCGGGGATGAGATTGATGAAATTCTCCCGAAAGCCAAAGCGGACATTCGTGGAAGCCAGCCGCAAATCGCAGGCCAGGGCCAGTTGCAGCCCGGCCCCGGTAGCTACGCCATTGAGGGCAGCGATGACCGGCTTTTCGAGAATCTCCAGCAAATTGAAAAATTCAGTCAGATGGTGGCCGTGCGCGCGAAAGTCAGCGGTCAGCCACTCCCGCTCAAAATGGCCAATATCGCCGCCGGCGGAAAAGGCTTCGTCGCCCGCGCCGGTAAAGATGACGACCTTAACCGCGCTGTCGGTCAACAGCAGGTCGCCCAGCGCGCGCAAATCGTGGCGCATCTCCACACTGATGGCGTTCCGCGCTTCGGGCCGGTTGAGGGTGACGGTGGCGATACCGTCGGGAGTTACATTATAAAGCAAGTGAGAAAATTGCATGGCGTGAAACGTGATGCGTGATTCGTGAAGAAATTTTCACGAATCACGCATCACGTTTCATATCTCCTTCCCCCTGCCACTTACACCACTCGAACGTGCTGTGACAGTTGTGGCAATAATATTGGGAGACGAGCAAAAATTGGCCGAAGAGG